>NZ_NNRN01000024.1:0-854 GCF_002252535.1 Brucella lupini
CTACGACGTAGACTCATAAACTAATGCACCAGATGCGGATAGCGATGAGTTTGACAGCTGCCAGGAAATTGGCGGGGTTCTTGTCGTAACGCGTTGCGATACCGCGATAGTGTTTGATGCGGTTGAAGAACCGCTCAACCAGATTTCTCTGACGATAAACCCACGGTGAGAACGACAAGACGCCCGTGCGGTTGGATTTGGGTGGAATATTGGCCCATATTTTTTGGTCTGCTGCCGTCTTGCGGATGGCATCGGTATCATAGGCCTTGTCTGCAAGCAGCGTGCCGCCTTCTTTAACACACGCCATGAGGCCCTCAGCCTGAGAGCAGTCAGCAACCTGGCCACCCGTCAGGCAAAAATTGATCGGACGGCCTTCCGCATCAACAATTGCGTGGATTTTGCTTGTGAGGCCGCCACGGGAACGTCCCATGCAACCATCGTCGGCATCCCTTTTTTTCCTGTGGCTCCGTGCTGGTGAACACGGACACAGGTGCTGTCGATCATCACGATGTCACCGTCATAGGCCTCCGAGACGGCCTCCAGTAACCGATCCCAGATACCGGCACGTCGCCAGCGAACGAACCGGTTGTAACAGGTCGTTGCAACACCATAGCGTTCAGGGATTTCCGACCACGATGAGCCAGTGCGGAACCGCCATAGTATGCCATTGAGAACCATGCGATCGTCAACCCGAGGCACACCACGAGGTTTGCTGGGCAACAGCGGCTCAATAATCGACCATTCCCGGTCTGTCAGCTCATAGCGGCGACGTGACATCAAACACCTCCAATTTTGAGGCCATTTGAATCACTAATCCTTTCAAATAACTAGTCTATTTATGAGTGTACGACCTA
>NZ_NNRN01000025.1:0-1053 GCF_002252535.1 Brucella lupini
TAAAGCGTGTCGCATTTATTCGGCCTCATACCCAGCAGCCTTAAAGAAGTTCTGGCATTCATTGATGGAGAAGAGACTGATGATATCGCCAAGTGCTTTTGAGATGGCGTCGAAGCTGCGTGCTGCTCGCTTTCTCAGAAGTGCTTTGAGTTTTGAGAAAGCCATTTCGATTGGGTTCAGGTCCGGCGAATAGGGCGGCAGGAAGAGAAACCAAGCGCCCTTTGCCTTGACCAGTTGCTCAGCCTTCTGGCTTTTGTGGAAGCCGACATTGTCGAGGATGACTATATCACCGGCTGACAGTGTCGGCACAAGCTGTGTCTCGATCCAGGTTTCGAAGATGCGGCTGTTCATCGGTGCATCGACGATCCACGGCGCGGTCAGGCCATGGCAGCGCAGTCCGGCAATGAAGGTCTGTGTCTTCCATTTTCCGAAGGGCGCATAGGCGGCAAAGCGCCTGCCTTTGGTAGACCATCCGGTGCGTTTTGTCAGGCGCGTATTTGTGGAAGTCTCATCGATAAAGATGAGACGCGACAAGGCCTTGTTGAAGAACCGCTTTCGGCGATTGATCCAAAGATCACGCGCCTTGGCGATCTCTGGTCTACGCTGCTCGCTTGCCTTGAGGCTTTTTTTTATTGCTCAGCCCAAGTCGGTGTAGAAATCGCCCGACCGTGGCGCGGTGGACTTCAATACCGCGCTCCGCGAGCGCAACGCACAGTTCGTCCAAAGTCGTTTCGCCACGGGCGGACATCTGCTCGCGGACCCAATCACCATGAGCCAAAAGCTTCACACTTCCAGGCGGGTGGCCCTGCCTGGCGGCGGCCAGACAGCCGGATGACCGATGCAGGATCATCATGTTGTTGACGAACCGAGGCGAAACACGGAAATGCCGAGCGGCTTCCCGGTGACTATTGCCCTCATTCACAAACGCAACGACACGCTCACGCAACTCAATTGGATGCGGCTTGCCCATGGTGCATCTCCTTCCATGAGACAAGTGAATCACAGATCAAGCCAAACGGGAATCCCGAATCCGGTTAACAGCGACATGCTTTA
>NZ_NNRN01000026.1:0-715 GCF_002252535.1 Brucella lupini
AATTCTACTTTTGAAGCCCGTTATTTGGTGGGGGGATTACCATCCGAGATGAAGCGGTTACGGCAGCTCGAGGAGGAGAATGCCAAGCTGAAGCGGATCGTTGCTGATCTGTCTCTGGACAAGGCCATGCTTCAGGATGTTTTGGCAAAAAAGCTCTGAAGCCTGCACGCAGGCGAGCGCTTGTCGACACTATTAAGTCGGATTGGAAAGTCTCGGTACGACGCGCCTGTTCGGTGCTCAAGATTGACCGGTCACTTTATGTCTACAAGTCAAAGCGCGGCGAGCAGGCTGAACTGAAGCTCAGGATCAAGGACATCTGTCAGACACGGGTTCGTTATGGGTATCGGCGCGTGCATGTGCTTCTCAAGCGTGACGGCTGGCCCGTTAATCCGAAGCGAATCTATCGTCTTTATAAGGAGATGGGACTTCAGCTGCGGAACAAGGTTCCCAAACGACGCGTGAAGGCGAAGCTTCGCGCTGATCGCACAGATGCGACCCATTCCAACCATGTTTGGGCAATGGATTTTGTCCATGATCAATTGGCGACAGGACGGAAGATCCGCATCCTGACGGTGGTTGATACATTCTCACGCTTCTCGCCAGCAGTTGATGCCCGCTTCAGTTATCGTGGTGAGGATGTGGTGCAGACCCTGGAACGGATATGTCGTCAGGTCGGTTATCCTGCGGTTATTCGTGTGGATAATGGCAGCGAATT
>NZ_NNRN01000027.1:0-1103 GCF_002252535.1 Brucella lupini
TTCCGATCTTTGATGCTGGCTTATGTGGTTTCAACTTTGACGCGGACGGATTTCGGGCGTGGTGTCTGCAGCATGCGGTTACGGACGCCGCATCCAAGTTTAACTTCAGTCTTCTGGTTGGTGAATTTGCGTGATCTTAGCTTTGGCCCGTTTGTTGATTTATAATTGCCTATGGCGTTTTCTACTCTCGCTCGCTTCCCATACTCGGTAAGATTTTGCCACTCCATCCGACCGCGTTGAGCATTTGTGCGGCTATGCCAGTCACGCTGATCAGGTGGGCCATATGACGCTTCTTGTAAGTCTCGTATTCGTGGCGGAATGATAATGCTCACACCGGGACTATGACTGCGTAAAGCTTGATAGGTTTGATCACTGTCATAAGCACCATCTGCCATGAAACAAGCGATGGGGCGATCAATCATATCAAGCAAATCAGGAACCTGGCTGAGGTCACTTGTATTTTGATCAGTCAGTGTTTCTGCAATGACCTGATTGCTATCTGCATCAATAGCAAGATGCAGCTTGAGCCATTTTCGGGCAGATTTAGCGCCATGCTTTTCTTCAAGCCATTGGCCAGCTTCATATATCTTCATACCAGTGCTATCGACGATCACATGAAGAGGTTCATCTGTTCCATCCCTCCTGGTGCACCGGGTTAAGCTGGAAACAACAAGATTGGCGCAGCGTCTGCTGAATGTTGTGTGATCTGGCACCGGCAGTTCAACATTGAGTAGCCGCAACAACGAGGCCATTAAGCCTTCTGTCTGACGCAGAGGCTGGTTAAACACTTTGCCACATATCAGCGTCGTCTCAATAGCCAGGTCAGAATAGCGACATTGACCACCGCGCGTCTTGCGCAGTGGTGCAATCCATCCGGCTATAGCTGCTTCACTGATCCAGAAAGTAACACTCCCGCGCTGACGCAAGCCTGCTTCGTACTCCGCCCAGTTCGTGACCTTGAACTTCTGCTTGGGTATCCGGTGACGACGGGCGGAATTGTGCTTGAAAGGCATTGGCTTGATCCAAATTCTCAACGAACCAAAACATTAAAAGCCAATGCTATAAAAACTCTGAAACTCACCGGCGATTGATGCACCAACGCC
>NZ_NNRN01000028.1:0-3637 GCF_002252535.1 Brucella lupini
CACCGTTCGGAATGAATGGCTCGACCAATATATCATCGAAAGCATTGAGGAGGCGCAGGAATTTGCCACGCAGTGGCTATGGACCTACAACAACGAACGTCCCAATATGGGCATCGGCGGCGTAACGCCCGCACAGAAACTGAAAATGGCCGCGTGAATTCTACTGACGAGCCCCGTTAAAAACGGGGGGATTACCCACGTCAGTGGGGAACTGGTGACGCGCTACGATGAGCGCCTGCTATCCAACACGAAAATCTCGTTTATGTACTCGCCGGGGAAGACACCCGTGACTTTTGAGGTGGACGGTTTCCGTTTCGGCTGTGCGGTCGGCATGGAAGCGCACTATCCCGAAATATTCATCGAATACGAGCAGCTTAATGTCGATTGCGTACTGTTCTCGACAGCAGGAGAAACCGCTTCTGGTGCTCCGGCATTTGCTGCTGAGGTATTGGGGCATGCTGCAAGCAATACCTTTTGGGTCAGCTTTTCAACTCTCGCACCCCAGAGCACGGCTGCTCCTTCGGGCATTGCTTCGGTGGATGGTCAGTGGGCAGCGCAGTGCCCTATGAACGGGTTACCCGCTATCGCTGTCGCGGATATCAAAACCAACCCGGAGGGTCTTGCGCGGCCGTTGCGGAGAAAAGCTCGCAGCGATCTCTACACTCCTCACCACCTAGAAGGTGATCCAAGAAGTGATGGCAGAAACCTATTTTAGCTGATCATCAATGATCGGGGCCGGCCTTCGGCCCCGACAACATGTTCATGTCGCGGAAATCCTAAGTTTCGCGACAAAATCGGCGGCACCGAATTTTTCAGGGAAAATTCTGTCGCAAAAGACGTGTGCAAAAGTCAGGCTTGCGGGACTTACTTTTGCACACGTCGCGGCCCGGAATCCGGGCCGCTGCGAACGTGATGCAGGTTTCAGGAATTGCCCGACAAAGTCATTAGCTCGAAAATTCTATTGGTTTCATCCTCGTTCCGAATCGATCCCACCGACCCCTGACAAAGCACGAGATCGCTTTTTGGTCCGCATCGTGATCGTGAAAGCCAGTGAGCGTTATACCTAGCGGGAGGAAGACGATGAAGCCGGCCACCTCAAATGTATCGGCCCTGCCGCTGTGTGCCCATAGCATTTCAAGTACGTCTTTCTCGGAGGACAGAAACAGATCTTCTGATCCGTATTTTACTGGCTCGCTGGCGTCTGGTGAAAAGCTGATTTCAACCAATGAATTTTGCTCGAAGATGACTACAGGCCTATCGGGTCCAAATAGGTAGCGGGCCGCATTCGGGGGGCTGCGCTTGATCACAGGATGCGTTCCCATGATGCCCTCAACCTTTGGCGGGGACATTCCAAACCGCAAAGGACCTGCTCCACCATACCCATCAATTTGCCAAACCATCAACGAACCTTAACTGGCCAGAAGCGGCCATTCCGAATCCTTTTCCTGTCGCAAAATTTCCACAACCTGCGACACGCTCTGCCATCGTAACATGTTCGATTTGTAATGCTTCGATCAACCCGGTGAGCGAAGGGAACGGGATCGGAAGTCGACCGTGGACGAAATCTATACGCTGAGTTTGCGTTGCAGTTTCGGACCGACGCAGAGGGAATGATCGTTGAGAAAGGTCAGAGATGCTGACCCAAGGGCAACATAGTGGCCAAAAAAGGCCAAATATCGTGTCATTCGACAAGAACGAAAGAGTGGTGATCCCGACAGGATTCGAACCTGTGACATTCAGCTTAGAAGGCTGACGCTCTATCCAACTGAGCTACGGGACCTCTCCTTTCGAAAAAGATCGAAGATATTTCAATTTGCACAGGGCTTTGCCAGCAAAGCCCTGCCGAATTATCGCATTGCCCGGCCTGAAACAAGTGTCAGGCTAAACAGGCAATCAATGCACCTCAATGCGTCCAGGGCATCGTCCGGTCGAAGCGGAAATTGTCCGAGTAGGAAACCTTGCGGCGCTTCGGCTCATTCGGTTCCGTAATGCGATAGGCGATGCCATTGCGCTTTGCATAATCGACTGCTTCTTCCTGCGTGGCGAAGAACAGACGAATCTGGCTCTTCATATCACCTGAAGAAGTGTAGCCCATCAAAGGCTCGACCATACGCGGGCTTTCCGGTTCATATTCCAGAAGCCATTGGTCTGTCTTAGCCTGACCGGACTGCATTGCCGTCTTAGCTGGACGGTAAATACGTGCAACCATTTGAAGAACCCTGAACTACTCTCTTGCCCCGCTGGGGGAGCTGAAAATCCACCAAGCCAATAGTTTACACGGGAATGCATGTCAACGCGATAAAGACGCACGCCACAGCCTGTGCCGGGGCGTTCATATATCGACCATTTCAAATCTTGGGGAAGATGGTCGGAGCGGCAGGATTCGAACCTGCGACCCCCTGATCCCAAATCAGGTGCGCTACCAGACTGCGCTACGCTCCGTCGCTTTCAAGCGGTGCGGCTTCACTAGATAATCCAAAGAGATAAAGCAAGAGGCAAATTTGCCAGTTTGTGTTTTTTCCATTCAATAAAAAAAGGATGACGCATTTTTGTGGTCATCATGTTCTGCGGAACCAAATCACGCGCGCGAACGTTCCCACTTCACCATCAACCAGCTGGAGACTGAATGTGAATAGAAACGGGCTTTATCTGATTATTGGCGCGCTGATTGTCGTGGCTGCGGGTCTTGCGGTTTATGTCTATCGTGAAGAGACTAAACCCGCCGGGATTGAGATGAAAATCGGAGAAGGTGGTGTTTCCATTCAGGAAAACTGAAATCAGCAAGACGTTATAAACATATAAACCGATTAAGATTTCAAACGCTTACGCTTTGTGATGCAACGTTTCGGACTTCGCCATGTTATTTGGGGCACCAGATAAAACGGAGGACCGAAATGGGTATCCAGACTGTTTCCGACGAGCTTTATCGTCGTCATGAACGCGAATGGGCAGAGTTGCGCAACGCAGTTGAAGCAAGCGAAGCCAACCAACGGCAGCAGAAGAAGGCTTCAGGCCAAACCTCTTGCGATGACAAGACGTCTGGGCACCAGTAAGTCTTCACCAATCCACCTTGAAACGCCGCGAAAGCGGCGTTTTTTGTTTCCGCTTCGTCGTTCCAGCCGTTCGCGCCCGATGCTGCGGTAACCAAATGCGAAGGAACAATTGGTAGCGTCTCCCCATCGCGATTCGAAGAGGAGACAGACGATGGCTGCACGGAAACGCACCACCCGCTCGCCCAAGCGCTCCACAAAGCGCTCGGCCAGGTCGTCGGGCAAGTCATCCGGCTCGTCCACTCCCATGCTCGCGCTTGCCGCAATCCTCGGCCTTGGTGCTTTCAGCCTGTGGGCAACCTCGCAGCACAAGAGCCCGCAAGCCGCGATCACAGCCCTGTTCCAGCGCCCCGCTTCCAAGCCGAACACACAGTCACCTGCGAGAGCCGAGCCAAAGGCGACCGTCACCAGCAAAGCACCCGAGAACAAGGCCCCCGAGAACAAGGCGTGGTCGAAGGATTATGGCGCTGCCGTCGGCCCTGTGCCGCGTCCATCGGCGCCCGTTATGGCACCCGCACCGCAAAAGCCGGTACAGCAGGCAGCAATCCAGACCGCCACCCCGCCCCGCCCCACAAATCAGGTTGTCG
>NZ_NNRN01000029.1:0-170381 GCF_002252535.1 Brucella lupini
TGCGGGTGACAATGGGACCGCAACAGCGTTTCTTCAGTCCGGAAGCGATTGTGGGTTTTTTATCCGACGGCTGGCGAATGACGGATGCCTGTGATCGCATGGGCGTGCGTCTCGCGGGTCCGGCCATACCGCCGCAATCTAAGCTCGACATGCCGTCGGAGCCGATCATGCGCGGCTCGGTTCAGATCGCTGGAGACGGTGTGGCAACCGTGCTTCTGTCGGACCATCAGACCACCGGCGGTTACCCCAAGATTGCGACGGTTCTCGAATGCGACCTCGATGCATTTGTCCAGCTTCGGCCCCGCGAGCCTATACACTTCCGAGCAGTGACGCCTGCTGAAGCTGTGAACATTGCGCGTATGGCCGCAAGAGGAAATGGGATCTATCAACGGGCAATCTCAAAGGCGCGGGGCACTCTTGCACAGCGCCTGATGTCCGAGAACCTGATCGACGGTGTTGTAAGGGCCGATTGACCCTTCGCCCTTACAAATTGATGTTGCTACGTCTCTTTTAGACACGGTGCGGCTAAGAGAGTTTGAGCCGCGTTGAGATGCTGCACGCGACACCTGGTAGGGCTCTCGCTCAAAACATCTTCGAAATTGACTCTAGTACCGGCACTCATTGGTCGCGAGTGAGGGAGCGCTGTCGACCTATTTCGAAATACGCCTTGAGGGATACAATGTGGGTATAGCGCTTATCGCAGGATTATAGTTTTGCGAACGCTGTATCCCGGCGACATTACATTCAAGAAAAAGTAGCTGGAACGGCTGCAATAACAGAGGGGACGAGCGTCAGGGCAGTACCTGCGTATCATCCATACAGTTTTATCGCTCTTCGTTGAGAACGACAGCACGACTGATGACGCTCGTCATCGGGAGTGGAGCTGCGTGCGCAGCGGGTTACGCGGCACCACACCAAAGCGGGCCGATGAACAACAAGCAAAAGGGGACAAATATGAAACCGGTGATACGCTTCTTTTCAGCTGCTGCATTTTTGGGGGCGGCGATGCCTGCGCAGGCAGATGTTGTGATCGGCACTGTGCTGCCGCTTTCGGGTGTCAATGCCAGCGGCGGCGAGGATTTGCGACGCGGCATGGAGCTTGCGCTCAAGGAGATAAATGCCAAAGGCGGTGTTCTCGGCGAGCCGCTGCGGATCATCTATGAAGATTCAGGCAACAACCCGCAACGTGCGATTGATGCTGCACGCAAGCTCGTTTCCGTCGACAAGGTTGCGCTGGTAATTGGTGAATATTCTTCAGGGATCACAATTCCGCTCGGCCAGTATCTGGTTGGGGAGGGTTTCCCACACATTAATGCTGTCTCGACTTCCGGTCTGGTGCGCAACATCGGCGCAACCTCCTTTTCGATGGTCGGCCTCGACAACGTCTCCACCAAGTTCGCTGCCGAGGACGTGCTTGCCCATGGCTGGAAGAAGGTTGCCCTGATGGCGATGAACAATGCGTTCGGACAAGGCATCGCTTTGAACTTCGAGCGTCAGTTCAAGGAAATGGGCGGCGAGATATCGACGACAATCATTTATACGTCGGGTCAGACGTCGTACAAACGCGAGCTACAGCAAGCTGAAACCTCGAAACCCGACGCATATGTGTTCACAGCTTATGGCGCGGATGGTGGTTTAATCGTTCAAGAGGCCTATGAACTGGGTCTTCGGGATGAAAAGCCGTGGTATTCGATCCAGATGACTATGCATGACGCGGACACGTCGGCCGAGTTCAAGGAAGGGCTCTTCGGTATGGACGTTGACTACACTGCGGCTGGTAACGACAGCTATCTCAAGTCCTATGAAGCTGCCTACGGTCAGGCCTTTGCATCGGCCTGGAGCGGCTATGCTCATGACACGGTTCTGTTTGCAGCAGCGGCCTTGAACAAGGCGGGCAGCACAGACCGCGCCGCCGTTATCGATGGTATCAGGAAGGTTGGGGCTGAAGGTATTTCGGGGGTCACCGGCGAGATCAAGCTGGACGATGATGGACAACGCGTCTGGCAACCCTATCAGAAGCTGGTGGTCAAGGACGGCAAACCGACCCGCGTCGAGTAACAGTGGTTCGGCCCGGACGGCGATCCGCCCGGGCCGACAGTGGCGGAAGGTTCGCATGATACAGTTTCTTTTCGATGTTCTGTTCAGGGCAGTGGATCTAGCCTTGATCGCTGTGGCGCTCAGCGCGGTTTATTCCCTGATCCGGTTTCCGAATGTTGCCTTGGTGCAATATGCGGTTGTTGGTGCATTTGTGGGTATGATGCTCCAAAAGATAGGTGTTCCTCTCATCCTCTCCATCATGGTTTCTGCGCTGCTGGTGGGGTTCCTCGCACAGATCTTCAACCAGCTGCTTTTTGAGCGCCTTTTGCGCCGCGACCCGGCTATCGCCCTGATTGGGTCTCTGGCCCTAAGCATGGTGCTTTCCGCGATCTTTCTGTTGGGCTTTGGTCCGGCGGCCCGGCGGTTTTCCGTTCCCGTTACCCCTGCCACCCGCTTCCTCGGCGTGCGTATCACCGAAATGCAATTCATCACCCTCGGTTTGACGGTGGTGATCCTCGTCGGCTTTGCTCTGCTTCTCTTCCGCACGCCACTGGGAAGGGAAATGCGCGCCGTATCGACCAATCCAGTGCTAGCAGCCGCCACGGGGATCAATAACCGTCGGGTGACTGGCTTCGTTATCATCCTGTCCGGAGTGTTGGCGGGCCTTGGTGGTTCGATGCTCGCCCTGCGTGGTTCTGTCAGCATCGATATGGGAACCAACATGCTTCTATCTGTCTTCGCAGCCGCCATTCTCGGCGGTTTGGGCAATGCATTCGGTGCTGTTGTTGGCGCTGTCGTAATCGCAGCAGCCGAAACGCTCATCACCAACGTCAATCTTGGCCCAATTGTCGGTGAGGAGTTCTTCTTCCTCCCGGCAAGCTATGCGCCGGCGGCGTCCTTCGCCCTGCTCATCGCAGTTCTGCTGTTCCGCCCGAGGGGCATCTTTGTCAGCGAGGTGGCTCGTGTCTGATTTTCTCGTCCATGTCGCCTCGATTTCCTGCATCTATGCAATCCTTGCACTCAGCCTCAATCTTCAGGCGGGCTATGCCGGGCTGATGAATTTCGGTTTGGTCGCCATGTTCGGTTGCGGCGTTTACGGCGCTGGCCTTGTCCATCGCTTCGGCTTTCCCGTAGCTGCCAGTCTCCCGTTCGCATTATGCATGGCTGCGCTCTTGGGTCTGGTATTTGCGCGGATCGGGCGCAAGCTGTCTTCGGACTACTGGGGGATCGCGACGCTTTCTATCGCGGAGATTGTCAGAATTTTTGCAACCAATCTTGAAGGGGTCACCGGAGGCGCGCAGGGGATCGCCGGACTACCAACCCTGTTTGCCGAGTTACGCCCATGGGACGGATTTGCCCGGTTGGCATTGTTCTTTGGACTTCTGCTGTTTGTTTGGTGGCTTAGTGACCGACTGATGAAATCGAATTTCGGACTAGGCGTGAAGCTTATGCGCGAGGAGCCCCAGTTTGCGCGGGCGCTTGGCTATGATATCGATGGCATGCGCTCGATCATCATGGTGATTACCTCGATGATCGCAGCGCTCGCGGGTGTGCTATACGCACATTATCTCAGCTTCGTTGGACCGGAATTACTGGTCGCTCCAGAGACTTTCCTGATCTGGTCCATGATCATCGTCGGCGGCATTGCGAACAATAAAGGTGTCATCGCTGGAGCCTTCGCTATGCAATTCATGATGGCCTATGTGCCTTTCGTGAAAGACTATTTTGAGCTGCCTTCGGACTTCGTCGCGGCGGCTCGCCTCCTGTTGACCGGAGGGGTAATCCTGACCTTCCTTCTCCTTCGTCCGCAAGGAATCTTCCCCGAGCGTATAGGAGATACTCATGGACGCTGATCTTCTTAACGTCGATGGTCTTGCCGTATCCTTTGGCCTGTTCAAAGTGCTCGAGAACGTCTCCTTCTCAGTCCGACCGGGCGAGATCGTCGGTCTACTGGGACCAAACGGCTCTGGTAAGAGCACGGCGCTCAATGCAATTTCCGGCTTTCTCCCTCGAAGTGCGGGAAAAGTCACCTTCGTCGGACAGAACATCTCCGACGCGCGAATACAGACGATCACGGATCTTGGTCTGGTGCGGACATTCCAGCTCCCCTCTATGCCGCATCGGATGACAGTGCGTGAGGTGCTGAAAGCCGGCAGGCGCGATGAGGGCGGTCGCTTCGCAACCGTCTCCTACGGCGAGGAGATTGACGCGCTGCTGGAGGAATTCAAGCTCTCGCATGTTGCGGACAATGCAGCCAGCGCCCTTTCGGGCGGCCAGAAGAAACTACTTTCGGTGGCGGCGGCACTGCGGGCCAATCCAAAGCTCCTTTGCCTTGATGAGCCGACGGCCGGTGTGCATGCGTCGCTCCGGTCAGAACTCATCGGCGTGCTCCGACATTACGTAGCACGTGGTGGGGCTTGCCTTGTGGTCGAGCACGACATGATCTTCATCCGCGAATTATGTACCCGTTGCATCGTGCTGGATCGGGGTGAGATTATCGTCGATTGCGCACCGGGCGAGCTGGAACACAATCCGCGCGTCGTTGAAGCCTATCTCGGTAAAGCCGTTGAAAAAGGGGGAATGGCGAAATGATCGACGCTCAAGACTTGCGCGCCGGTTATGGCGATGGTGCTGATATCCTGAACGGGATTTCCATTACGGCCAGTCGGCGCGAAATCGTGACGATACTCGGCCCGAACGGCTGTGGAAAATCCACTCTGCTGAAGACCCTGGCCGGGTATTTGAAGCCCCGGGCTGGCGTGGTGACAATGCATGGCAGTGATGTCAGTGCGGTTCCCATTCACGACAAAGTCCGCTACCATAGAGTGGGCTATGTGCCGCAGACAGACAATGTTTTTGGTACCTTGACCGTTGGCGAAAATCTGAGGCTTGGCGCTCGGGCGTTGGATAGTGATATCGCGGGAAAGCGTTACGAGGCGCTGATGACACAATACCAAGCATTGGCATCGAAGCAAAATCGCAAGGCGTCAGCACTCTCCGGCGGCGAGCGTCAGATCCTCTCGCTCGCCCGCGCGCTCATAGCTGGTCCCGAGATCCTTCTTCTTGACGAACCCTCTGCCGGATTGTCGCCCCTGATGCTGCATGAGGTTTTCGATGCTATCGCCGATATTCGTGAAACCCAAGGCTTATGCATCGTCATGGTTGAGCAGAATGCTTTTGAGGCGCTCAACGTGGCGGACCGTGCCTATGTGTTATCACTGGGACAGGTGGCAATCCATGCACCTGCTCGCGATCTCCTCGCCGACCCGGCGATGAGAGCTTTGTATCTTGGGGGGCATGTCGAATGAAAGCATCGCCATCCATTCGATTGAACAAAGTCGTAAGTGTTCAAACGTTCGGGTGGGTGTCACTTCAGTGATCACAGGCACATACTTTTGACCAGTTCTCGTAGCCTTCCCAAATGTTGACTGGCAATCAAACAGAGCCAAATCTGCGACGTTGAAAGCATACGACGTTAGTGCAGCTTAAAGTCAGGTTCTTATTCATAGAGCTGGCGGTAACGCTCCCGAAGTATGTTCTTTTGAACCTTGCCCATGCTGTTTCGCGGCAATTCGTCCACAAATAGAACTCGCTTTGGCAGCTTGTAGCGGGCCAGACGCTCACTCAAAGCGATCAATACATGTTTTTCTTCCAACGGAGATTCGAGCTTTTTCACGACAACAGCTGTAGTGCCCTCGCCGAAATCTCTGTGTGGTACACCGATGACTGCACTCTCAAGTACTCCATCCAACAAATCAATTTCCCTCTCGATGTCTTTTGGATAGATATTATAGCCACCCGAAATTACGAGATCTTTGCCGCGGCCTACAATGTTCACATAACCTTTTTCATCGATAAGGCCGAGATCGCCAGTGATGAAGAAGCCGTCGTCACGGAACTCCTCTTTGGTCTTTGCAGGCATGTTCCAATAGCCTTTGAATACGTTTGGTCCTTTGACTTCCAGCATTCCTGTCTCTCCAACCGGAAGTTTCTTGCCACTTTCCATATCTACCACTCGTATATTCACGCCAGGTAGTGGAAAACCCACTGTTCCCGCAATACGATCCCCCTGATAGGGATTGGAGGTGTTCATATTGGTTTCTGTCATGCCATAGCGTTCCAGAATGGCATGCCCTGTGTTGTGGAAGAAGGTCTGGTGGGTCTCGTTTAAAAGAGGTGCCGACCCCGAGATAAAGAGTCGCATATGAGCAGTGCTTTCGCGGTTTACACGCGTGTCCTGTGACAAGCGCACGTAGAACGTCGGAACACCCATCAAAACGGTTGCTTTGGGCAGACGGGATACGATCTGGTCTGGATCAAACTTCGGCAACAGAAACATCGATGCGCCGGAAATCAGAGTAACGTTGCTTGCTACAAACAGGCCATGTGTGTGAAAAATCGGCAATGCGTGGATGAGCCGATCTGTAGCGGTAAAGTGCCAGCTATCGCGCAATGTCAAAGCATTGGAGAGAAGATTGTCATGGCTGAGCATCGCGCCTTTCGAGCGTCCTGTTGTGCCTGATGTGTAAAGAATGGCGGCAAGATCGTCTGGTCCGCGGTCGACATCTTTAAATTCCACTCCGGTACCGTTTGCACGGTCCATCAATGAGCCGCCGCCTGTATCGTCGAGCGTTTCAAGAACCGCACCGCAGGCGTGGACCGTGTCGGCCAGTTTTTCCGCATTTTGCGGTGAGACCACCACCACAGCTGGTTTGGCGTCGTTAAAAAAGTAGTCGAGTTCGGCAACGGTATAGCCTGTGTTCAGCGGCAAATAGACCGCGCCGCACCGCAAACAGGCCAGATAAAGCATTAAAGCTTCGGCGCTTTTTTCAACTTGAACGGCTACGCGGTCGCCGGGGTTAACGCCGCGCTCGACCAATACATTGGCAAGGTGCGCCGATAGCGCCAGCATATCCCCATATGTCCAGATTTTCCCTGCTTGCGTCTCGGTGAAGATCGCGTCGGTCGTGGAAATTGCGTTGCGGATGGCATCAAACAGGTGATTAGGCATATGTTGTTCCCAGGGAATTTTTGGCTGCTTTTATAGGAGGCTGAATGGAAGCTGGTTTGCGAAGATTTGCAGAAGCGATGACCTCTCCTCTTTCTGCATAGGCTTCATGATTGCGCTCGATGTCATCAAGCTTGTAGAGATAGTTGACCATCAATCCGTGCGATTCTCGCATTGCTTTTGCGGAAACATCACCGAGATAATTGAGACGCTCAAGCCTGGCGCCGTTGCCAAGATGAAAGCGGGCGACCGGGTCGATAAGACGTCCATTGGCGGTGCGAGCATTCAGGAAATAATGCGTGGCCGCGCGCAAGAGCAGTGGGTGGATTTCGGCTGTCAAAGTCTCGTTGTTTTCCCAACCTGCGTTTTCGAGAAGTTGTCGCAGTCGGTCAAGCTCCAGTGTGGTGTCGCTTTCGACGCACGCGGTCTTCAGCCAGCGCCCGAATCCAGGTACGGGCGAGAGCGTGACAAAATTCTTGAGTGCCGGCAGTTCACGACGCAACTCTTCGACGACCTGTTTGATCAGAAAGTTCCCGAAGGAAATGCCTCGCAAACCGCTTTGACAGTTGGAAATGGAGTAGAATACCGCCGTATCGGCATCGTTTGCCGCGATTGCTTCGCGCTTGTTATCAAGCAAAGGGCCGATCTTGTCGGGAATCGATCGCGTGAGCGCTACTTCGACAAAGATCAAAGGTTCATCCGCAAGTTGCGGATGAAAGAATGCGAAGCACCGCCGATCCGATGGCGCCAGGCGATTTCGGAGTTCATTCCAGTCGCCAATGGCATGAACGGCTTCGTAGCGAATGATTTTTTCAAGGATGTGTGCGGGTGTGGTCCAATCAATGGAGCGCAATTGCAGGAAACCGCGGTTGAACCAGGATGTGAAGAGATGTGAGAAGTCTGAATCGACCGCTCCAAGCTCGGGCATCGATGTCTGCATATGCAGAAGTGCATCGCGCATCAGGACCAGCGAAGCTGTTCCCCTTGGGGCTGCATTCAATCTGCGAATGAGTTCTTGCCGTCTTGGTTCCGCCGCGTCATGCAGTCTGGAAAGAGCATCGGGATTCGGCGATGCACGGTAATCGTCGATGGCTTTATCAAGACGAGCACTGTTGGCGCCGTATTTATCAAGAAGGGCACTCATGAATTTACGCTGCTCGTCCTTGCCGAGCAATTCCCAGCCGGTCAGTATATCCTGCGCTAGTGCGAGGCCCGAAGCTTCTCCCTTACTCGAGAGGAGATGCTCACAGTGCAGCATCAGCAGTTCAAAGTTTGATTGCTTCTGCGTGGGGCGCGGTGATTTTGCAATCAGTCGACGGCCACGGTCTGCGATCGCATCAATCATGTCGCGAAATGAGGAAATGCTGCTCATAAACCTACTCCGATGGCGCGGATTGAGAAGGTTGGACGATTTTGCCTTAATCTGTGCCGACGCCTGATCTGCTTGGTCGTCCTGTCAGGTGCATCCTATGCTTATCCCTCTTGCATGCAAAGTCAATAAGATTGTATACAAGAATTAACTCCCTAGAACAGGATGTTCCATGTCAGAAAATATTGTTCTGAAATTGCGTGATCAGATTGAAAACGAAATTCTGAGTGGGGGTTTCTCATCTGGAAAACGTCTGGATGAGGTGCGGCTGGCTCAGCAGTTTGGTGTCTCGCGCACACCGATACGTGAAGCGTTGATGCAGCTGAGTGCGATTGGTCTCATTGAAATTCGCCCGCGCAGGGGTGCGATAGTTGTGGAGCCGGCACCTGAGCGCATTTATGAAATGTTCGAAGTAATGGCTGAACTGGAGGCCATGGCTGGTGCGCAAGCGGCGCGTCGTCATACCGAAAATGACCGCTTGATGCTCATGGAGGCGCATCTGAATTGTACCAAATCCGCTGAAGCGGAGGACCCGGACGCCTATTATTACGACAATGACGTTTTCCACGCAGCCATTTATACCGCGAGCCATAACGGCTTTTTGAAAGAGCAGTGTGAGGCGCTCCATCGCCGCTTGCGTCCTTACCGTCGCTTGCAGTTGCGATTGCGAAATCGAATGCGAGCCTCATTTGAGGAGCATGACCGGATTGTGAAGGCCATCTTGTCGGGCAATAGCGAAGACGCTTCGGCTGCGTTGCGTATGCACATCGCTGTTCAGGGTGAACGCTTTTCGGACCTGATTGCCCAGCTCAATGCTGGCTAATCAGGGTGCCGACCAAAATGTAATAAAATCTTCTTTTAAAATTTCTCTTATCAATAATGAAATTTTATTGACATTATTTTCCTGATACTCATACTGAGTTTCAAATCGCGCTGGAGATGAAAGGGCATAGAAAAGCCTTCTCCGGGCTACGGCTTGACTTTGAATTGGCCGTGGTAAAAGTCGCGAGGAGGGAACGATGCAGATGAGAGTTGAGGACGCTGTCGCCGATGTCTGGGCGCGGTTGGATGCCCGGTCAGATCGGGTCGTGGGATTGACCAGTGATCTGGTTAGAATTCCCTCCGTCAATCCAAAATTTCAGGACTTGCCCGAAGAGGGACGTGAAGCCGAAGTGCAGGCGCTGATTGCGCGCGAACTGTCTGGTAGCCACCTTGCAATAAAGACATTTGACGCTTTGCCGGGGCGCCCTAATCTTCTGGCTGAGACGGAAGCAGTCGGTGATGGCGACCGTGATTTGATCTTGTGCGGTCATATCGACGTCGTTCCGGTCGGTGATGTCCGCGAGTGGAGCTACGACCCGTTCTGCGGCGATGTTCGAGACGGTAAAGTGCTCGGTCGCGGCACGATGGATATGAAGGCCGGCATGGCCTGCTGCATCGAAGCGCTGCGGGTGATCCGAGAAGCGGGTATCGCGCTTCAGGGTAAGGTCTCACTGCATTCTGTCGTCGATGAGGAAGCTGGTGGCTTCGGTGCGAAAGCCATGGTCAAGGCGGGTTATCTGGCGCCGGCTGCTATTATCGCAGAGCCGGGTGGTGACGAGATTTTTATCAGCCAGGGTGGCCTTGAGTGGCTTCGTATTACCATTCGCGGGCGTCAAGGTCATTCCGCTTATCGGTTCACTGGTATGTATCCGCAACCCCATCAGGAAAACCGTAAGGCCCCACCGATCAGCGCTGCCGATATGGCTACGCGCTTCCTTGTCGCGTTGCGCGATTATGAAGCCGCCAACGCCCGTGTGAAAAGTCATCCCATGATGGCTCCGGGCATCAATCATTTTGGCGTCGGATCGGTACGGGTCGGCGCTGGCCTTGCTGCGGACGGTTTGCCGATGATCATGACAAATCCTGGCATAGTGCCGGATGTCGCCGTCATCGATATTGATCATAAGTTCATGCCGCATGAAACCAGTGCGGAAATTCGTGCGGATTTTGAACAGTTCGTGGCGCATTTCTGCGCCACCGATCCGTGGCTGCGCGAAAATCCGATCGACGTGAAATGGGATCTCTATGACCTTCACTTCCCGCCGATGAATACGGCAGCTGACCATCAGTTGGTCAAGATCGTTACTGACAGGCGTTCCAGCCTTGGCAAGCCAACGGCGTTGCGCGGTTCTATAGGTGTGACAGACGGTGCGCATTATGCGGTCGCGGGTGTCCAACCCATACGGTATGGCCCGTTCGGTGCAAACCAGCATGCGGCTGATGAATGGGCGGATGTGGCGTCGATCAAGATGACCACCAAGGTTATGGCTGCCGCTATTCTTGATTGGTGTGGTGTCGCCTAGGCGATCATAAACACTTGAAATTTCGGCATAGTTCCTTTCTGGCGCCACTGGCGTCAACGGAGAAATCGTATCGTGATGAACTTCTTCAATCCAGTCCAGATGCGCACAAAGCGCTCGCGTCTCGCTTATCTCGTCGCTTCCGCAGGCATGGCGGCTTTGGTGGCCACAGCACTGCCGGCGACGGCTGAAACGCTTAATTGGGCACGTGCGTCGGACGTGCAGACGCTCGACCCCCACGCCTATAATGAGGGTATAACCCATGCCTTCAACCATCAGATCTATGAGCCGCTGGTGGCTCGTTCCGACGATGGCAAATTGATTGGCGTTTTGGCGACCGAATGGAAGATGCTGCCCGACCAGACCGACATTTGGGAGTTCAAACTGCGTCCAAATGTTACCTTTCATGATGGCGCGCCATTCACGCCTGACGACGTCATCTTCTCCTTTCAGCGCGCCATGGCACCTACATCAAACGTACGCTCGCTCCTGACGGCGGTCGATAGAGTAACTGCCAAGGACGATCATACGATACAGGTCAAGACCAAAGGCACCAGCCCGTTGCTGGTCAACAATCTTGTCAATATCTTCATGATGAACAAGGCCTGGGCAGAAAAGAATGATGCGGCGGCCCCGCAGGATTTCAAGGCAGGCAAGGAAAGCTACGCCGCGCGAAACGAAAACGGTACCGGGGCTTATCGTCTTGTCAGCCGTGAAGCAGACCGTCGCACTGAACTGGCAGCCTATGATAAATATTGGGGTATAGGCCAGTTTCCTCTCGATATCGATCGCATCGTATATACCCCCATCCAGTCGCCAGCCACGCGCGTTTCGGCACTCATCAGCGGTGAGGTAAATTTCCTGCAGGACGTTCCCCCGCAGGACATTGCCAAGCTGGAACAGAATCCGGAACTGCGCGTGGTGCGGGGCCCCGAAAATCGCACCATCTTCTTTGGTGTAAATATGGGTGGCGATAAGCTTACCTACGGTGATGCCAAGGGAAATCCATTCGCTGACAAGCGAGTGCGTCAGGCGATGAACATCGCAATTGATCGCAGTGTTATTGGTAAGGCGATTATGCGGGGCGAGTCCATTCCGATTGGAACCATCGCGCCTCCTTTCATCAATGGCTATACGGAAGAAATGGGCAAGTTGCCCGAGGTCAACATTGAGAAAGCAAAGCAACTGATGAGCGAGGCTGGATATGGCGACGGCTTCTCGGTCACGCTCAATTGTACCAATGACAGTTTCGTCAATGATGAACGTATCTGTCAGGCTATTGTCGGCATGATGGCTAAGATTGGCATCAAGGTTCATCTCGATGTGCAGCCCGCCGGTGTGGTGTTCCCAATGGTCGCCAATGGCAAAACGGATTTCTACCTGATGGGCTGGGGGGCTTCGACCTTCGACTCGCAATATGTGTTCGACAATCTTGTGCACTCCCGCAGCGAAGGACGCGGTGCGTGGAGCGCTGTGAACTTCAACAATACCGAGATCGATGCCAAGATCGAGACGCTGGGTACGGAAGCCAATATCGAAAAGCGCAATGCGACGATTGCTGAGATATGGAAGGTCGTTCAGGACGAGAGCTTCTATTTGCCGATCCATGCGCAGATGCTGGCCCGTGCCTCGGCGAAGAAAATTCACATCACGTCGAACCTGTCCAACAGTCTCTTCGTCAAGACGATATCGGTAGACAAATGATCGCCTTCCTCCTGCGCAGACTGGGATCGGCTGTGCCAGTTATGCTAATCACAGCCTTCCTGTCCTTTGCCGCGTTTCGCTTTATCGGCGATCCGCTGCAAAATATGCTGGGACAGGATGCGACTGCGCAGGATCGCGCTCGCCTTGCCGCAGAGCTAGGCTTCGACCAACCCTTTTATATTCAGTTCTGGCGTTTCATCGTCTCGATCCTGCATGGTGATTTTGGTGTTTCGACCCGCGTCGGACGTCCCGTACTGGATTTGATTGTCGAACGGCTTCCAGCAACTCTCGAACTCGCCGTACTTTCATTTGTCATAGCCATGGCGGCGGGCATCGCGCTTGGTGTGTTGACCGCATTGCGTCCGCGCTCCATCTTTTCGAAGCTTGCCATGACGGGATCGCTGGTTGCTGTGTCGCTGCCGAATTTCCTGATCAGTATTGCGCTGATCTATATATTCTCGGTGCGGCTCGGTTGGCTACCGGCTTTTGGACGCGGCGACACGGTTAAAATCGGCTGGTGGACGACTGGTCTGCTGACGAAATCCGGTTGGCTGGCAATCATCCTGCCTGCGATCTCTCTTGCGACCTTCCAGTTGACATTCATCTTGCGGCTGGTGCGAACGGAAATGCTGGAGGTGATGCATTCGGATTATATTCGCTTTGCCCGGGCTCGCGGCTTGTCGCAGCGACTGATCTATTTCTCCTATGCTTTGAAGAACACAATGGTACCGGTCGTAACCGTTGCGGGACTGCAATTGGGATCGATCATTGCTTTTGCTGTGGTCACGGAAACCGTATTTCAATGGCCGGGTGTGGGACTTCTCTTCATCAATTCCGTCAATTTCTCCGATGTGCCGATCATGGCAACCTATCTCCTTTTGACATCTCTTATCTTCGTGACGATCAACATGGTGGTTGATTGCATCTACTATCTCATCGATCCCCGCCTGCGCGTTGTGGGAGGTGTGAAATGACGTCAATTCTGCGCTTCTTTCGTTCGGACATTGGCTACGCTTATCTTCGTTCACCGGGTGCGATTTTTGCAACGGTGGTTCTGGTTCTGATACTGATCGCGGCCGTCGGCGCACCGTTGCTGGCGCCCCAGGACATTCTTGATCCGGCGCAGCTCGATCTGCTGTCAGCCAACACCCCACCGTGGAGCATCAACGAGTTCTCCAACCAGTTCTATATTCTGGGCACGGACGATCAGGGTCGCGATATCCTGTCTGCGACCCTCTATGGAACTCGTGTATCCTTGCTGGTTGGTTTGGCGGCAGTCCTGCTCTCGATGAGTATTGGCGTCACATTAGGATTGATATCCGGTTATTTCGGCGGACGCATCGATGCGATCATCATGCGCATCGCGGATGTACAATTGTCCATCCCGGCGATCCTGATAGCACTGCTCATTTTTGGACTGACCCGTTCGCTTTTGCCACCTGGTGCACGCGATACGATGGCCGTCTATGTTCTTATACTGGCAATCGGCTTTTCAGGTTGGGTCTCCTATGCGCGTACCGTGCGCGGGGCGGTGATGGTGGAAAAGCAGCGTGAGTATGTTCAGGCCGCGCTCATGATGGGGCTACCGACCCGCATCATTCTCGCCCGCCATATTCTGCCCAATGTGCGGCGCCCTATTCTGGTGATTGCCACCATCTCTTTGGCGCTTGCCATTATAACCGAGGCAACATTGTCCTATCTTGGCGCCGGCTTGCCTGCCACCCAACCATCGCTCGGCACGCTCATTCGTAGCGGTCAGGATTTTCTCTTTGCCGGGGAATGGTGGATACTTTTGTTCCCCGCAGTCACGCTTCTGGCGCTCGCACTGGCGATCAACGTGCTTGGCGACTGGCTGCGCGACGCACTCAATCCAAGAGGGGTTTGAGCGATGGTATCTTCAAAGCCTCCCATTCTGTCGATCCGCGATCTTTGCGTCGATTTTCCCAGCCGCCACGGCACGTTCAGCGCGGTACGCAATGTCAGCTTCGACATTGCCGCAGGCGAAATTCTTGGCATAGTCGGTGAATCCGGTGCCGGAAAGTCGACTGTCGGGGCGGCCATTACCGGCCTGTTGCAGCCCCCCGGCTTCATCAGTGCAGGTGAAGTCCGACTTTCGGGCGACATCATCGATGCACGCAATATCAAGGCTATGCAGGCTTTGCGTGGCAAACGCATCTCAACGATTTTTCAGGACCCGCTGACAAGTCTCAATCCACTATTCACCATCGAACGTCAGTTGGTCGATACGATCCGGACCCATCGTCCCATGTCGAAGGCGGATGCAAAGGCGGAAGCTGTCCGTCAGCTAGAAGTGGTCGGAATTCCCGAGCCTGCGCGACGCATAAAAAACTGGCCGCATGAATTTTCCGGTGGCATGCGCCAGCGCGCCGTCATTGCACTTGCACTCTGCTCAGAACCGGAACTGATCATTGCGGATGAGCCTACCACAGCGCTCGATGTTTCCGTTCAGGCGCAGATATTGGAGTTGATCCGTAAGCTGGCTTTGGAGCGTGGCGTCGCCGTCATGCTCATCACCCATGACATGGGGGCCATTGCGCAGATCGCCGACCGGGTGGCTGTCATGCGCGCGGGCGAGATCGTTGAACTGAACGAGACGCAAGCGGTCCTCGAAACGCCTCAGCACGAATATAGCCGTGCGCTGATCTCCGTTGTGCCGCGCGGCGATGTCAAGCTTGATCGGTTTCCGGTCGCTGGCGCTCCAAAAAATATCGACATTGCCATGCAATGGTTGTTGCAAGGGAATACGGACAGCGCTTCATCGATCAATGACGCTTTGGTTGAATTGCGCCACGTGGAACAGATCTATGGCGGCAAGAGCCTGTTTTTTGGCAAGGCATCGGGCGGCTTCAAGGCACTGCATGACATCAATCTCGACATTCGACAGGGCGAGGTGATGGGGCTTGTCGGGGAGTCCGGATCGGGTAAGTCGACCATGGCGCGTATATTCGCAGGACTGACGCGCCCAAGCCTTGGCCAGATGTTTTTCGGCGGTCAGGATGTCTTCGCTGCTCCTTTTCCGGTGCGTCAGCAGATCAGACGTGACACGCAAATGGTGTTCCAGGACCCCTATTCCTCTCTTAACTCGCAGATGCGGGTTGGGGATATTATAGCCGAGCCGATGGTACATTACGGGCTTGCAACCAGTCGCCGTCAGGCCGAGCCAATCATGCTGGAGCTATTGAATGCTGTGGGTCTTGATGCCACGGCCGCGCGGCGATATCCCCATGCGTTTTCCGGTGGCCAGCGGCAACGCATTTCCATTGCCCGGGCCTTGGCAAGCCGGCCGCGCTTTCTTATCTGCGACGAGCCCACTTCAGCGCTGGATGTGTCTATTCAGGCGCAGATATTGAACTTGTTGAAGGATTTGCAGCAAAAACTATCGCTGACAATTCTTTTCATCAGCCATGACTTGCCGGTCGTTCGCCAGATTTGTGACCGTATTACGGTGCTGCAACAGGGCCGAATTTGTGAAATCAACGCGACGGAAGATCTGTTTGGTTCGCCACAGCATGCTTACACGACCAATCTTCTTTCAATGATCCCGGATATGCGAAGGCGCACACATTGTCTGATGGGGGAAATGGCATGAGTGTCAGGGATAGGTTGACCGATGGCGCTATCGACTTCACGCGGTCAGAACTGAAAATCATACGCGAACTTCTGTCGAATTACCCAGCTTCGGGGCTCAACACAGTCGCACATTTGGCATCAGTTGCCGGGGTCAGTGATCCAACTGTTGTGCGGCTTGTGAATAAGCTCGGCTTCAGCGGTTATCCGGAATTTCAGGCCGCACTTGTCAGTGAAGTGCAGGAGCGTATGAGCTCTCCTCTTTCAATGATGGATACGCGCAAGCCTGCTCCGGGGCAGAACAATTTCTATCAGCATTTTCTGGATGCGAGCATTCAGGCGCTGGGGACTGCCAAGTCGACCATGCCTGCGCATGATTTTGAAGCTGTCGTGGATGCGGCAGCTGATACCAGTATGCGCATTCACTGTTTGGGCGGGCGTTTTAGCGGCATGTTGGCCGGCATGTTGTGGGCCCATATGAAACAACTGCGTTCCGATACACACTGGATCAACGGAGCGGAAGCAGATGAGGTCGATCGCCTGATTGACCTTGGACGCAAGGACACGCTCTTCGTTTATGATTATCGTCGATATCAAACCGGCACCATCCGGTTTGCACAACACGCGGCCGATCAAGGGGCGAAAATCATTCTATTCACCGATCGGTGGCTTTCTCCCATTGCCGAGTTTGCCGCGCTCACACTCACGGCACCGGTTGATACAGCTTCACCCTATGACACTATGGTGCCTGCCATGGCGCAGACTGAAGCGTTGATCGCTGCTCTTACTACTCGCTTTTCAGCCACATCGCTGAAACGTATCCAGCGGCTGGAAGAACTACGCCGCAGCTATGCAATTACCGAAGACGCGCTCAAACCAAGCAAGTGAGCGCATTCGACCGACCGATCTCATGAGGAGAAGACGATGGCTTCCATCGAAGTTAAATTCGGCAGTGATCTTTTGCGCCGTGAAAGCGCTTACGAGCGGGACATGACCTCTCTGCTGCTGGTGGATATGCAGCGCATCTGGTGCGAGCCCAATCTCGATCCGACGCACCCGCAGGATGCTGAAAGCTACTATCATCGCCGTCTGTGCGATTTGGTGGTACCCAATCAGAAGCGCATTCTCGATGCAGCGCGCGCTGCCAACTGCAACGTACTCCACACGATCATCCAGAGCCTAACAAATGATGGTCGTGATCGTTCGCTGGATCATAAACTGTCTGACATGCATGTGCCAAAAGACGCGCCTGAGGGGGCAGTGATCGACGCACTGGTGCCGATTGAAAACGAGATCGTTCTGCCCAAAACTTCTTCCGGTGTCTTTAACTCAACCAATATCGATTACGTACTGCGCAATCTCAACACCCGCTACCTTATCATTGCCGGCGTTGTCACCGATCAATGTGTCGACATGGCGGTACGCGACGCTTCCGACCGGGGCTATCTCGTCACGGTCGTACATGATGCCTGTGCCACCTATACGCAGGAACGTCACGAAGCCGCACTCAACGCTTATGCTGGCTATTGCTGGATCACCGATACAGATACCGTTCTAGCGCGCCTCAATGCACTCACGGTCTGACATCGAATTCTGGGAAAAAAGATGGATAATAGCACGAAAGCCGATGCGAGCCTCATGGAGCTTGCTACCATCGTCACGACTGATCTTTGTGGCATTACACGTGGACGCAGCTTTGCAGTGAGCGAACTCGACAGTTACTTGCGCAAGGGTGTGGGCTGGGTGCCAGCCAACTTGGCATTGACACCATTCGACGAAATTGCCGGAGACAATCCCTGGGGCTCGAAAGGAGACCTGCGTCTGATGCCGGATGCAGAGAGCCGCGTCCGTGTTTCTTGCCTTCCAGACGAAACACCGCTGCATTTTTACCATGCCGATATTACGCATCTCGACGGTTCACCATGGGATTGTTGCGTGCGTACTTTCCTCAAGGAGACGATTGAGGCGTACGAACGTGAAGCCAGCCTTCGTGTTGTGAGCGCGGTCGAACAGGAATTTCAGATCATCGGTGCAGATTGGCCGGACGCGCCAGCCTTTGGTTTGCGTGCGCAACGTCGCACGGGCACGTTTCCTTCCCTGTTGATGAGCGCACTGGAAGAGGCTGGTGCCGAACCGGAAATGTTCCTGCCAGAATATGGCAAGGATCAATTCGAAATTACATGCCGACCCGCGCCCGTTCTTGTTGCGGCGGATCGTGGGGCCACAATTCGTGCGGTGACACGGGAAGTAGCGGCCAGTTTCGGCTGGCATGCTAGTTTTGCTCCGAAGATTTCGGCAGATGGGGTCGGCAATGGTGTCCATCTCCATGTCAGCTTCACCGATCTTGATGGCAATCCCGTAACTTTTGATCCTGATCGCCCCGGCAGGCTTTCGAAAATAGCCGGATCTTTTGCTGCTGGCGTTATCAAGCATCTGCCCGCACTCGTGGCCTTTACGGCACCGTCGGTATTGTCTTATCTGCGGCTTGTGCCGCATCATTGGAGTGCGGCTTACACCTGCCTCGGCGAAAAGAACCGGGAGGCGACGCTGCGGATTTGTCCGACCCTCGATCTACCGGGAAGCAATCCGGCACGGCAGTTCAATATGGAGTTTCGAGCCGCAGACGGATGCGCGAGTCCGCATCTGTCACTCGCGGTTCTGTTACGGGCAGGCCTTGAGGGTATCCGCGCCGAGCTTGAACAGCCCCTGCTCACCAATTCCGACCCGGCCGATATGACCGATGCGGAACGCGAGCGACTGGGCATCCGGAGGCTTCCTGCTAGCCTTGAAGAGGCGCTCGAGGCACTTCAACAAGACACGACCGTAATGGGGTGGTTCTCAAAGGATTTCATTGATTGTTACCTGGCAATGAAACGGAAAGAGATCAGCATCGTTTCCGGGCATACGCCTGATGAACTTTGTAGCCGCTATGCAGCTGTCTATTGATACGGGACAAGCTATGAAAGACGAAACGAGATTTTCGGCTGTGGCGGCGCGTCATGACCCAGCCAAACCGTTACTGGCGATAGACGAGCCGCCGCCATACGCGGTTGTCAACCCCGATGGGGCATCGCCTTTTTTGCTTCTGTGCGAACATGCATCCAACCGCATACCACGCGCGCTTGGCGATCTGGGCGTGTCGCATGAGGAAAGGCAGCGACACATCGCATGGGATATCGGCGTGAGTGCCCTGTCCCAGCAACTGAGTGCCGCACTCGATGCACCGCTGTTTATGACGAATTACTCGCGTCTGGTCATAGACTGCAATCGGCCGCTACATGTGGCCTCCGCCATTCCCGAAATCAGCGAGGCTACGCCTGTCCCTGGAAACCGTGGGCTAAGTGAGGTCGAGCGCCAGCAACGGATCAACACTTTGTTTCGCCCTTTTGCCGATGCCGTCAGGCGCAGGCTGGATTGGCGGACGAAACAGAGCCAACCCACAATCATCGTCGGTGTGCATAGTTTTACACCCGTTTATAGCGGAACGGTAAGGCCATGGCATGCAGGCGTTCTATATGGGGAAGCCAAAGTCTTTGGCCGTGCTTTGATCGCTGCCTTGGAGAAGGAAACAGGTTTGATTATTGGAGATAATGAACCGTATAATATCCATCCAGACGAAGATTACACAGTACCGACCCATGCTGATAGCAGAGGGTTACCCGGCTTTTTAATCGAAGTCCGTCACGACCTCATAGAAACTCTGGATGATGTTGCTCAATGGGGAAGATGGCTGACCTCTGCTTTGTCGGCGGTTGCATCTGCGTGACGAATCTGGAGGCAGGGTAAGCCACCATTTTTCGCTGCCTCCGTGAGAATTGGGTGTAATTCGTGCACTCAAGATTCAATGGAATAAAGCTAATTAGCTCAATAAGGGACATTTCACACGCTAATTCATTGAGGGACATATGTTTTAGACTGGCAATCAGATCAGCTTCCTGTGCTCTACTATGGAATGGCTCTGAACGAGAGCATTGGTGCTTTCATTTCGTCTTGATGGTATAGGAGCGCGGCAACGATGCATGAACCGTTAAATTCTACTTTTCGTGAATTATGGCTCGAGCTGGCGACCGATAAACATACATTGGCTCGCCGCGCTTGGGGTTTGTAGCATCCGTTCAGCCGGTGATTACCTTAACTTCCGTAAAGTCTTCAAGTCCCCATTTTCCGCCTTCACGGCCGTTGCCGGATTGCTTGTAACCACCGAACGGACTGCCGGAACCGAGCGAAGAGCCGTTGATATGCACCATGCCGGCGCGAAGCTTTCGCGCGACGCGTTCGGCGCGTTCAGCCGATCCGGTTTGAACATAAGCGGATAAACCGTAAGGGGTGTCATTTGCGATAGCGATGGCGTCCTCTTCGTCGGCAAATGGGATGATGACGAGTACGGGACCAAATATCTCTTCGCGCGCAATCGTCATATCGTTCCGGACATCAGCAAATATGGTTGGGCGCACGAAGTTACCCGCGTCGAGCCCGTCCGGATGACCGAGGCCACCTGCTACCAGACGTGCACCTTCATTGATTCCTGTCTGGATCAGACCTTGAACTTTGTCAAAATGAGCTTTCGATGACAGCGGCCCAAGATGATCTCCTCCCCGAGAGGGATCACCGACCCGGGTCTGATTGACGGCTTTAGCGGCGAGCTGAACAACTTGATTGTAAACCGTATTCTCTACCAACAACCGGGTAGGTGCATTGCACGATTGACCGGTATTGTTGAAGCATTCTGTGATGGCTCGCTCCACCGCGCTTTCTATTTCGCTGTCGGCGAAAATCAGATTGGGTGATTTTCCTCCGAGCTCGAGTGATACACGCTTGACCGTATCTGCGGCCCCGCGTGCGACTGCTGTGCCCGCACGGGTTGAGCCAGTGAAAGACATCATGTCAATGTCTGCGTGGCGCGACATGGCTTCGCCCACGACCAACCCTTCGCCGTTGACAAGGTTGAATACGCCTTTTGGAAGCTCCGCTTCATGCAGAATTTCGGCAAAGAGCATCGCTGACATGGGCGCTATTTCAGAGGGTTTCAAAACTACCGTGCAGCCGACTGCGATCGCAGGAATAACTTTCAAAGCGATCTGGTTCATCGGCCAATTCCATGGGGTAATCAGACCGCAGACGCCGATTGGTTCACGCACGATGATCTCGCCGGAATTATCTGTTCGTCTTTCTTCGAATTCGAAGTTTTCCAGCGCCTGGATGAAAGCGTTGATGTGATACAAGCCTGCAGCGGCCTGTTGATCGCGGGCCATGGTGATAGGCGCGCCCATTTCAAGCGAAATGGTTTTGGCCATATCTTCGAGACGCGCCTCATATATTTCTGCTATCTTGCGCAAGAAGCGGGCGCGCTCCTTAACCGGGGTTTCGCTCCAGGAAGAGAATGCCCTACGGGCAGCTGTGACCGCTCGATCAACATCCTGAGTTGAGCCTGCCGAAATGGTTGCATAAGGCTGCTCATTGGCGGGGTTGACGACGGCAATGGTGTCGGTTCCGAAAGGTTCGACCCAAGCGCCATCGATATAAATGTCAGTCTTTACGATGTCATTGGTGTTCTGGTCGGATTGGAGCACGATATTTCCCTCTCTGGTAATTGTTTGGTTTTGCAGGGTGACGTTGAATACAACGGCTCCCGTCGGAGACGATCTCGTTTCAGTATCCGAGAAATTGAACCGGTTGCTTGTTCGGGAAGTTGTGGATGGCGGCCCGGAAATCATGCGTATAAGTGGCTTCCATGAAGGCTGCCTTTTCTGCCTCAAGTTGAGCCGCCAATGAAAGATCTGCGGCCAGCAATTGCTTGAACAGTCCAAAGGCTCGTGTTGGACCAGAGGCAATTTTTTGTATCAGGGCAGAAAGCTGTTCCTGGTAACTGCTCTCCTCAACCACGTCGTTGACGATCCCGATTTCTCTGGCCTGACTGGCACTGAGTTTGCCACCCTTGAGCATAAGGGCAAAAGCAGCACGCGGCCCCAGCTTTTGCCGAAGATACCAGGTGCCGCCGCAATCGGGCACCGTCGCCAGTCGATCATAAGCAAGAATGAACTCTGCTGATTGACTACAGATGGCATAGTCTGCCGACAGAACCATGCTCAATCCGGCGCCAGCTGCCGGTCCGTGTATTGCCGCGATGACAGGCACCGGCAATTGCTGCAGGATTAACAAAGCTGGGTGCATGTGGCGCAATATGCGCTGCAAGACAAGATCAGCCCGATCAGGGTCGGCTGCAAAAGCCGCGACATCTCCACCTGCCATAAATGCTTTGCCCGCGCCTTTGAGAACGACGCAACGTATGCCCTTGTCCGATGCTATGGCTTGCGCGGCCTCATGAAAGGCTGCTGCCATCGCCTCATCGATAGCGTTGTATTTTTCCGGGCGGTTGAATGTGATGGTGCTGATGCCGGTTTCTTTATTCATATCGACAAGGATTGGGGTCGTCATTTGTGGGTCCCTTGATACAGTTCTGCGGATTGGGTTGCGGATCGATGCGGCTGGTTTTGATGGTCAATGTGACGCTGCCCAGAATGATGAGCGTGCCGAGAATGGCATTGAGACTCGGATGAATGCCCCAGAAAAGCCAGGTGACCGTAATCGACCAGATCAGCCCCGAATAACCGAAGGGGGCGAGGAGGGCAGGTGACGTCATGCGGTAGGCAATGGCGCTTAAACCTATGCCCATGCTGGAGAATGCCGCCGCAGACCCAAACTGGGCAAGGTGTAGGACTTGCAGTCCACGCCAATGCTCAATGGCGAACGGGGCGACAAATAGCGCCGAAAAAAACGCGCCAAAAAACGAGATCGTCCACAGGTTATCTTCGGACGGAATCCAACGCGAACTGATCGCATTGATGGCGTAAAACACGCTCGATGTACCAGCTAGCCCCATAGCGTAATTGAAGTTGGATGCCCGTGGATTGATCGCCACAACCACGCCAAGGAAACAGAAACAGATCGACAACCATGTGCGGAAGCTGACACTCTCTTTGAGCAGAAAACGGGACATCGCGGTGATAATGACGGGTGTCATAAAGAGAATGACTGTAGCCTCAGCCACAGTCAGAGTTTTCAGGGAAGCGATGTATAAATAGGCGGCAATCAAGCCAAAGGCTCCCCGCAGCGCATGGAGCCCAATTCTGGCCGACCATATTTTGCTTCGCCCGGTTGTCCGCACATGAAACAGGTAAAGAATCGGCAATGCCATCAGGCTGCGGATCAAAATGATCGATGACACATCATAGTCGCTGATGAGAAACTTGGTCGTCGTATCATTCAGGGTAAAAGCAAGACTGCTTGTGCAGAGAACGGCAGCGCCAAGGAAACGCAGTGGGATCATGCGGCCCCCTCAAGGTCAGTCGCGACCTGAAAATACTCGCAAGGACAGTGCTCAAGATGGGGAAGGGTTGTCGCGGTCGGTACATCATACATGTGGACGCGCCATGACCGCGACAGGTTGCCGCTCTGGAGGCCACGCCCGAACTATCAGACCAGCCGTCGGCGACACGGGATTCGGGGCTCCTGCGTGCTGCTCGGGGGGTGGTGAATTCGACGATACTGGGCGGTGATTTAGACTACGTCCTTGATATGGCGTGATCTTTCGCGGTTTCATGGTGTTCCCCCTCCAATTGGCCCTCTTAATGGGGCTCCGACGAAAATCATCGTGTTATATCTGCATGTTAATAAAAAGTTGGACGTTCAGCAAATTTTTTGTTTGACTTCATCCGCTGCGAATTTCAGTATCTAATCATCAGGTTTGATTGCAGCAGGGAGTGGGGCGTGAAGACCCGAGTAACCGAGCTATTGAAAACGAAATACCCGATCATTCAAGGCGGAATGCAATGGGTTGGTCGTGCCGAACTTGCATCAGCTGTATCGAATGCGGGCGGCCTTGGAATCTTGACAGCACTGACGCAACCTAGTCCCAAAGCGCTAAGTGAAGAGATCGCTCGCTGCCGGCAGATGACCGATAAACCATTTGGGGTCAATCTCACGATACTCCCCACGACAGCGCCTCCACCTTATGAAGAATATCTTGATGCGGCGCTACAGTCGGGTGTGAAGGTGATAGAGACGGCGGGACGCAGTCCAAAAGAGTTCATCGAGAAAATAAAGGCGGCTGGTGCGGTTGTCGTTCACAAATGTACGGCTGTACGTCATGCGCTGTCAGCGGAACGGGCTGGTGTCGACGCTATTTCCATCGATGGATTTGAAGCGGCGGGGCATCCGGGTGAGGATGATGTTGGTGGTCTGGTCCTTTTTGCCGCTGCAGCGGCGCAGGTCAAAATTCCATTGATCGCCTCGGGCGGCATCGGCACCGGCGAAGGCATGGCAGCAGCTTTTATGCTCGGTGCCGAGGGCGTGAACATGGGGACGCGCTTTTGTGCCACCAAAGAAGCTCCCATTCATGAGAACATCAAACAGGCGCTGGTCAAAGCCGGTGAGCGCGACACCAATTTGATCTTTCGAACGTTCAGAAACACCGGTCGTGTTTTGAAGAATGCAATCTCCGATGAAGTCGTCGCTATCGAAGGTCGGCTGGGCGGTGCGGAGTTTACAGATGTTCGACCGCTGGTTTCCGGAGAGCGAGGTCGTCACGCGCTGACAACTGGCGAACTGGATAGCGGTCTGGTATGGGCAAGTCAGGCGCTTGGGTTGATCAAGGATATTCCGAGCTGTCAGGAGCTTATCGAGCGTATTGTCAGTGATTGCCGCCTTGCCATGACAAGGGGGTTACACGCATTTTCCAACTGACTTTTGTCAGCGGAATGCCGAATAAGGTGCTTTGGAGGAAGTGCCTTTGCCGGTTGTTGCATGCAAAAAAACGCGGCTAGTGGGCCGCATAGGGAGGAGGAACAATGAAAAAGACATTCATACTGGGCGCAGTGCTTGCCATGGCAGCCGGGTCGGCTGTAGCTGAAGAAAAAGTCAGTTATGCGTCGTACGGCGGCGTCTATCAGGAAGGCGTGCGAAAGGCCATTCTTGACCACTTACCCCAAGACCATGGCATGACCGTTGTCGATTATGTACTGGCTGGTGGTATCCGCGATATCCGTACCAAGGTGCGTGCAAATGCGGTCGATATCGATGTGGCAGAACTCTATGGTGGTCTGTGTGATCTGGCCGGTAAAGAGGAGCTTCTGGTTCCGCTCGATTATTCAAAAATTCCCAATGCGGCTGGAATCCCGGAACACCTGCGCTCAAAATATTGGGTAGGGTTCACCGCCTATACGTCGGTCCTTGCCTATAACAAAAACGTTTATGGTGACAAAGGGCCACAAAACTGGGCCGACTTTTTCGATACGGAAAAGTTCCCCGGCAGCCGCGCTATCTCAGGGAATTCGCCAGCGACAAATATGGAAATTGCCCTGATGGCCGATGGCGTGGCCAAGGACAAGATTTATCCCATTGATATGGAGAGGGCGATGGCCAAATGGTCTACGCTGAAACCGAATATCAGTGTTCAGTGGGCCACGGGCGCGCAGGCGACCCAGCTCGCAACGTCTGAAGAAGTCGATATGTTATCGATCTGGGCAGCCCGTATAGATGCCGCCATCAAGGAAGGCGCACCATATACCTATAAGCTTGATGACGCGGTGATGGATGTGGAATGCCTGGTCATTCCCAAAAATTCACCCAATCCGGAAGGTGCAATGCGCCTGGTCAACCATCTGCTCGACCCAAAATATCAGGCGAACCTGCCAAATTATATCGCCTATGGGCCGATGAACCAGGACGCCTTCAAACAAGGGCTTGTACCCGCCGACAAGGCGGCGAGCATTGTCACGAGCACCGAGAATCTCAAGAAGCAGCTCATCACCAACATGCCGTACTGGGCCGAAAATCACGAAAAGGCGCAGACCATGTGGGACAAGGCTATGATGCAATAGCTGGTTCTAGAAGGTTGGAGGCTTCGGCCTCCAACCCGGAATTTTCTTCTTGGAGCCCAAGATTACAGTCTGTAGCTGACAATGCTGCGGTGTCCTGTTGTGCGCTGATGGAAAGCAGAGATGAAACACTCCTCGACGACGGCTTTGCCGGTTACGATCCAAGCACTGTCCAAACATTACGGCACGGTCCGGGCAGTTGACGACGTATCGCTGGCGATTAAGGCCGGTGAATTTCTCACATTGCTCGGCCCCTCCGGGTCAGGAAAAACAAGCCTTCTGATGATGATCGCGGGCTTTTCCCGTCCGACGGATGGTTCGATCAAGATTGGCACACAGGAAATCGTGCATCTTCCGCCCCATAAGCGCAATATCGGCATGGTTTTTCAGAACTATGCCTTGTTCCCGCATATGTCGGTATTCGAGAATGTCGCTTATCCGCTGCGTTTGCGTAAGATCGGTCGTGCCGAAATCGAGGAACGGGTCAAGAAAGTACTCGATCTGGTGCAACTCGGTGGCTATGGCGAGCGTAAGATCACCGAACTGTCTGGGGGACAACGCCAGCGTATAGCGCTGGCGCGCGCCATCGTGTTCGAACCGCGCATTCTGCTGATGGATGAACCCTTGTCCGCGCTCGACAAGCAACTGCGGGAAACGATGCAGATCGAAATCCGCAAACTGCATGACCGGCTGGACATGACGACCATTTCTGTTACGCATGATCAGCGTGAAGCGCTCACAATGTCGGACCGGATTGCCGTATTTTCGAAGGGCAAACTGGCCCAGATCGCGTCGCCGACCGATCTTTATGAACACCCGGAAAGCCGGTTTGTTGCTGAATTCATTGGTGAAACCAGTTTTCTGCCGCTCCGGCGCACTAACGCTGGTGTCAGCTATGGCGACCAGGGCGTGAATTTGTCGGATGATGTTGGCGAACTGCACGACAACATGTTGCTGAGCATGCGCCCCGAGCGCCTGCGCTTTGCCACAGACGAAGCGGCGGCGCACGCTTCGGGAGCAAACCTGTTTTCGGGTCAGGTCGTCACGGCCATCTACCAGGGTGAATGCCTGCTTTTCGAGGTCATGCTGGATGGTGGCCATAAGGTATTCACACGCATTGCCAACCGCTCGGAAAATCTGCGGGCAGTGCCAAAGGTTGGTGAACGCGTGGCGCTACGTCTGGAACGGGCGGACGCGCGGCTTGTGCGCGCGGAGGCTTGATGATGACAAAAGCTGTTGTCTCATTTCCTGTTGCAGCCCCCAAACCAGTGACGCAAGCCGAACTGGATGAAAACCGCCGTGCGCTGAACCGCGAAAAAAAATACGAAAGCTGGTCGATGGTGCGCCTCACCATCCCTGCACTCGCTATTGTTGGCATCTTGATGGTGGCGCCGCTGTTGTGGTTGCTGTCGATGTCTTTTGTCGACATCAATGGAGAATATGGTCTCGGAAATTTCCGATTGTTCTTTTCGGAACCTGTCTACATCGAGATGTTTCTGAATACGTTCAAGATCGCGCTCATCGTCACCGTTATTTGCCTGCTGCTCGGCTATCCGGTTGCCTATCTGATGTCGATCCTGTCGCCAAAATGGGCGGGGCTACTGATGCTGGCAGTGCTGGTGCCCTTCTGGACTTCCGGGTTGGTGCGCACCTTTTCGTGGCTGATCATTTTGCAGCGCAACGGCGTGGTCAACAAGTCATTGCAGGGCCTTGGTCTGATCAACCAGCCGCTGGCATTGGTCAACAATACCACCGGCGTTGTCATCGGTATGGTGCATATCATGATCCCGTTTCTGGTGCTGCCACTTTATGCATCGATGAAGGCTATCGACGCCAATCTGATGCGTGCTGCCGCCAATGTGGGGTCGTCGCCAACGCACGCGTTCCTGCGCATCTTCCTTCCGCTTTCGATGCCCGGATTGGTCGCTGGCGCCATAATGGTGTTCGTCATGTGCCTCGGCTTTTACATCACGCCCGCATTGCTTGGCGGTGGCAAGGTAAAGATGATTGCGCAGCGCATTGAGGAGATGATTTCGCTTTACCCGACATGGGGTCCTGCGGCTGCGCTTGCGGTGTTGCTGCTGGCAATGACGGCTCTTTGCTTGTGGATCAGTCTGGTGCTGGTGCGCCGGCTGTCGTCGGATCGATAGGTGGTATGATGGAAGCTCACGTTTCTCACCGTGCACGTCTCTGGCTCTACATTCTCGTCGGACTGGTGCTGTTTTTCCTGATCGTTCCCACCCTGGTCGTCATTCCGGTCTCGTTCAGCTCAACGACATCACTGGTTTTCCCGCCAGCAGGCTGGTCCACACGCTGGTATGCTTCATTTTTCGGTCAGGAAAAGTGGATCAGCTCGCTCTGGGTGTCGCTGCGGGTCGCATTTGGGACCATGATCGTTGCGACTGTCACCGGCGTGGCGGCATCCTACGCTCTTAATCAGGGACGCATCGCCGTTCAGGGTCTTTTGAAGACGGTGCTGGTTGCGCCGCTGGCAGTGCCTTCGATCCTGATCGCTGTCGGCATTTTCTTTGTCTATGCAAAGATCGGAATGTTGCTGAACACCATTTGGGGCATGATCCTCGGCCATTCCGTGGTTGCAATGCCATTCGTAATCCTGACCATGCTGGCCGGTTTCAGCAGTTATGACTCATCGCAGGAAATGGTAGCACGCAGTCTCGGTGCCAATCGGCTGAAAGCCTTTCTGACTGTGACTTTGCCTCAGCTCAAGCTCTCGGTCGCAACCTCGATGCTGTTGTCATTCCTGATCTCTTTCGACGAATTGATTATTTCGCTGATGGTGGCATCGGGGCCCATGTCGACATTGCCGCGCGTTACCTTCTCCACGCTGCGCGATGATCTCGATCCTACATTGGCGGCGGTTTCAACACTCATGCTGATTGTCACATCGCTACCACCGCTTTTGCTGCACATTTACAGCCAGCGGGCAGCAAAGAACGGTGGTTGATATGATTGCAGAACTTAACCGAGAAATGGATGGCTTTGTCCACCTTGAGAGACACGGATCCGTACTTGAGATCCGTATGGTCAAGCCAAAGGTCAATGCAATCTGCCGCAGTCTAAGTCGCAATCTGGAGAAGGCAGCGCTCTATTTGCAAGGTGATCCCGATCTGCGCGTCGGTATTCTGTCCAGCGGGTCAGAGCGTGCTTTTTCAGCTGGTTATGATTTCAAGGAAGGAACGGATCAGAACAGTGGTGCAAGCACCGAAGGCGCAAAAGAGGGTGGTTTCGGCGGTATAACGACTCTGTGGTCACTCAGAAAGCCGCTGATCGCTGCTATCAACGCCCCGGCCATTGGCGGTGGTCTCGAAATATCGTTGGCTTGCGATATTCTGTTGATGGCGGATGACGCCTTCATCCAGCTGCCCGAGCTTGAGCGGGGACTGCTGCCCGATGGCGGGGGACTGCAACGTCTGCCTCGCCGTATTCCCTATTATGTGGCAACCGGGATGATCTGGACCGGCGAACCCATGAGCGCGCAGGAAGCGCAGCGTTGGGGTTTGGTTTATCGCACCGCGTCACGAGAAAATCTTATGCCGATGGCATTGGAAATAGCCCGGAAAATTGCGGCATCTGCACCGCTGGCGCAACAGGCGTTGAAAGAAGCGTTGCGTGCCGTGGATGGCATGTCAGACCGCGACGCCATGAGATTGCGAGCTGGCGATAATCCGGAGCTGTCCACCTTTGCCGCCATGTTGTCCTCGGAGGATATGATCGAAGGCCAAAAAGCCTTCCTCGAAAAACGACCGCCGCGCTGGCGCGGACGCTGAACCAATAACTGAATGACAATTGAGACTGCCCAACCCTTGTGGCTGGGCAGAAAGGGAGAGCTATGTACAAATTTCTGGAAATTGAACGTCATGACGCGGTGGGCGTAATTGCGCTCAACCGGCCGGAGGCGCGCAATGCGCTCGGTATGGGGATCACCATAGAACTGCGCAAGGCACTAAAGGAAGCGGCGGCTGACCAAACGCTCCGCACCCTTATTCTGGCCGGACGCGGTGGCGCCTTTTCAGCCGGTGCGGACGTGAAGGAATGGGCGGCGGGCAGAACGGATTGGCCGGACATGAACTGGGTCGAGGAGTCGCTGCGACTGGTCCAGCAAGTCCATGAAATGCCCAAGCCCGTTATCGCCATGATCGACGGTGCAGCCGTTGGTGCCGGTCTTGATATGGCTTTGGCGTGCGATTTTCGCTACGCATCGGAAAAGGCCAAGTTCATCTGTTCCTATACCAATGTCGGCTACAACCCGGACTGCGGCGGAACCTGGTTGATGCCGCGCGTGATTGGTCTCGAGGCGGCAAAGCGTTTTGCTTATACGGGTGAATTATGGACCGCCCAGATTGCGCTTCAAAATCGGCTCGTCAGCCACGTCAGCAGCTCTGACAATCTGTGGCAGGACACGCTGGCCTTCGCCCGGCAATTGGCAAGCGGGCCGACTGTCGCCATCGCGCAGACCAAGAAATTGCTGAACAGCGCTCATACGCGCAGCCTATCCGATCAGCAGCTGGAAGAAGTAGCGGCGGGCAAGGTCTGCGCACAGACCCAAGATCATAAAGAAGGCCTGGCTGCTGCCAATGAGCGCCGCGCACCGAATTTCATCGGCGCGTAAAGGGGGAACACCATGGATTTTGCATTAAGTTTCGAACAACAGGCGCTCATCGATTCACTGGAAGAGTTCTGCAAGCGCGAACTTTATCCGCACGAGAATCTCGTTGAGGAACTTCGCTACGTTCCTGAAGAAATCAAACAGGAAATTCAGCAAAAATCGATCCAGGCGGGCTTCGCCGGGATGAATCTGCCGGAAGAATGGGGTGGCCCGGGTCTCGACAAGCAGACCAAGATGCAGGCTGAACGCGTGCTTGGTAAATCGAGCGCCGCGCTTACCATGTGCATGAACCGTGGCGTTACCGGCATCCTCTTCAAATGCAAGGGCGACCAGATTGAAAAATATCTGAAGCCAGCTATCCGAGGCGAACGTAAGGATGCCTTCGCGCTCACGGAACCCGGTGCGGGGTCTGACGCTCGCGGCATCACGACCAAGGCCGTGCGCGATGGGGATCACTGGGTTATCAACGGGGTGAAACAGTTTATCTCTCACGCCGATATCGCAGATTTCATCGTTCTCATTGCCGTTACCGGCGTGGATGAAACACCACGCGGACCACGCAAGCGTTTTACGGCCTTTCTCCTCGACAAAACTCTGCCGGGATTGCGTGTAGAGCCGATGAAGTCGATCGTCACCCGCGGCTATAATCCGACGATGGTCTATCTCGAAGATGTTCGTGTTCATAGCGATGATATTCTGGGCGAAGAGGGCAAGGGCTTCGATACTGCCAATGAGTGGCTCTACGATGGCCGGGTTGCTTTGGCCGCCCATTGTGTCGGTCGGTCTGAACGCATCTTCGAAATGACCAAGGAGTGGGCCGGAACCCGCAAGGCGTTTGGCAAAACAATTGGTGAATTCCAGGGGGTCGGTTTCAAGGTTGCCAATATGGCGGTTGATATAAAGCTCGGTGATCTTATGGTGAAAGAAGCCGCGTGGAAAATTGAGAATCAGACGATGAACCGCACTGAAGCGTCAATGGTGAATTACTGGTGCTCGGAAATGGTGTTCCGGGTTGCGGATGATGCCGTGCAAATCTTTGGTGGCATGGGCGTCATGGAAGAATTCCCCATCCAGCGTTTCTGGCGAGATGCGCGTATCGAACGTATCTGGGAAGGTACGTCCGAGGTCCATCAGGATATTATCGCAAAGGATCTGTTGAGACCGTATCAATAATAAGTGTCGCCGTTAGTCATCGGCCTTCGAGAAGGTAAAGAATGCGGAAAGCTGTCAAAAAGAGGCAAACCAACGAAATCAGACGACAGGATCTGATCCTTGCGACGCTGAATTCAATAGTCAAACATGGCTATCTGAATTCGACGATCAACACGATCAGTGAAGAATCTGGTTTTTCACGTGGATTGATAAACCACTATTTTGACAGCAAGGAAGATCTGCTGACCGCAGCACATCGCTATTACCTTCAAAATGGGGACGATTATTACCGGCACCTTGTATCATCGGTGAAGACCGGGAATTTCGATACGCTATACTTTGTTGCCTGTGGGCCATTTTTCCACGGACGCGGATATCAACAGGTTCATATTCACTACAACAGTGCCGCCTGGATTGTTCCAGAGATCATGGCATTACATCGCGAACTATGGGGCAAATACCGCGCGTTTCTCGGACGTCGGCTTGCCAAGGTCGCGGCAGAAAAGAATATGGAAATTGATGTCCGCCTGGCGGCCATCGCTCTTACGCAACTGGCGGACGGGCTATGGCACGGCTGGGTCATGGAAGAAGCCTATTCGGCCGAGGATTGCTGTATCATCATCCGCAAATGGCTGTGCGATCTGTTTGGCGAAAATCCCGCCGATCATCCGCTGCTGCCCAATTTCGATGTGGAGAATTTCCCGACGTCTGCACCTCTTACCAGTCAAGCTGGAACGAGCGCTGCCGTGGAAGTTTGAGCCCGCTGGGCTGGCAGTGCCTTAAGTTAAGAGGCAGAGGAATATGCTACAGGTGAGTACGAGCGTGGAGGAGGGCCGTATCAGCCCTACGCTGCGAGAGAATTTTGCGCGTCTTCTTGCGCCCCGCGCCATGGCCTTCATTGGTGGTGGTCAGGTCGAGGCAACATTGAAAACCCTGCGTCAGCAGGATTATGCTGGCGATGTCTATGTGGTGAATCCCAAACGCAGCGAAATCGCCGGATATAAATGCATTCCGTCGATTGCCGATCTGCCTGTTTCGCCTGATGCGGTATTTCTGGCCGTCAATGCCGATGCGACCATCACCGCATTGCGTGAACTGTCGGCCATGAAGGCGGGTGGTGTCGTTTGCTATGCTTCCGGCTTTTCCGAAATTGGCGCGGCGGGTTTTGAGCGCAATCTGGCTTTTGTCGAAGCTGCAGGCGACATGGCGGTGGTCGGCCCGAATTGTTATGGCCTCGTCAATTACGTCAATCATGGCTCGATCTGGCCAGCACTTTATCCGAAGTTGCAGAACAGTCGCGGCGCGGCGGTCATTTCCCAGAGTGGCAACGTCACCGGGCATCTGGTTTCCAACGGTCGTTCGGTGCCTTATTCCTATCTGATCAGCGCGGGCAACCAGTCCGTTCTCGGCTTTGAAGACTATATTGATTACCTCATCGATGACCCGAACGTGACCTGTCTGGGTCTGTTTATGGAAGGCATACGTGATGTGGCCGCGTTCTCGCAGGCCGTCTTGCGGGCGCGTGCAAAGCGTATTCCGGTCATCGTCTGCCGTTCCGGGCGTTCAGAACTTGGTGCGGTGATGGCCGCCAGCCATACGAGTTCGCTGGCCGGGCAAAATGAATATTATGAAGCATTGTTTGCCCGTCTCGGCGTAATCGAGACCGATACGGTCCCGCAATTCCTCGAAATGATGAAGCTTGCTTCGATTGCCGCACCGCTTGAAGGCGAGCGCATCACCGTGTTTTCCAGTTCCGGCGGCGATAACGGTCTGGCTGCGGATTATTGTTCCTTTGCTGGCCTGCAATTGCCACAGCCAAGTCAGCAACAGAAAGCTATCATCAAGCCGACATTGCCTGATTTTGGTCATGTGTCCAATCCGCTCGATTTCACAGCAGGCTATTGGGGCAGCGAAGAACTGCTGACACCCATGTTCACCACCATGCTGAACGGTGATTACGATGCGGCCATGCTGGTGATCGATTATCCGCCGGTCGGATCGCCCTACAAGGATAAATCCGCGCATCAGGCTATGGACCGGGCTCTGGCTGCAGCTGGCAAGATTGCGGATAAGCCGGTATTTCATGCATCGGTGAATACGGAAAGCATACCGCCAGAAGATGCCGAAGCGCTGATCGCGCAAGGGATAGTCCCTCTGAATGGTCTGCATGATGCTGCGCAGGTTGTCGCGAAATGGGCGAATTATTGCAAAATGGTTGGGTGCGACCGGCGGCAGGGCGATGCTGCCCTGGAACCCAAAGTCCCGTTTGCAGTCACCGCCTTGCCTTCAAACGGCGTGACAGTGAATGAAGCGGAATCCAAGCGGCGATTGAGCTCCTATGGGTTGAATGTGCCGAACGGCAACATTTTGACCATTGAGACGATCCGCGAACTGCCGGAAACCTTCGACACCCCGATGGTTCTGAAGGTTCTGCACGATCAGCTGGCGCATAAGACAGAAGTTGGCGGTGTTGCTCTCAACATTCGTAGCCGAAACGATGCCATCGCTGCAGCCGAGCGCATGGTCGCATCGGTCAAACAGCACGATGCTTCAATCGAGCTTACGACATTTCTGATGGAACCGATGCAAGCGGCCCCACTTGCTGAACTGATCGTCGGCGTCAAACGCGACCCGCTGTTTGGGCTGGTTCTCGTCATCGGTGCAGGTGGTATTCTGGTCGAGCTGTTGAAGGACGCCACACCATTGCTGTTACCGGTCAGTCGTGCAGACGTTGAAAATGCACTACGCGGACTGAAGAGCTTTGCGCTTCTCGACGGTTTTCGCGGCAAGCCAAAGGTGCAACTGGAGCCGGTTATTGATGCTGTCATGGCCATTGCGGCCTATGCTGGCGATCATCGGCATAATTTGCTCGAACTAGACGTCAATCCGTTGATGCTGGGAACCGACAGCGCCATCGCTGTGGACGCCCTCATCATAGAACATCGTTAGAATGAAGCCGTTGGCCGCCGTCGGCGTATGGCGGCCATGTTCACTCAAGTCCGACTGGAAACATTATGAACAGACCGCATCTCACTGGAGCGGAAGCGCTCGTCCATAGTCTTGTTGCTGCCAAGGTAGATACCTGCTTTGCCAATCCCGGCACGAGTGAAATGCATTTTGTCGCGGCGCTTGATCGGATACCCGGTATCCGGTGTGTGCTGGGTCTGCAGGAGAATGTGGTGACCGGGATGGCCGACGGCTATTTCCGCGTCACGCAGCGCCCGGCGGTAACACTGCTGCATTGCGGTCCAGGTTATGCCAATGGCATTGCCAATATTCATAATGCGCGTCGTGCTGGCAGCGGCATGCTCAATATTGTGGGCGATCATGCAACAGATCATGTTGCGCATGACAGTCCGTTGACTGCCGATGTGGAAGCGCTCGTAGGGGGCAGTTCAGAATGGCACCGCTTCGGCACAAAACCGGCATCAATCGGTGCCGACGCCATGGCTGGTCTGAAAGAGGCCTCTTTTGGCTATGGCCGGATCGCGTCTCTGGTCTTGCCCGCAGACGTGTCATGGAGCGAAGGCGGCGTAACGGCGGAACTTGGGGCTATAGAAGGGCCATCTCCAATGGACCCGGCAGTCGTGACGCAAGTAGCCGAAGCTCTGAAATCTGGCCGCAAGGCGGTCATCATCCTCGGTAATCCGGCTGTCGTCGAAGAGTTGCATCCCTTACTCAAGGGCATTGCCGACCAAACCGGCGCTGAATTGATGGGAAGTTCAACCATTTCCAACATGCCGAAGGGAAAAGGGCGGCTGGTGCTGCCGGTCGTGCCTTATGTGGTAACGGAAGCGCTACATTGTCTTGATCCTTATGATCTGGTCGTGCTGGTCAATTGTCCGCCGCCAGTGGGCTTCTTCCGCTATCCTGGTCTGCCGAGCCTGCTGCATCGCGCCGATGCCGAGGTTCTGACTCTGACGACCGCTCATCAGGACGCGAAGGGCGCGTTGACTGCTTTGGCCACAGCGCTTGGGGCTCGTGAAAGCGACATCGCCATCCAGAATGGAGAGATCGAAGTGCCGGTGGATGGTCCGGTAACGCCGGATACTCTGGCCCAGATTGTAGCGCGTCAGATTCCGGAAAACAGCATCATCGTCAATGAGGCGCTGACCTCAGGAGGCGGTTTTGCTGCGGTCATGCCATTGGCTGCTCCGTGTGATTGGTTGACTGTGACAGGCGGTGCAATCGGGGGAGGACTGCCGCTCGCAACGGGCGCTGCCATCGGGGCGGAAGCGGTCGGCGACAAGGGACGACGGGTCATCGCTTTGCAGGCTGACGGCTCCGCCGCCTATACGGTCCAGGCATTGTGGACGCAGGCCCGCGAAAACTTGCCCGTCACCACATTGCTGCTCGACAATCGATCCTACGCCATTCTGCTCGGAGAATATGCCAAGGTTGGTGCCGAACCCGGCCCGACAGCGCTCGACATGATGAGCTTGGTCCGACCGGAAATTGACTGGGTATCGATTGCACGGGGCTTTGGCGTCGAGGCGGTGACGGTGACCACCAATAGCGAGCTGGATTTAGCCTTGACTAAAGCTCTGGCCAAGGATGGGCCGGTGCTCATCGATGTACGACTGGACTGAGATCACGTCATGCAAAATCTGATAGCAAACGTCGCGGGTGCCGAGACAACCGGAATAAAGAAAGTCGGGATCATCGGAGCCGGCGCCATGGGGGCGGGTATTGCAGCGCAGTTTGCCGATGCCGGTATTGCCGTTGAACTGCTGGATATTGCCCGTGGCGTCAACCGTATCGAACCGGCGGAAACCGGGATTTCCCGCCAGCTTAAATTGGGCGGGTTCACGACACCGGAGGCTGCAGCCCGAATACGCCCCGGCAATATTGACGATCATCTCGCCCGGTTACAGGATGCTGACTGGGTCATTGAGGCGGTGGTGGAAAAACTCGACATTAAACGCGAGTTGTTCCTGAAAATTGCACCCCATCTGAAACCGTCAGCAATTCTTTCTTCGAACACCTCAACGATCCCGCGTCATGATCTGGTTGCTGATATGGAAAGCGGGCTTGCACGCCGGTTTGCCATCACGCATTTCTTCAATCCACCACGACTGATGCCTCTTCTCGAAGTTGTTGTCGACGATCAGGCTGATCCTGACCTTTGCGATCGGTTGCATCAAGCGGCCAGAATATTGCTGGGCAAAACCCCGATTCATTGCCATGACACTCCGGGCTTCATTGCCAACCGTATAGGTTGTTTCTGGATAGCGGTGTCGGTCACGGAAGCTTGTCGTTTTGGACTGGATATCGAAACCGCCGACGCTGTGCAGACGGTACTCGGTGTTCCGAAGACCGGTGTTTTCGGGTTGCTCGATCTTATTGGCATAGATCTCGTGCCAACTATATGGGGAGGGCTAATGCAGGTCCTGCCGACAGATGATGCCTTGCAGGACTATAATCTGCCGGACAATCGGCTCATCATGGAGTTGCTGGCAAAGGGATCGTTTGGGCGCAAAGCGGGTGGCGGGTTCTACCGCAAGACGGTCGATGGACGGTTTGAAGTGCTCGATACTGACAAATTGTTTTATCGCGCCATTGGCCAGGTGCAATTGCCTACGGAATTGCAGGAACTCCTTACCGAACAAGGTTCTGTCGGGGACTATGCGCGTTCGGTGTTGCGCAAGCTGGTAAGCTACTGCGAGACACATCTGCCCGAGATTGCCTCGGACGCCTGTGCAATCGATACCGCCATGCAGCTCGGCTATTCTTGGCGCGAAGGGCCTTTTGCACTTGCAGCCAAAGCCGCAGAAATCATCGATCGTTAATGTGATTTACCCCAGTTCTCATCAGCCAGACCAGAGCGAGATGTGCGCATGGATGGTAGCCATCCAGTTAGCCGCAATTGTGTTTGGCTTCGATGTAATTGGAGCAGTAAAAATTCAAAGGAGTACAGAATGAAAGTCCTTGTCGCAGTGAAACGGGTTGTCGATTACAACGTAAAGATCCGTGTAAAGGGTGATGGTTCGGGCGTTGAGCTATCGAACGTGAAGATGTCGATGAACCCTTTTGACGAGATTGCAGTTGAAGAAGCGATCCGTCTGAAGGAAGCTGGCAAGGTCACGGAAATCGTCGCGGTTTCGGTTGGCCCGGCCCAGGCACAGGAAACGCTGCGCACAGCACTCGCCATGGGTGCGGATCGCGCCATTCTCGTTAAGACCGATGAAACCGTCGAGCCGCTTGGCGTTGCCAAGGTGCTGAAGGGTGTGGTCGAGGCGGAAAAGCCGGACCTCGTGTTTCTGGGCAAGCAGGCCATTGACGACGATGCCAACCAGACCGGCCAGATGTTGTCGGCGCTTCTCAACTGGAGCCAGGCGACATTTGCATCCAAGGTTGAACTGGGTGACGGTTCGGCCAAGGTAACGCGTGAAGTTGATGGCGGTCTCCAGACCATCGACGTGAAGCTTCCGGCGATTGTCACGGTCGATCTTCGTTTGAACCAGCCGCGTTATGCGTCGCTGCCGAACATCATGAAGGCCAAGAAGAAGCCGCTCGACGAAAAGTCGCCTGCTGATTTCGGCGCCGACATTGCGCCGCGTCTCAAGGTCCTGAAGACGGAAGAGCCAGGCGGCCGCAAGGCTGGTGTGAAGGTCGGCTCCGTTTCCGAACTGGTCGAGAAGCTCAAGGCCGACGGCGTACTCTAAAGAAATCGGAAGGGACAAGACATATGGCTATTCTTCTTATTGCCGAACACGATAATGCAACCCTTTCCGACCAGACGGCGAAGGCGCTGACGGCGGCTGCCCAGATTGGCGGCGACGTGGATGTTCTGGTTGCAGGCAAGGGCGCGAAGGCTGCGGCCGATGCAGCCGCCAAGCTGAAAGGTGTGCGTAAGGTTCTGCTCGCTGAAAGCGATGCGCTGGAAAACCGTCTGGCCGAGCCAACGGCAGCTCTCATCGTGGAACAGGCAGGCAATTACGATACGATCATCGCACCGGCGACGACCTCGGCCAAGAACATCCTGCCGCGCGTGGCAGCGCTTCTCGATGTGATGCAGCTTTCGGAAATCATGGAAGTCGTATCTGCTGATACGTTCAAGCGCCCGATCTATGCAGGCAATGCAATCCAGACCGTGCAGTCCACCGACGCCAAGAAGGTGATCACGGTGCGCACGGCTTCGTTCCAGGCCAGGGGCGACGGCGGTTCGGCTGCCGTTGAAAGCGTCAATGCGGCTGCCGATCCGGCGCTGTCGAGCTTCGTTGGCAATGCGTTGTCGGATTCGGATCGTCCGGAACTGACCTCGGCCAAGATCATCATCTCGGGTGGTCGTGCACTCGGCTCTGCCGAAAAGTTCCAGGAAGTGATCTTGCCTGTTGCCGACAAGCTCGGTGCGGCGGTTGGCGCCAGCCGTGCTGCGGTCGATGCGGGGTATGCACCGAACGACTGGCAGGTTGGCCAGACGGGCAAGGTGGTCGCACCGGATCTCTACATCGCCGTCGGTATCTCCGGTGCGATCCAGCATCTGGCGGGCATGAAGGATAGCCGCGTGATCGTGGCGATCAACAAGGACGAAGAAGCGCCGATCTTCCAGTTGGCAGATTATGGGCTGGTAGCTGATTTGTTCCAGGCTTTGCCTGAAATGGCTGACAAGGTTTGAGAGAGCTCATCATGAAACGTTCAGTGGTTATTGCTTCTGGGGTTCGCACGCCAATCGGCGATTTTGGTGGCTCTCTTGCAGGTATTCCTCCGTGTGAACTGGGAGCCGCAGTGGCGCGCGAAGCGATCGCGCGTGCTGGCATCGAGCCCGATCAGGTTGAGCAGACAGTCTTCGGCAATGTCATTCACACCAGACCGGAGGATATGTATATTTCGCGCGTCGTTGCGGTTCGTGCCGGGGTTCCTCACACGTCGCCTGCGTTGACTTTGAACCGCCTGTGCGGTTCAGGCCTTCAGGCGGTCGTTTCCGCTGCCGAGCAGATTGAGCTTGGCAAAGCCGATATCGTGCTTGCTGGCGGTGCGGAAAGCATGAGCCGCTCGGGCCATTTACTGACGCAGGCGCGCAACGGTCAGAAGATGGGCGATGTGACCGCGATTGATATGATGGTGGGTGCTCTGACCGATCCCTTCGGTCACGGTCATATGGGCATGACTGCCGAGAATATCGCCGAGCGGTCTGGCATCGATCGGGCAAAGCAGGATGCTTTCGCGGTTGAATCGCACCGTCGTGCGGCAGTAGCAATCGCAGATGGCCGCTTTAGTGGCCAGATACTGCCAATTACCGTCAAGCAAGGTCGGACAGAAAAACTGTTTGATACGGATGAACATGTGCGCAGCAATGTTTCTCTGGAGGATATGGCCAAGCTGCGCACTGCCTTTAGCAAGGACGGCACCGTAACGGCGGGCAATGCATCGGGTCTCAACGATGGCGCGGCAGCTTTGGTTCTTATGGAGGAGGGCGTCGCTAAGGCCCATGGCGTCAAGGCATTAAGCCGCATTATCGCAACCGGACTTGGTGGCGTCGCACCTGAGGTAATGGGTATGGGCCCCGTTCCGGCCAGCCGACAGGCTTTGCGGCGGGCCGGTCTGACCGTAGCCGATATGGATGTGATCGAATCCAACGAAGCGTTTGCGGCGCAGGCCTGTGCGGTGAGCGCGGAATTGGAGTTTCCGGAAGATAAGGTCAATCCGAATGGTGGCGCCGTTGCTCTCGGCCATCCGGTAGGAGCGTCGGGAGCGATCATACTCATCAAGCTTTGCTATGAACTGGAACGTATCGGTGGCCGCTACGGGTTGGCAACAATGTGTATCGGTGGCGGGCAAGGCATTGCGATGGTGGTCGAGCGGGTCTAGGAAGCAGGTTGGGTGCGAGGAGGCTTTCCTAACGGCCAAGCTCCAGTCTGAAAACCATCATGACAGAAAACATTTTCATCACGGTCGAGGCAGCGATTGCGTCAACCGCAATGTCACAGATTGCAGCGCAAGATCTCGTGGGCCACCGTTGCATCAATATGCGCTACGAGACCGTCGGTGGCCTAGGCCCGGGAATTCGAAAAAGATGGTCAGGAACTGCGCGTCCGTGTCGATGGCCAAATCACATTCAACAACTCCCATGCCATGATCGATGCCGCAGTGAATAGTTATGGAATAGCTTATGTGTCGGGGAATATCGTAGAACGAGGCATTGCCTCCGGTGAATGATACGGATTCTTGTCGAGTGGGCGCTTTTTTGATGGCTATTTTCTCAGTTATCCAGCCGGTCGCCAGAACTCGCTGACATTTAAAGTCACGGTCGATGCTTTGTGATATCGCGGTTAGCGAGAAATCGGGTTAAAGCCTCTGAGCTGTCGGGCGGACAAGATCACGCCCAGCCATCACGGTCTTTCGAAAAGGTTTCTTTCTGGCATCAGGCACCTCGAAAGTGACACAGCAATTTCATCAAGTAGTGTGAGATCGATATAAACAGACCTGCAATGGCAATCAGGTGAATAAAGAATTCTGCCGTTGACTCATTGAAATCCCAAAACTCCATCGAGACCTTCGCGGTGAGCTTTGCTCCCATCCCAATTTCAAACCAGCTCCGTATACCTTGAAGGGCGATTAGAACTGTAATCACACGGAGTGTGATCGTCCGTAAAGTATTGGTTCGTTTAATACCTGCCAGATTTCGCGCTACATTCATCAGCATGGACCAACGCATACCGAGATGCAGCGAGACGATGATCAAAGCCCACCAGGCGACCAGAATGTGGATCTGACGCGTCGAGAAACCGCCACTGAAGGGCAGGAAGCTAAACACCGTCCGAGAGATCATCAGGCTCGTCACCAGCAACGCCAGCATCGCCGCTGCGAGCAGGAGAATGGTGGAGCTATTGATCAGCCCGCGTGCCTCATGCCGGCTCTTCGCGAGGGTCTTGTACCAACGGCGATTTAAGAGGTTATGGACGATGATCAGCAGGAACATGCCGGTCCCAACGATCTCGTGGACGGTATTGTCGAGCCAGTAGTAGGCAAGGCCGACAAGCAGCAGGCCCGCAGCTACGAAATCGAATACCAGGCGCAGAAGGAAAGTTCGGTTCAAGGCATGCTCCCTGACTTGATGGATGGCGGAGCGCGCCTAGTTCACGGGATTGGTCCCGTCGAACGCCTGGATTTCGCGGGCGGTGAAGAGGAAATCGCTTCCTGCAGCGCCCTGATGGCAGGACTGGCAGCGGTTCGTGTTCTCGTCCATATTGACCCGGCCATCGGGCCAGAACCATTGAAACTGCCAGTCACCTGTACGCCGTGACTCGTCGTATTCCGCACCCCAGTTCGGACCCTTTTCCATCACGAAGTAACGGTAGAGTTCGCCGTCGCGATAATCGACCAGAACGAATTTGGCACCGTTCGGCACCGGTTGGCCCTGTTTGACGGTTTGGATCAAGTCGGGAGTAGTCATGATGTGAGTGACGGAGTTTCCGCGCTCGCGTCCGGTGTAATGGACAAGGCCGTCGAGACTTTGTGGGAAGGTCACGCGGTTCGTTTCGGCATGGACTTGCCAAGCCAGCAAGCCGGCTGCGCCAAGCACAGATGCAATCAGGGAGGCTCGAAGCAAATTGCGGCTCATCGGTATCCTTCCGGAATACTTTTCCTGTGCGACGGAGCGTGCGCTCCTGTCCGCATTACTTTTGTTCTTGGCTGAGACACCAATGTATCTGTCGCCCGGCAGCGATCAGGTTTCGTGAAAACATAGTTGATATTTGTCGTTGAGATTTGTCAGCGACAGGCGAGTTTGTCGCAAAATGTACGGACGTCACGCCGACCGCGGCCATGAATATGCCCACGTTTCCACGAAAGAACCGCCGGTATATCGCCGGACCTGATCTCCGACGCCTATCGAAATCTCGTGCTCTACTGCTTTCGCGGCAGGCTGATCACGACCTTGAAATGCGGATTGCCGTTCTCAAGCACGATGTCACCGCCGTGATGCCGGACGATCGTCCTTGCAATGGCCAGCCCCAAGCCAACGCCACCGGTCTCGCGGTTTCGGGAGGCTTCGAGACGATAGAACGGCGCAAACACTTTTTCATGCATCGCCTCGGGGATGCCCGGACCATCGTCCTCGACAATGATATCCACGGACTGAGCGTGGTGGCGGAGTTGAACTCGCGCCTCGCTGCCATAACGCACGGCGTTTTCGATGATGTTGCGAATGGCGCGACGGAGGCTGTCGGGGCGGCAGCGGTACGTTGACTTCTCCCCATCCTGATAGGTGACGGGCTGCTCCATATCCGCGAGGTCGTCGCATAAGCTGCCGACCAGTGCATTCAAATCCACAGTGCGCGTCTCTTCAATCGTTGCTTCGCCGCGTGCGAAGGCGATCGTCGCTTCCGTCATGGTCTGGATTTCGTCAATCGTGGCAAGCATTCGCTGCTGAACGTCCGGGTCGGTCACGAACTCGGTCCGCAGGCGCAGGGACGTCAAGGGGGTGCGAAGATCGTGGCCGATTGCCGCCAGCATCCGGGTTCGATCCTCTATGAAACGGAAAAGTCGGGACTGCATCCTGTTGAACGCCGCAGTGGTTTGCCGAATGTCGTCAGTTCCTTCCTCTGGCAGAGGAGGAACGTTTTCGCCTCTGCCAAGCGCTTCAGCGGAAGCGGTCAACCGTCGGAGCGGCCGCGCGATGCGGTTGGCGGCAAAGATTCCGATCACGCACAGCAAGGTGGCAGCCACCGCAAGCGATGCAAGCGTCTGCGGATTCCACCAAGAGGTTGGTGAACTGTTGTAATAGGCCGTGTTCAGAAAGGTGCCATCATCAAGCCGAACCGCGAGCCCAAACCCGCTGGTTCCGCCCAACGCTGTATATTTCGCGGCTTGCGGCAAATTCCACGTCATAGCGGACGGGGTTGCCCAAGGCTCGCCAGCATTGGCCGCAACCATTGCATTCCGTGTGGCATTGTCGATTGCTGCTGGAACGTCGAAACCCGGATGCTGATGAAAGTCGACCAAGTTTGCCAATGGCCGCGCCAGTTCATCTCCCGCGCGTCGTCGCCACGCATCGGCATCGACAGGCTCGCTATTGGAGATCCAGAACCGCGAGTATGTCGTCTCGCTGGCCTCGAGAGCTTCCTTTCGCAAGCCCGCCGGCAGCGAGCCTATAAGCCGCGTGATTGATGTCGCGCGGGTATAGAACTCGCTTTTCGAAGCAGCGTACAACGCCTGCTCACGCTCCGCCCGCGATATGAAAAAGAACAACGCCTGTGACACGACTAACGTGACCAGCACAAATCCGATGAATTGCGCTGCAAGGCTTCTTCGCCACCAATAGATCATTCCGCCACCACATCGGCGGACAGGCTGTATCCTCCGCCCCAATGCGTACGGATGATGGAAGGATTCTTGGGGTCTTCCTCCATCTTCTTTCTCAGACGGCTCACATGGTTGTCGATGCTGCGGTCGAATACGTCCGATGCCCTGCCGACCGTCAGGTCGAGCAACTGGTCGCGCGTCAGCACGATCCCCGGATGTTCGAGAAATGCTTTCAGCAGCCGGAACTCAGCCGTGCTCAGCGGGATTCCCACACCCTCCTTGTCTGTAAGCTCCTGTCGGCCGACATCCAGATGCCATTGTGCGAAACGAATGATTCTCGCCTTGGTCGACTGCCGGGTTTGCGGCGGCAGGCTGTTGACCCGTCGCATTACGGCGCGGACGCGCGCCAGTAACTCGCGGGGATTGAACGGCTTTACGAGGTAGTCGTCCGCGCCAAGCTCCAGACCGACGATACGATCCATCTCCTCCGTCATGGCGGTGAGGAATATTATCGGAACCTGGCTCGTTCCCCTGATCTCCCGACAGACGGACAAACCATCCTCGCCCGGCATCATCACATCGAGCACGATCAGGTCGATCGCGCTATGCTCCATGATGCGTTTCAACGCAGCCCCGCTCTCGGCCAGGCTCACCCTGTAGCCTTGCTTGGAAAGGTATTTGCCGACGAGGTCGCGGATATCTCTGTGGTCATCGACGACGGCGATATGAAGTGTTTCTTCCATTAATGTGATCCGAGTTCTGGCAAATAAACAATACAGCAGGCGGAATGCCGGCGCATTTTCAAAATTGTAAAAGAGTGTGTCCGCGACCGAGCCGGCTTCGTACATTTAGCGACAAACTCGCCTGTTGCTGACAAAGCTCTGCGACAAAGATTTCCTATACCCAAACACACACTGTTTGCCGGACGACCGCTTCTTCGAGGTGGTTCGAACGAGGGCATCCGTAGCTTCAAGAAGCATGTCGTAAACATCTGAAGACCCAAGGACGGTTCGATATCCATGAAGGCCAAACTCCTGAAGAACGCCGTTTCGGCGCTGCTGTTTACCTCCTTCCTTGCGTCCTCCGGCGCAGCGATGGCCGATCAAATGGAGCCGCTGACCATTCAGGAACAAGGCAGCTTCGCTATCGGCGGCAAGGTCGTCGAGACGCCCGGCACCTATAACAACAATGCCCCCACTGCCGAGGGGCAGAGTTTTCACGGCGACCATCTTTACGCGTTCTATCAGGTTCCGCAAAACCCCAAGCCGCTGCCAATCGTCATGCTGCATGGCGCCTTCCAGTCGGCGCGCAGCTGGGAAACGACGTCGGACGGACGTGAAGGCTTCCAGACCATTTTCCTGCGCCGTGGCTTCCCGGTCTATCTGGTCGACCAGCCGCGTCGAGGCCGCGCCGGCAACAGCACCGTGGCGGCAACGATCGAGCCGACGCCTTACGACCAGCTCTTCTTCGATCAGTTCAGGCTCGGCAAGTGGCCGGACTATTTCGAGAACGTGCAATTCGACCGCAAGCCCGAGACGCTTGACCAGTTCCTGCGCTCGGTCACGCCTAACACCGGCCCCTATGACGCTGACGTCATCTCGGATGCAATGGCGGCACTCTTCAACAAGACCGGCGCTGGCATCCTGTTCACCCACTCGCAGGCCGGTGGTCCGGGCTGGCTGACAGCGATCAAGAGCGAGAACGTTAAGGCGATCGTGTCCTACGAGCCTGGCAGCGGCTTCATTTTCCCGGAAGGGGAGTTGCCCGAGGAAATGCCAAGTGCGGCCGGTACATTGAAGCCGGAAGCGGTGCCGCTGGCGGACTTCGAGAAACTGACACGCATCCCGATCATCATCTACTATGGTGACAATTTCCCGGTGGAGCCGACCACCGAGCGCGGCCAGGATAACTGGCGTGTGCGTCTCGCGATGGCGAAGCTCTGGGTCGAGGCCATCAACAAGCGCGGCGGCGATGCGCAGCTCGTGCATCTTCCCGAAATCGGAATCCGCGGCGGCACGCACTTCCTGATGTCGGACCTCAACAACGTCGAGATTGCGGATCACACCGCGAAGTTCCTGGCCGAAAAGAAGCTCGACTAAAGCGTCGGCGCGGCCTCTCCGGAGGTCGTGCGGGCGCATCATTCGCGAAGAAGAGAAAGGAAGATCGACATGGCCAATGACGTTATCGACAACACGCGCCGCAAGCTCCTCGGAGCATCCGCGCTTATTCTCTCGGGAGCAATGCTGGGAATTCCGGCAATGATGACTCCCGCTGCCGCAGCCGACTACAAGCAGAATCCGTTCACGCTGGTGTATGACGGCGCGATCACCAAGAACGAGCCGGGCAAGGTCAATATCCACCCGGTCAAATACAAACTGCATGGGTTGGATATCGTCGCCAACGTCTATACGCCGGCGAACTACGATCCGAACCAGAAATATCCTGCCATCGTCGTCGCTCACCCCAACGGCGGGATCAAGGAGCAGGTTGCGGGCCTGTATGCCCAACGTCTGGCGGAACAGGGTTACATCACGATCGCGATGGACGCGGCCTATCAGGGTGGAAGCGGCGGCGAACCGCGCTCCGTGGACAAGCCCCAGTTCCGCATCGAGGACATTCACGGCGCTGCGGACTTCATCACGGCTTACGCAGGCGTCAATCCGGAACGCCTTGCTCTGCTCGGCATCTGCGGCGGCGGTGGATACTCGCTATCTGCGGCGAAAGCTGACAAACGCTTCAAGTCGATCGCGACCCTTAGCATGTTCAACTCCGGACGGGTTCGCCGTGAGGGCTTTGCGGATTCACAGCAGGACACAATCCAGGAGCGCCTGAAGCAGGTATCGGCTGCCCGCGCGCAGGAGATGGCCGGCGGCGAAATCCTTTATTCGGGCGACGCCAACCTGACGGACGAGCAGATCGCCGCGCTGCCGTTCGAAATGTACCGGCAGGGCTACGAATACTACTGGAAAACCCACGCGCACCCCAACTCGACCTTCAAATACACGACGAGCAGCTTGCTGGACCTGATGCGTTGGGACGCGACGGACCAGATCGAGCTGATCGACCAGCCGCTGCTGATGATCGCCGGCAGCAAGGCGGACAGCCTCTATATGACCGAGGAGGCCTTCCCCAAGGCCACCGGGACGAAGGACAAGGAATTGTTCAAGATCGAGGGCGCAACCCATATCGAGACGTATTGGGTTCCCGAATATGTCGATGCTGCGATGGGCAAGCTGACGCCGTTCTACGCTCGGACCGTTGGTGCCGATCGCTCGTAATTCGGCTTGCCGTGCCCGGCGCTGATGCGTCGGACACGGCTCCTGTGAGCGACAAAGAGCCTTCAATCGCGCAGTGGACCGGAGCCTGCGGACGTCGGTCTGCCGCATGGCCCTCAACGATCATTCTGTGAACACCTGAGAGAGATTGGAAAAACCATATGAAATTCGCCGCCCTCGCTTTCGCGCTTGCGTTCGTCGGAGTGACGCACGCTCACGCCCAGTCGCAACAGCCCTCCGATCAACAAGCGCAGCAGCAAACCCAAGCGCGTGCCTCCAGCCCGCTTCAGCAGAAGCTGGTTCCCGGTATGGCAAATTATACGGACGAGGTGCTGTTCGGCGAGATCTGGCCGGGACAGGGCCTTTCGCCGCGCGACCGCAGCCTCGCCGTCATTTCGGTCCTCATCGCAACGAACAAGCCGGACCAGCTTCGAGGCCACCTTGGTCGCGCTTTGACCAATGGTGTTACGCCCATTGAAGCATCGGGCGTCCTTACCCACCTTGCCATTTACTCGGGCTGGCCGAATGCGGTCTCGGCTCTTGAAGTCTATGATAAGGTCTATACTGAGCGGAACATCGACTTCGCTGCACTGCAAGCCGATCTTCAGCCGCTTTCTCCTGCGTCTTCGGATTCTGCGACAGCGGAGGCTGTGACCAAGCAATTCGGAGCCGTGGCGCCGAAATTCGCCGACCTTAACAACCGTTTTGTCTTCGGCGACCTGTGGACCCGATCGGACCTCAGCGTCCGTGATCGCAGCCTCGTGACAATCGCGACCCTTACGGCAACAGGCGACACTGACCTGCTTGAGCCATATCTGCGCCGCGGCCTAGAAGCCGGCCTCACGCGCGACGAGATAGCGGAAGCCCTGACGCATCTTGGCTTCTATGCCGGCTGGGGGAAGGCCACCAGAGCGCTGGCAGTCGTAACCAAGACTCTGGGCGGTTGACCTTGCTCGCCCCCCTAGGAACCACGCCAGCACGAAAGGACCAGTGACCATGAAACAATCCTTCGTAAAAGTTGCGCTGCTGTGTGCGACGCCGTTCACCACGGCAGTTCTCACCGTTGCAACGTCAGCCTATGCTGATACTGAAGTCGTCGTCACCCGCACCGGCTCACAGCCGTCCGCCGCTGGGCTTGCGGAAAACTTCACCGGCTCCGTCCGCGTCGACGACCGCTTCAAAGGGAGCGGTGAAGCCCGGATCGGCGGGGCGACCGTGACCTTCGAACCGGGAGCACGGACCGCTTGGCACACGCACCCGCTCGGCCAGACCCTGATCGTCACGCAGGGCATCGGTCTGGTGCAGGCCGAGGGTGGCCCCATTCAGGAAATCCGGCCCGGCGACGTCGCCTGGATTCCGCCGGGCGTGAAGCACTGGCATGGCGCAAGCCCAACGGTCGGCATGAGCCATATCGCCTTCTCCGAATCGCTCGACGGTAAGTCCGTCGAATGGATGGAGCAGGTTTCTGACGAGCAGTACAGCCGCTAGTCGCACCTGTATCGAAACCGCGCAGGCCGCCGATACGGCGGCCTGTCGTTTGTTCAAACCAGCATTTTGACCCAAAGCGAGCTTGCCTTTGAAAAAGATCGCCAATCCCGTCGCCTTGAGCGTTCTCGCCGCTTGCGCCGTCTTTCTCGCCGGTTGGCAGGTGCAGGCTGAATCGAACCGTGTCCAGTTTCCCGATCTCGATTCCTTGGTTCATTACACTACCGTCCGACGCGGCAATTTGATGGAGCACATCATGACCACGCCTGCGGCCGTGGAGGCCGTCAAGAATCGACAGCCTATTCCGGCAGGGACGCATTTCGTCCTGGTGGATCATCCGGATGGCGAACTCTATCGCTACTTCGTCATGCAGAAGGGCGAAAACTGGGGCGCCGAATACGAGGAAAGCCGCCGCACTGGCGACTGGCAGTTCCAGTGGTTCTGGCCGGACAAAACGATCAACATGGATGAGAATACAGCGCGCTGTCAGTCCTGCCACAGCGGCCAACAAGGCAGCGACTACCTTTATACGGCCTATCGCATTCCCCGATTCAACGGCATGCCGATCCAATGAGTGGGAGGTGGAGCGCTTGACCCCTGTTTTCTACTCCCGACTGGTTCTCGATCTTGTTGCCGCAGGACTGCTGTTGTTCGGCTTTTCGTACTGGTGGCTCGGCAATGTCGCGCATGAACTGGCCGGGACCGCTATGTTTCTGCTGGTCATCGCGCACAACGTCTTCAACCGCCGCTGGTACGGCACGATCCGCACGGCGAAACGGGAGGCGCGCAGCTTGTTCAATGCTGTGGCGACACTTCTGTTGCTTTTAGCGATGTTGGCTTTGTTCGTTACCAGCGTGCTCATTTCTAACGCGCTGTCCGACGTCATGTCGACCTATGGCGGCTTTACCGTGCGGCAAATTCACACCCTTGCGGCCTATTGGGCGCTGGCGATCGTCGCCATCCACCTCGGTCTGCGCTGGCCAATGTTGATGAGCATGGCCCGTCATCTTTTTAGGATTTCCGGCGTCAGCACCATGCGAACGCTGATGCTGCGCGCAGTCACAATGGCGATCGCCGTACTCGGGGTCTGGAGTTCGTTCGAACTGGGCCTCGGCGACAAGCTCTCCATGCAGATGACGCTAGACTGGTGGAATTTCGAGGAATCGGTTGCTGGCTTTTTCTTCCACTGCGTGGCGATCGCTGGGCTATATATGTGTCTGACCTATTACTCTATGAAATGGATTTTAGGTAGAAAACGTAAAATGCTTCATGGGAACAGCGTTCAAGCGCAAATCAAAGCCCAAGAATGATCTTGGCCAAGGAGGATCGATAGCCACTCCATCTCTTCTAGACGTCCATCAGACCGCGGCCGAATCAGCCCTCGATGACGCCGAGCGCAAAGGATTTCGGCTCGCCGTCATCGGCCGAACCTGCGCCCTTATTGCGTTCGCCGGCTTTTACCTGGCACTCTACGCGTATCCCAATAATGTGTATGTTGCAGGAGCTATCGTACTCATTGCGGCCCTCGGTCTAATTCCATTGTGGCTGATCCAAAGCCGATATGAGCGCGTCGCCCGCTTTGTCCTATTCACCTTCGATGCAGCGACAGCGAGTGCCATACTTGCGTTTGCACCACTTAGCAGTGGGGGTGATGTCCCTCAGAACCTCGTTTTTCTGTCCAGCCGTACCGACTATTATTACGTCATCTTGGCGACCTCTATTCTGACACTCTCACCGGCACTGGTTATATGGACCGGATTTTGCATCGTCATCGGTCTCGCCGGCGCTACAGTGTCGATCATATCAGGCATGAGTGATATCGTTAGCCTCGGGAATTTGCCCGCTTCTCCTTCGCGCGAGGAAGTGCTTGCGGTACTTCTCAATCCCAACTTCTTCGCAATTCCTGTTCGCCTAAATGAAGGAGTTGCTCTTGGGCTCGTAACGGGCGTTGCGGCGCTGGCCGTTCATCGCGCGCGCAATGTGGTTCGTGCTAATGCAGCGACGGAAGCGGAGCGAGCCCGCATCCAGCGGATATTCGGGCACTATGTCCCGCCACAAGTGGCTGAGCAGCTAATTCATGCTGGCCAACTGGCGCCCCAGCAGCGCACCGCCAGCATACTCTTTGCCGACATTGAAGGCTTCACGCGCCTGTCGGAAACCGTATCGCCCTCGAACCTCGTAGAAATGCTCAACGACTTCTTCGGAGCAGCTACGGCGATTGTCGACGCTCATGGAGGCGTTGTTGTGAACTATATCGGAGACGCCCTGATTGCCTCCTTCAACGCGCCAGTTCCTGCCGAAGACCATCCCGCACGCGCGATTGCAGTTGCTCGCGACCTGCTTTCTCTCGTCTCGGAAAGGGAGTTTGAAGGCCACAAGCTGCGCTTGCGTATCGGTGTCGCAACCGGCCCAGTAGCGGCCGGTACCGTTGGGGGCCAAGCACGTCATACTTATACGCTATATGGCGATACCGTGAACGTGGCACAGCGCCTGGAGGAGTTAAACAAGGAATTTAACACAGATTGTCTCATCAGCAGCAGCACCTTCGAATGTGCTCGTTCAGTTTGCGTTGATGCGATTAAGGTGGGAGCGGTGCAGGTGCGCGGCCGTGAAAATGCGGTGGAGGTCTATTCTCTTGGTGAGCAAAAAGACACACCTCATAACAAGCTGATCGGCACTCTAGGCGAACAGGATCAATCGTCGCGATAGCGGAGAACGCGAGCCAATAAGGCCAACGCCGGCGATTGCTGTCTGCGGCTCGGATAGTATAGGTGATACCCCGGAAAGGAGGGACACCAATCCTCCAAGACCCTCACCAATCGGCCCTCCGCAATATAGGGAAGTGCCTGATCTTCGGGGACGTAGGTCACACCGAGACCGTCCAGTGCCGAAGCAAGTCTCATGGCAAGGCTATTGAAGACGAGTTGTCCTTCACCTCGCACGTTGACCTCGCGTCCTTGCTGTTCCAGATCCCAGGGAAACAGGCCGCCGTAAGTCGGAAGGCGCACATTTATGCAATTGTGCGTCGTCAGGTCGTGAGGCGTCTGCGGATATGGGTGTCGCTCGAAATAGGCAGGCGATCCAACGATTGCCATACGCATGTCCGGACCGATCGGGACCGCGATCATGTCTTTGGCGACCTGTTCGCCCATACGAACACCGGCGTCGTACTTTTCCGCGACGATATCCGTCAAGCCGTAGTCGATGATGATCTCGACATGGATGTCGGGATGATCCGGCAGGAACCGCTTGAGTGCGGGTTGCAGTACCGAGATCGCTGGATGCTCGCCGGCCGTAATCCGCACGGTGCCGGCCGGCTTGTCCCGAAACGCGCTTAATGCGGCCAGTTCCGCCTGTATCTCCTCAAAACGAGGAGCGATGGTCTGCAGCAGGCGTTCACCGGCCTCTGTCGAGGAAACGCTGCGCGTGGTGCGAGTCAAAAGCCGCACGCCCAGCCGCTCTTCGAGATTGCGGATGGTCTGGCTGAGCGCCGACGGCGAGACACCAAGTTTCGCGGCCGCCCGCGTGAAGCTCTGCTCCCTGGCAACGGCCGCGAACGCAGCGAGATCGTTGAAGTTTTCCATATCGATTTGTTAGCTCATCTAAAAGGCTCATGCGGATTATAGCATATTATCGCAATCTGCCAAAGTCGGTATATTGGCAGTGACCGTCTCGCAAGGTCGGGGAATGTCCGCTTCGAGGCTTTTGCCTGCGACATGGGACGAGGCGCGACTCAATCGGCATAGCCGACACAGGATCATTATCTAGGCGGTATGCGCGCCGCCTATATCCGTCGATCGCCAGCGGCATCTATCGACACAGAACACATGGAAGGACCGCAAGCATGAATAATGAAGGTATTCCAACTATCGGCCGTCGTAGTGTCCTCGGCCTGATGGGCAGCCTCGCGGCTGCGCCCATTCTGGCAGGCGCCAGCTCGGGCGCATCAGCCCAAGCTGCAGACACGTCTGCGGTCTCGGCAAGCGGACGCCGGAAGCTTGGAACGCTGGAAGTCTCGAATATCGGGCTTGGCGTCCAGAACATGCACCGCACCTATCAGACGACAATTCCGTCCCGACCAGAGATGATCAGCATCATCCGCACGGCTCACGAGCGCGGCGTGACCTTCTTCGATACTGCCGAAGCCTATGGCCCGCACGAGTGCGAACGCATCCTCGGTGAAGCCATCGAACCATTTCGCGACAGTGTCGTGATCACCTCCAAATTCGGCTGGAACATCGATCTGGAGACTGGCGAACGTCGACCGGGCCTGAATAGCCGCCCCGACCACATCAAGCAGGCGGTGGAAGGCATGCTCAAGCGCCTGCGCACTGACCGCATCGATCTACTCTACCAGCACCGTGTCGATCCGAACGTTCCGATCGAGGACGTTGCAGGCGCGGTAAAGGATCTCATGGATCAGGGCAAGGTCCTGCATTGGGGCCTCTCTGAGATGGGCCTCAACACACTGCGCCGCGCGCATGTCGCGCTTCCCGTGTCGGCCGTCCAGAGCGAATATTCGATGCTTTGGCGCGGGCCGGAAGCAGAGGTCATTCCCGTTTGCGAGGAACTGGGTATCGGCTTCGTGCCGTGGAGCCCGCTCGGCGTCGGATTTCTGACCGGAGCGATCGATGCACAGACTCGCTTTGCCGAAGGCGATATCCGCGGGATCGAGTCGCGCTTCGCGCCCGAGAACCTGCCGGCGAACCTGGCGCTCGTAAAACTCTTGGGTGAGTGGGCGGACAGGAAGCAGGCCACACGGGCGCAGATCGCTTTGGCGTGGCTGATGGCGCAAAAGCCTTGGATCGTTCCGATCCCCGGCACGACGCAGATGGCTCACATGCTCGACAATATCGGCGCTGCTTCGGTCAACTTCACACCTGACGAAATAGGCGAACTCAACGCAGCCGCGACGGCGATCGAGGTGCGCGGCCAGCGTCTGCCCGACGCCGTTCTGGCGTTCTCGAACGTCGAGGCGCCAGCGAAGAAGTAAAGGAGCTGTCATCATGAAACGCAGGCATCTTGGAAATCTTGAAGTTTCGGCTCTCGGACTCGGGTGTATGGGTCTGAGCCACGGCTACGGGCCGGCTGTCGAGAAGAAGGACGGCATTGCGCTGATCCGCAAGGCCGTCGACCTTGGCGTCACTTTCTTCGATACGGCGGAAGTCTATGGTCCGTTCACCAATGAGGAACTGGTCGGCGAAGCGCTTGAGCCGGTTCGCGATCGGGTCGTCATCGCCACCAAGTTCGGTTTCGACATTGGAAGCGACAACAAGGCGCGCCCGCTCAACAGCCGCCCCGAACAGATCAGGAAAGTGGCCGACGCCAGCCTGAAGCGTCTTCGCACCGATCGCATCGACCTGTTTTATCAGCATCGTGTCGATCCCGATGTGCCGATCGAGGATGTCGCGGGCGCCGTCAAGGAATTGATCGCAGCCGGCAAGGTCAAGCATTTCGGGCTTTCGGAAGCGGGAGTCGGCACGATCCGGCGCGCTCACGCGGTCCAGCCGGTAACAGCGCTTCAGAGCGAATATTCGCTCTGGTGGCGGGAGCCGGAAAAGGACGTGCTGCCCACTCTTGAGGAACTAGGCATCGGCTTCGTGCCGTTCAGCCCTCTCGGCAAGGGTTTCCTCACCGGCGCCATCAACGCGGATACGCAATTCGCCAGCAACGATTTCCGCGCCAACGTCCCGCGCTTCTCGGAAGAAAACCGAAAGGCCAATCAGGCGCTGGTCGATCTGCTCGGCCAGATTGCGGCTCATAAGGGCGTGACCCCGGCGCAGATCGCAATCGCCTGGCTGCTGTCGCAAAAGCCATGGATCGTGCCGATCCCCGGTACCACGAAGCTTCATCGTCTTGAAGAGAATATCGGAGCCGCCGACCTGGCGTTGACCGCCGCCGACCTCTCCGGGATCGACGCGGCGCTCTCGAATATCACGGTGCTGGGCGCCCGTTACAACGCTGCCTATCAGGCCCTGGTCGGCCGATGAAGAAACAATGAGGACAAGTGAATGAGCGAGAATATCAAGGACAAAGTCGTTGTCATCACCGGCGCGTCGAGCGGGCTGGGCGCGGAAACGGCCCGCCATCTGGTGCGGGAAGGGGCGAAGGTGGTGCTCGGCGCGCGGCGTCTCGACCGGCTCGAAGCGCTGGCGAAGGAACTGAGCCTCGGTGAGGAGGCCGTCTTCAAGGTCGATGTGACCGACCGGGAGCAGGTCAAGGCTTGCGTCGACCACGCCGTCAAGACCCATGGCCGTATTGACGTGATGATCAACAATGCGGGGATCATGCCGCTGGCGCCGCTGGAGATGATGCGCTTAGATGAGTGGGACCAGTGCATTGACGTCAACATCAAGGGCGTGCTCTGGGGCATCGCCGCCGCGCTCCCTTACTTCAAGGAGCAAAAGAGCGGCCAATTCATCAACGTGTCCTCCGTCGCGGGGCATAAGGTCGGTCCGGGCAGCGCCATCTACTCGGCCAGCAAGACCGCCGTGCGCGTGATCTCGGAGGGGCTGCGCCAGGAGGTCAAGCCCTACAATATCCGCACCACCGTTCTGTCGCCGGGCGCCGTCGACACGGAATTGCCCGCGTCGGTCAAGGCCGAAGGTGTCGCGGAGGGCATCGCGCAGTTTTACGAATCGACCGCCATCCCCGCATCGAGCTTCGCCCGCTGCGTTCTCTTCACGATGAGTCAGCCCGACGACGTGGACATCAACGAGATCCTGTTCCGTCCGACCGCGCAGGATCTTTGAGAAACCAGGCGTGCGCCATGCGGGCACACTCCATCAGGGAGAAAACCATGACCACCTGGCTGATCACCGGATGCTCGACCGGCCTTGGCAAGAGCTTTGCGCGCGCCGCCCTAAAAGCCGGATTCAACGCCGTCATCACCGCGCGCAATACCCAGGCGCTTGACGAACTCGCCGCCGCCTATCCGAAAACGGCTCTCGCAACCACGCTGGATGTGACCGACACGGCGGCCGTCGCGCGCGTCGTCAAGCAGGCCGAAGAGCGTTTCGGCGCGATCGACGTACTGGTCAACAACGCCGGCTACGGCTACCGCGGCGCGGTCGAGGAAGGCGACGACCGGGAGGTTGCCGACCTCTTCGCCACCAATTTCTTCGGTACGGTGGCCATGATCAAGGCGGTGCTGCCCGGCATGCGCGCACGCCGCAGCGGCACGATCGTCAACCTGTCCTCGATCGCCGGCCGGCTGGCCGCACCGGGCTCGGGCTATTATTCGGCTTCCAAGTTCGCTGTCGAAGGCATGTCCGACGCACTGCGCAAGGAGCTGGCGCCGCTCGGCATCCGCGTGATCGTCGTCGAGCCCGGCGCGTTCAGGACCGACTTTGCCGGCCGCTCTCTGCATCAGGCAAAGGCGAGCATCGACGACTACGCATCGACCGCCGGGACGCGCCGCAAGGAGAACGACACCACGGACGGCACCCAGCAAGGCGATCCCGCAAGGGGAGCGCGTGTCCTCGTCGATGTCGTCGGACGCACCGATCCGCCTTTCCGGCTGTTGCTCGGAAGCGATGCGGTGAAGAACGCCCGCGCCGAGTTGGACGCGCAGCGCGCCGAACTTGAGGCATGGGAAGATATAAGCACCAGTACCGATTTTCCCGATGGAAACTGGCAGCCGGCGCGCTGATCCAGATCGGGCACCAACAGAAAAGGAGATTTCCAATGAAGATGCGCAAACTCGGCCAAGGTCTCGAAGTATCCGCCATAGGGCTCGGTTGCATGAGCATGACCGGCGCCTATGGCTCGGTCGTGGAGAAGGCCGACATGATCAAGCTCATCCACGATGCCCATGACCGCGGCGTCAATTTTTTCGACACCGCCGAAGCCTACGGGCCTTTCACCAATGAGGAGCTGGTCGGCGAAGCCATTCAGCCGATCCGCGCCAAGGTTTTGATCGCCACCAAGTTCGGCTTCGATATCGATGTGAAGACCGGCGAGCGTCGCAGCGGCGGCACCAACAGCCGCCCCGAACATGTCAAGGCGGTCGCCGAAGCCGCGCTCAAACGCCTGAAGACCGACCGCATCGATCTCTTCTACCAGCACCGCGTCGATACCGCTGTGCCGATCGAGGATGTTGCCGGCGCGGTCAGGGACCTTATTGCAGAAGGCAAGGTCAAGCATTTCGGATTGTCGGAGGCCGGCGTCAAGACAATCCGTCGAGCCCATGCCGTTCAGCCGGTGACGGCGGTGCAGAGCGAATTCTCGCTGTTCTGGCGCGGTCCGGAAGCCGAGCTTTTGCCGACGCTGGAGGAACTCGGCATCGGCTTCGTGCCCTTCAGCCCGCTCGGCGCCGGCTTCCTCACCGGCCAGATCACCCAGGACACCAAGTTCGAGGAAGGCGATTTCCGCAACCTTGTTCCGCGCTTCTCGCCCGAGGCGCGCAAGGCGAACCTCGCGCTGGTCGACGTGATCAAGGGCGTGGCGGCGCGCAAGAAGGCGACACCGGCACAGATCGCCCTTGCATGGTTGCTGGCGCAGAAGCCGTGGATCGTGCCGATCCCTGGCACCACCAAGCTCCACCGCCTCGAGGAAAATCTCGGTGCTGCCGATCTGGAGCTGACCACCGCCGACCTTGCCGAGATCGACGCCGAATCCTCGAAGATCCAGGTCCAGGGCGAGCGCCTTCCCGAAGCCATTCTGAAAATGACCGGCCACTAAAAGATCGGAGCCGGCCGCCTGTGCATTCGCGGGCGGCCGGAAAGGCTCATGTCCGAACATCAATCCGAGACAAAACCTCAGTGTAGGCAGACCTTCGCGTTCGACGCCATCGGCACACATTGGGAAATCGACACGCCCGAACCGCTCGCCGCGCCGTTGCGCGCGCGCATCCTTGAGCGGATCGAGCGGTTCGACGCGACTTATTCACGGTTCCGCGACGACTCGCTTGTCGCTCGTATCGCTACAGCAGAGGAAGGCGGCTGCTTCGATCTCCCGGACGACGCATGCGGGCTGTTCGACCTCTATGACCGCCTTCATGCCGTGACCGGCGGCGCCGTCGATCCGCTGGCGGGCCACGATCTGGAACTGCTCGGCTATGACGCGCGCTACTCGTTCCAGCACGATCCACTGGCTATCGCCAGATACTCTCATGAGCGCCGGAACTGGCCCGACGATGTGACGCGCGACGGCTCTCGGATCACCACAAGGCGCCGGGCGCTCATAGACGTCGGCGCGGCGGGCAAGGGTTATCTGGTCGATATCGTCGCGGAGATCCTGCGCGCGGACGGCATTGATGCCTTCGTCGTCGATGCCGGCGGCGACCTCGTTCACAGGGGACCGGAGCCGCTCGCGGTCGGGCTGGAACACCCGGTCGATCCCGCGCTCGCCATCGGCATCGCGCGCCTCGACGGCGGGGCGCTTTGCGCCTCGGCGGTCAACAGGAGAGCCTGGGGTCCGTTTCACCATGTCGTCGACGGCCGGACCGGCGTTCCCGTCCGCGACGTGATCGCGACCTGGGTCGTGGCGGACGACGCATTGACCGCCGACGGACTCGCGACGGCGTTGTTTTTCGTACCTGCGGAACGCCTGGCCGGATCGTTTCATTTCTCATTCGTCCGCATGTTCGCCAACGGCCGCGCGGAAATCTCGCCTGACTTCGATGGCGAGCTGTTCACCTGAGAAAGGATCGATCGTCATGGGAAGATACAAGACCCGGAAACTGCTCACCGTCATTCCAGCCGCCTTGATGCTGGCTTTGCATTGGGAGATCGCCGCGGCACAGGCGCCCGCCACACAGCAGCAGGGCCGCCAATCCGCCAGCTATGCCGATGGCGTCTATACCGCCAGGGGAACATATGGCGGCGGGCCTTCCTTCCTCGTCGTCACTGTCACGCTCAAGGGTGGGGTGATCGCAGCCGTCAAGGTCGAACCGCAGGCCACGGTTCCCCGGTCGCTTGAGTTTCAACGCGCCTTTGCCGCCGCCGTGCCGAAGGTCGTCGTGGGCAGGCCAATCGATCGATTGCAAGTCGGCAAGCTCGCAGGGTCGAGCGGTACGCCGCAAGGCTTCAACGACGCCCTGCGCCAGATTCGAGAGCAGGCGGCAAAGTAATCACGCTGACTCAGGTGTTCTATCTCCGGTCCTGTCCGGGTGCCGTCACCAACCGCGTCAGTTGCGATTGTTAAGCCAGCCTTAAAGACGCATCCAGATACGAGCATCTAATCGCGGAATGGGTTTCGCTCTATCTTGTTGATCGGAGTGAAATCCCGAAAAGGAGGGTATTTTGTGTTCACGCGACCGGTTCGCAGCATCGATAGTCGCTGCGGTGGCAATGCTTTCCCCGGTGGCCGCCATGGCTGACCAGGCAGGAAAGTTCGAGCCTCTGACCATTCAGGATCAGGGAAGCTTCGCTGTCGGCGGCAAGGTGGTCACGACGCCAGGCACCTATGACAACAACAACCCGACCTCCGAGGGGCAGACTTTCCACGGCGATCACCTCTACGCCTTCTATCAGATACCGGAGAACCCGAAACCGCTGCCGGTCGTCATGCTGCACGGCGCCTACGAATCCGGCCGCAGTTGGGAGACCACCCCGGACGGGCGCGAGGGATTTCAGACCATCTTCCTGCGCCGCGGCTTCCCGGTCTACATCGTCGATCAGCCGCGTCGCGGCCGCGCCGGCAACAGCACCGTCGCCACAACGGTCGAACCGACGCCTTACGACCAGCTTTTCTTCGACCAGTTCCGGATGGGGAAGTGGCCGAACTTCTTCGACAACGTCCAGTTCAGTCGCGACCCGGCGGCTCTGGATCAGTTCTTCCGGGCTGTCACGCCCAACACCGGACCATATGACGCCGGCGTGATCTCGGATGCGATGGCGGCGTTGTTCGACAAGATCGGTCCTGCCGTTCTCTTCAGCCATTCGCAGGGCGGCGAGCCGGGCTGGCTGACGGCGATCAAGAGTAAAAACGTCAAGGGCGTCGTCGCCCTCGAACCCGGCAGCGGGTTTATCTTTCCGGAAGGTGAGTTGCCTCCCGAGATGCCGAGCGCGGCTGGCACGCTGAAGCCCGTGGCCGTCCCGCTCGCGGACTTCGAGAAGCTGACCCGTATCCCGATCATCATCTATTACGGCGACAACTTCCCGACCGAGCCCACGAAAGAGCGCGGACAGGATAACTGGCGCGTGCGGCTCGCCATGGCCAAGCTGTGGGTCGAAGCCCTCAACAAACACGGCGGCGACGCCAAGCTCGTGCATCTGCCCGACATCGGCATTCGCGGCAACACGCATTTCCTGATGTGGGATCTGAACAACGTCGAAATCGCGGACCAGATATCGAAGTTCCTCGCGGAGAAGAAACTGGACTGACACACCCCGCGCGGCCTCTCGCGAAGTCGTGCGCGCGCCAACCCACGCAGCGACAGGAAAGGAGTCCGAAATGAGCGAAGAAATCATCGACCAAAGGCGACGTGCGTTCCTTGGAACGTCCGCGCTCGCCCTCTCAATCGCAATCATAGGAGTACCTGCAATGGCTAATCCATCTGACGAACCGAAGGCCACGCCGCTCGACTACAAGAAGAACCCGTTTACGCTGGTTTATGACGGCGCGATTACCAAGAACGAGCCGGGCAAGGTCAATATCCATCCGCAAAAGTACAAGCTCAACGGCCTCGATATCGTCGCCAATGTCTATACCCCGGCCAACTACGATCCGAACAAGAAATATCCGACGATCGTCGTTGCGCATCCGAATGGCGGCGTGAAGGAGCAGACCGCCGGCCTCTATGCGCAGAGCCTTGCGGAACGCGGGTTCATCACGATCGCGATGGACGCCGCCTATCAGGGCGGCAGCGGCGGTGAACCGCGCAGCACCGACAAACCCCAATACCGCACCGAGGACATTCACGGCGCTGCCGACTTCATCACGCAGTATCCTGGCGTCGATGCCGACCGCCTCGGCCTGCTCGGCATTTGCGGCGGCGGCGGTTACGCCCTGGCGGCCGCCAAAGCCGACAAGCGTTTCAAGTCGGTCGCAACATTGAGCATGTTCAACTCGGGGCGCGTTCGCCGCAACGGCTTCCAGGACTCGCAGCTCGATTCGATCGAGCAGCGCCTGAAGCAGGCGTCCGATGCTCGCGCCAAGGAAAAATCCGGTGGAGAAATTCTCTATTCCGGTGATGCCGGACTGACGGATGAGCAGATCGCAGCGCTGCCGTTCGCCCTGTATCGGCAGGGCTATGTCTACTACTGGAAGACCAACGCACACCCCGGCTCGACCTTCAAGTATACCACGAGCAGCCTGATGGAACTGATGCGTTGGGACGCGACGGATCAGATCGATCTCATCGATGTTCCGCTGTTGATGATCGCCGGCAGTGTCGCCGACACGCTCTACATGTCCGAGGACGCTTTCCCCAAGGCGACCGGCACGAAGGACAAGGAACTGTTCAAGATCGAGGGCGCACAGCACATCGAAACCTATTGGGTTCCGAAATATGTCGAAGCAGCGTTGGGCAAGATGACGCCGTTCTTCAACCGGACGCTCGTTTCCTGACCACGTAGCCGCCGATAGCGATGTGGCGCTCGGGCCATCGCCTGGGCGCCATGTCACCTACCAAGAGGAATCGCCACATTGAAGAAGACCGCCCGAACTCTGCTCGTCGTCGCGAGCCTCATCCTTACCGGAGGAATTTCCACCATGGCTAACGCTCAAAGCCAGACTCCCGCCGCGTCCGATACGGCGGCCAAGCAGCCTTCGCGTGCGCAGCAGCTCTATGGCGACATCGCGCCGAAGATGGTCGAACTGACCGACAACGTACTCTATGGCGATATCTGGGAGCGTCCTGGCCTCTCGAAGCGCGACCGCAGCCTTGTCACCATCACCGCCCTGATCGCCCTCAATCGGCCCGATCAGCTTCGCTCGCACATCAACATCGGCCTGCAGAACGGCCTGACCCAGGATGAGATCGTCGAGACCATCACGCATATGGCGTTCTACTCGGGATGGCCAAGCGCGGTTTCGTCTCTGGCGATCGCGAAAGAGGTCTTTCAGAAGAAGTAAGGACGTCGCTCGATGCGTCGTCCGCTGATTTCAATTCTGAACGTGAGGCCAGTATCTCCATGCCACCCGGCGTCAATCAAAATCGGCGCGAGTTCCTTGGAGTCTCCGCGCTCGCTCTCTCAAGTGCAATCATAGGAGTGCCTGCGATGGCCAATGATGCAAATTCTGAAATCACCGTCCTTCGAACAGGCGCCCAGCCTTCACGGGCGGGCTCACCGGATAATTTCACCGGCTCTGTCCGCGTCGACGATCCGTTCAAGGGCAGCGGCGAGGCCCGGATCAGCGGCGCGACCGTCACCTTCGAGCCGGGCGCGCGCACGGCCTGGCACGCCCATCCGCTCGGCCAGACGCTGATCGTAAAGACGGGCGTCGGCCGCGTGCAGATATGGGATGGTCCTGCCCAGGAAATCCGGCCCGGCGACATCGTCTGGATTCCGGCGGGCGTAAAGCACTGGCACGGCGCGAGCCCGACGGTCGGCATGAGCCATATCGCCTTTTCCGAAGCCCTCGACGGCAAGACCGTGGACTGGCTCGAGCAGGTTTCCGAGGAACAGTACCGGCGCTGACCATCGTCCAAACGAACAACAGCAGATCGCTCGTATCAAAATCCCTGGCGCGAGCTACAGGCGCTGCCTGATGCGTTCCATCTGCTCGATCTCTTCACGCTGCGCCCTGGTGATCGCCTCGCACAGGGTCTTCAGTTCGGCGTCGGCAAGGTCAGCTTCCCGGCACATCAGAATTGCTCCTGAATGATGCGGAATCATCGAGTCGATGAATTGCCGATCGTCGATCAGCGCCTGGCTGCGGGTTGCCCAAAAGGAACCGACCGTAACGAGGGCGAATGCCAGATAAAGTGCGATGTTGGCGCTGCGCTTGGGAAACATGCCAGGCATGGTCGCCAGCATGAAGATGCCCATCGGCGCCCACATGGTGATGGCCATGTAGAACATATTCAAGTTGTTGTGAAAATCGCCCCAGCCGTCGATCATCGAGAACATCACGATGTACATGACGATGAGGCCGAGGATCATGTTGATCCAGAACATGAGATAGGGTTTGCCGTGAGAGCTATGCGTGCCCTGCGACGCGCTGCCATGCGCTTCGTGATTTTGTGGCATCTGGCTTTCCTTTCGCTGTCGTTGTTTCAGCAGGCTGGTCACTGGCTTGAAGATCACCGGGTCGCCGCGGCAACGATCACGGCTTTCGAGTGGGAATGCGGAACCGAAGCAAACGTTGTTGTCGCGGCCCGGAAACTGGTGCCCCGGCGGGATGTTATCGACACAGGAGGCACAGGTCTGCCCACTATTGGCAGCGATGACGCTTCAAACACGCCACTTGTTCGAACGGGGCATTCATCACCACCTCCTTCTCGTTCGGTATAACAAATCAAAAGGGACAATCAGACTTCCAACGATGGTAAGGTCAATAGACGCTTTTTCTTTTCGGTCCCATTGACCTTACCATCGTTGGAAGCCCCATCTTGAGCAGCATGAGATCCAAACTAGGGAGATTTCTCATGCAACTCAAAATCGCGAATATGACCTGCGGCGGCTGCGCGCGGTCCGTCACCAAAGCGATCCAGTCGATCGACCCGAACGCCAGGATCGAAACAGATCTTGGCGCAGGCACGGTCAAGGTCGAAACCACGGCCACCGAGGCGGCGCTTCAACGCGTTCTCGCAGACGCCGGTTACCCCGCAACCACATCCTGACCAGGAGAAAACGATGAACAGGCTTACTCCGATCTTTATAGCCGGTGCGCTCGCCATCAGCGCGGGTCTGGCATTTGCCCAGAGCCAGATGGATCCGGACCATTCCATGGGTCATGACATGTCCGGCATGAATTTGTCTGCTTCGGACCGTCCCTCGACCAAGGCGTACATGGACGCCATGGATCGCATGCACAGCGGCATGCAGATGGAATATTCAGGCGACGCCGATGCCGATTTCATGCGCGGCATGATTCCCCATCATCAAGGGGCGATAGACATGGCGAAAGTCGTGCTCGAGTACGGCAAGGACCCCGAGGTCCGCAAACTCGCCGAAGAGGTGATCAAAGCCCAGGAAGGCGAAATCGCCATGATGCAGAAGTGGCTCGCCGATCACGGCAAGTAACCGCCGAAGAGGCGGCTTTCGTGAGTCACCCCTCGGATTGATTCCAAGGACAGCGCGACAAAGCTGCCGCAGAGGCCAGCGAAGGACCAGATCGAATGAGCTCGCCACACACCCAAGAGGCCGCCCATCCCAAGCATCATCAGCATGCTGCCCACGACGTCACCAAGGTTGTCGCGGCAGCCGGCTCGACCCATGCGGAACATGCCGGGCATGGCGGACACGACCACGCGGCGATGGTCGCCGACTTTCGCCGCCGCTTCTGGGTGTCGCTGATACTCACGCCGCCAGTCCTGCTTCTGTCGCCGATGATCCGCCACTGGCTCGGCCTCACCGACATATTGTCGTTTCCCGGCGACGGTCTTGTGCTCTTTGCGCTCTCCACCATCGCCTATGTCTATGGGGGCTGGCCGTTCCTGACTGGCTTTACCTCCGAACTGCGCAAGAGCCAGCCCGGCATGATGACGCTGATCGCGCTGGCGATCTCGGCGGCCTATTTCTTCTCGGCCGCGGTGACGTTCGGGTTCCCGGGCGAAGCCTTTTATTGGGAGCTAGTCACCCTTATCGCCATCATGCTGCTCGGCCACTGGGTCGAGATGCGTTCCGTCATGGGCGCGTCCCGCGCGCTGGAGGAGCTGGTCCGCCTGCTTCCCGACACCGCAACGCGGATCGAGGCCGACGGCTCGACGCAGGAGGTGCCCATCTCCGCACTTCAGCCCGGCGATCGCGTCATTATCCGTCCGGGCGCGAAGGTACCGGTCGACGGCGAGATCATCGAGGGATCGTCGGCCTTCAACGAAGCCATGCTGACAGGCGAATCGCGGCCCGTTTCCAAAACTGTGGGTGCTTCCGCCATCGGCGGAGCGATCAATGGCGCCAATGCCGTGACGGTCAAAGTGATCGCGACGGGGGCTTCGACCTATCTCTCGCAGGTCATTGACCTCGTGAAGAAGGCGCAGGCAACCCGCTCCAGGACGCAGGACCTCGCCAACCGGGCGGCCGCCTGGCTTACCTACGTCGCCCTCGTCGTCGGGTTCGGAACGCTTTTCGTCTGGTGGATCATCCTCGGTTCGCCTCTGGAGTTCGCCATAGAGCGCATGGTGACGGTGATGGTTGTGGCGTGCCCCCATGCACTCGGCCTCGCCGTGCCGCTGGTGGTTGCCGTCAGCACGTCTCTGAGCGCCAGCAACGGCCTCTTGATCCGCGACCGTGCCGCATTCGAGCGCGCTCGCAATCTCGATGCCACCGTGTTCGACAAGACCGGCACGCTCACCGAGGGCAGGTTCGGCGTCAGCGACGTCGTTCTCCTGTCCGGTGGCGACGACGGTGAGGAACTGGCATTCGCCGCCGCTGCGGAGAGCCAGTCGGAACACCCAATTGCGCACGGGATCGTGGCCGAGGCCAAAAAGCGCGGCATCACCATTCCCAAGGCCACCGAGGTCAGCAACATCACCGGCGAGGGCATCACGGCCAAGGTTGATGGCCAGAAGATTCGGATCGTCAGCCCCGGCCATCTGGCTCGCCAAGGCAGCGCGATCGATCATCCGAAGCTCAACGCGCTGGAAGCGGACGGCAAGACCGTCGTCGTGCTCGTTCGCAATGGCGCGCCCCGCGCGCTGTTCGCCCTTGCCGACATCGTGCGCAATGAATCGAAAGAAGCGATCGCGGAACTGAACCGCCTCGGGATAAAGTCCATAATGCTGACGGGCGATGCGAAGGGTGTCGCTGAAGCCGTATCCAGGGAACTCGGCATCTCTGAATATTTCGCGGAGGTGCTGCCCGACCAGAAGTCCGACAAGATCAAGGAATTGCAGGCGCGCGGCCTTTCCGTGGCAATGGTTGGCGATGGCGTCAACGACGCGCCAGCCCTTGTCCAGGCCGATCTCGGCGTTGCGATCGGGGCGGGAACGGACGTGGCGGTGGAATCGGCCGATGTGGTCCTCGTCAAGAGCGATCCGCGTGATGTCGCTGCCATTCTCGGCCTCTCGCGCGCCACCTACCGAAAGATGGTCCAGAATCTGATCTGGGCGACCGCCTACAACGCCGTGGCGATCCCCATGGCGGCCGGCATCACCTTCGGGACCGGCTTTCTGATGACGCCGGCCGTGGCCGCGGTTTTCATGTCGGCCAGCACTATCATCGTCGCCATCAATGCGCAGTTCCTGCGCCGCTACCGCAGGAATGGATGACCCCGATGGACGCGACGAACCACGCTTCGAGCCATGTGATCCTTCCCCTTCCGGGAAACGACGCCTTTGCCCGGCAGCTTGCGGGGGAGGACGGCTGGCGTGCGGGTGGCCTGTTTGAGATCGAACGTTGAGGTCTTCGCCGTCCGTCTTCGGTCGGGGAGTGCGTTCTGCGAGAGCATTCTCCATCTACCAGCGCGCAATGCACTGGATGGTGCTCGTTCTGTGCATCGTCCAGGTTCCGACAGCCTGGGCGATCCAGCGCACCCACATGGCCCACCTTTTCTTCAAGCCGCGCCCTTTCGATCTCTTTCTGCATCAGGTTCATGCCTGGAGCGGTTGGCTGATCATGACGTTGGCGCTGAGCCAGCTCGTCCTCCGCTTCACCTATGGCAGGCCGCCCCCGGCCGAGGACATGTCGACGCTCGAGCGCATGATCGCCGGCGTCACCCATGCAGCCCTCTACGGTCTCCTGCTGGCGCTGCCGGTGACCGGCACCGTTGCCATGTATCTGACCTTCCGCATCGCCGCATTGCACAGCCTGCTGAGCTGGACCCTTCTTGTCGTCGCGATCGTGCATGCCATGGCCGCTCTCTGGCATCACTTCTGGCGGCGCGATGATGTGCTGCGGCGCATGATACGGAGCGCGCGATAATAACTGGCTACGATCGCTCGGAACGAAGTGTGAAACGCCATCGGCGTTACCGACGGCTCTGTTTTGCTCAATGTCGGGCGAGCCTGCCCTGCCGGCGTAAGATCGCACGCTAGGTTTGGATTTTTTAGCTGCGCTAAATGGCGCATACGGATAATACCGCCTAATCAGCATAGTTGATTTAGCCTATATGGTGGTCATGCAAGCCGGCCAAAGCCGGACAGACCAACCAATGAAAGCCATACTGATGACGTCCCCACGAGTTGCACGGTCAGCCGGCCCGAACACCATTCTCGGTGTCGTGCTGACCGCCTATCTGATGATCCTGCTCGATCTCTCCATCGTTTATACCGGCATGCCGGAAATAGGGCGGACGATGGGCATGAGCCCGGTGATGCAGACGTGGGTGCAGAACGCCTACCTGCTCTGCTTCGGCGGCTTCCTCCTCCTGTCCGCCCGGCTGGGAGACACGTTCGGGCGGCGACGGATCCTACAGGTCGGCGTCGTCCTGTTCACGCTCGCGTCGCTGGTGATCGGTATCGCCCAAACCCAGTACGAGTTGATCGCGGCGCGGGCCGTACAGGGGTTTGGCGCGTCGATCCTCGCGCCGAGCGTGCTGGCCATCATCTCGACCACCTTTCCCGAAGGCAGCGAGCGCACGCGGGCTCTGGCGTGGTATTCGGTCGTCGCCGGCGCGGGCGCAAGCCTCGGCCTGGTGCTGGGCGGCATTTTCGCGGGCCTGTTGTCCTGGCGGATCGGCTTTCTGGTGAACATTCCGATCGGCATCGGCCTGATGTTTGCCGTCGCGCGCTACATCCCGGACAATGCGCCCACGAAGGGCAGGTTCGACGTGATCGGCGCCATCGCATCGACCGTGGGCGTGGGACTTCTGGTCTATGGTCTGGTCAGCGCCGCCGATGCCGGCTGGCTTGCCCCGGCAACCCTCGTGACGATGGCGCTGTCGATCGCAGTTCTCGGGTTTTTCGTGTGGCATGAAGGCCGTGTTGACGTCCCGGTGCTTCCGCTGCGTCTCCTGCGCAGCCGCGAACGTTCCGCCGCCTATCTTGCCCGCATGCTTTACGTCGGCTCGATCGTTTCCTTCTTCTTCTTCGGCACGCAGCTCATGCAGCGGGGATTGGGCTATTCGGCGCTTCAAGCCGGATTGGGCTTTCTGCCCATGACGCTCGTGCAATTTGCCGCCGCGATGGCGATTCCCCGTGTCACCCGCATGGTGGGCGGCGTCCCAATGCTCATGGGCGCGCTCCTGCTCATCAGCGTCGGGCTGTTCTGGCTGGCATTTGCGGGCGCCGACGCATCGTTCTGGCAGCTCGCCCTGCCGATGGTGGTGATCGGCATCGGCAACGGCGCCGCGATGGCGCCGCTGACCACGTCCGGCGTGCGCGGCGTGGAAGGCCGCGATCAGGGCGCGGCCTCGGGCCTTGTCAACGTCGCGCATCAGCTTGGCGGCTCCATCGGCCTCAGCGTGCTGATCGTGATCTTCGCCGCCAACGCCAATCCGCAGTTGGCCAGTGCAGCTGAAATGAGCCATCAGGTGAGCGCGGTCTTCATCGGAGCTGCCATCATGAACCTGATCGCGCTTATCCTGACGGCGATCTTCATTCTGCCCGCCAACCGGAAGAATGCAGATCCGACGGATCCTGTCACCTTCCCCGAACCGGCGGAGTGATCGCTTAGACCGTCGCGCTACTTGGATAATCAGACTGTCGCGTCAATATTGAGAAAAGCCCAACGATGTGAGGAGGAATAGACAAATGTCGTCGAAGCGACTGACGAACAAGGTTGCCATCATCACCGGGGCCGCTCGCGGCATCGGCCGGGCGACCGCCGTAGCATTTGCGGGCGAGGGCGCGACCGTGGTCGGGATCGACATCGCCGGACCGGTCAGCAAGACGCTGGAGGTCGAGCCTGCCACGAGCGACGATCTCGATGAAACGGGTCGGCTCGTCGAGGCGGCAGGCGGAGCCTGGGCCGCCCGCCAGCTTGATCAGCGCAACCTGACGGCCTTGCGAGAAGCGGCTGCATGGACGGCCGAAACCTTCGGCAAGATCGACATCCTCTTCGCCAATGCCGGCATCCAGGCGTTCAAGCCGATCCTCGACATGGAGGATGCGGACTGGCACGACCAGATCGACGTCAATCTGAACGGCACGTGCAACGCCATTCGGGCGGTGGCGCCGTATCTCGTCAAGAACGGCGGCGGACGCATCATCGTCACCTCGTCGACGCAAGGGCGGCATGGCACGAAGGATGGGGCGGCTTACTCCGCGTCGAAGTGGGGCATCATCGGCCTGATGAAATCCGCAGCGCTCGAACTCGGGCAATATGGGATCACGGTCAACGCCGTCATCCCCGGATTGATCGATACGCCGCTCACCCGCCACAGGCAGCGCTATGCGCAAGCGATCAACGATCTGGATAACGACGAACCGATCGAGAAGCTCGAAGCCGAAGCGAAGCACAAGCTCGCCGCCAAATCGCCATTGGGCGTGCCCTGGCTTCCTCCGGAGGCAATTGCTCCGGCCGTCGTCTTTCTGGCGAGCGACGACGCCTACATGATTTCGGGCGCGACCTATGATGTGACAGGGGGCGACAGCGCGAACAACGCATCCTGATGGCAGAGGGATGGCCGTCAGCTTCCGCGATAGCGAAGAACGTCTATCAGCAGGGCCAGGGCCGGCGATTGTTGTCGTCGGCTTGGGTAGTAAAGGTGGTAGCCGGGGAACGGCGGGCACCAGTCTTCCAGAACCCGGACCAGTCTGCCGTCAGCAATATAGGGAAGCGCCTGATCCTCCGGCATGTAAGCCAGTCCCAGTCCGTCCAGGGCCGAAGGCAGCCTCATGCCCATGCTGTTGAAGACCAGCTGTCCTTCTCCCCGTACCTTCAGATCATGCCCATCCTTCACAAACCGCCAGGGAAACAGCCCGCCATAGGTCGGCAACCGGATGGTGATGCAGTTGTGCGCGGTCATGTCGTGCGGCGTCTGGGGAACCGGACGCTGCTCGAAATAGGCGGGCGATCCGACGACCGCCATGCGCATTTCCGGCCCTATGGGCACGGCGATCATGTCCTTCGCCACCTGCTCGCCCATGCGCACGCCCGCGTCGTAGCCCTCCGTCACGATGTCGGTCAGGCCGGAGTCGATGATGATTTCAACGTTGATATCGGGATGGTCCGGCAGAAATCGCTTCAGCGCGGGTTGCAGGACGGAGATGGCAGGATGTTCACCGGCGGTAATCCGGACAGTTCCCGCAGGTTTGTCGCGGAGTTCGCTCAAAGCGGCCAGCTCTTCCTCGATCTCGTCGAAACGTGAAGCGATACTGCGCAGAAGACGCTCGCCCGCTTCGGTTGGTGCGACGCTGCGCGTCGTTCGGGTCAGAAGCCGCAGGCCCAATCGTTCTTCGAGGTTGCGAAGCGTCTGGCTCAACGCGGACGGGGAGACGCGCAGTTTTGCGGCGGCGCGTGTGAAGCTTCGCTCCCTGGCAACAGCCGCGAAGGCGGCAAGGTCGTTGAAGTTTTCCATAAAGATTTGTTAGTTCATCTAAAAGGCTCATGCAGATTATAGCATCTTATCGGGGGCCATAGCAGGCGTTAAATTGAATGGTGACAGCTATGAAATTGAGAAGGAAAGACGTGCTGTCAGGCTCATAAGCGAAGGGAACCTGACCAGCATCCAGGTGAAATAAGATGGTTTTGAACAACCTCACGCGAAGGGAGATCCTGATGACCTCGCTGCTCATGGCAGGCGGAGCCGCGGCGGTTTCTTCGGCCGCGGCCGCGCAACTGCCGCAGGGAAAAATTCTCGTCGCGTATTTTTCGCGCAGCGGGAACACGCGTGTGGTCGCGGGGCAGGTCAGACGGGCAATTGGAGCCGACCTGTTCGAGATCATGCCGAGAGACCCTTATCCCGACGACTATTTTGAGACGGTCGAGCAGGCCCAGCAGGAGACCGAACGAGGCTTTGAGCCGCCCCTGAAAGAAAGCGTCGCTGATATCGGCGCCTATGCAACCGTATTTCTCGGCTTTCCGATCTGGGGAACGACCGCGCCGCCGTTACTCCGTTCGTTCCTTTCTGCGCACGACCTCTCGGGCAAAACCCTCATCCCACTCGTCACGCACGGAGGCTATGGGCTGGGAAACAGCCTCAGTGTCGTGGCCGATCGCGCGAAGGGTGCCCACCTGGTCGAGGGCTTTTCCATGGAAGCTCCGCAGGAGCGGCAGACGATCGAACAAGTCACGGAGTGGCTCAACGCGTTGGACACCAGGAAATGAAAGCGGCCACACCTGAATCGGAACTGAAGCAAACGAGGAGAGAATGGACGCAAACATCTTCGATCCTGGCCGCAATGCGACAGACTTGCCTGGTGGCCTCCGTTTTCCTCGGCGCTTCCAGCGTCAACGCGGATGAAAACGGGACTGCTCCCTCGGGCGTCCTCGCAGAGCGTACGGTAGCGGCAGTCGAAGAAGATGGTCCTCGAGATCGTATGACCCCGGAAAGCACCCTCGCCAACCTTTTGAACCACCCCGCCTTTGCAGGACACGCACGATTGCTCCTGCCCTGGGACGATCGCGCCTACGATGAGACCATGCCGATCAGCGAGATAGGCTCGCTGCTGCCCTATCACAGCAATGTCGATCCCGATGTCGTGGTCTCGGCCCTCAATCGTATGATCAATGATGCGGATGACGGCAACACCATCTTCTACGATATCTACACGCCCGAGGAAAAACGGGCCGAACCGGGCCGGGCCAACACGGGCCTATTCTTTTTCCGCGGCAGGCCGGGTGCGCCATTCGCGATCGTCGCGCCGGGTGGCGGGTTTGCCTATGTCGGCTCCGTCCACGAGGGCTTTCCCTACGCCGCCGAGATCAGCAAGGCGGGCTATAATGCCTTCGTGCTGAAGTACCGCGTCGGTTCCGGTGGTGGCGTCGCCACGGAAGACCTGGCCGCTGCTCTTGCGTACGTCTTCCGTAACGCGGATGCGCTCGACGTGAGCACTGCGGACTATTCTCTGTGGGGCAGTTCCGCCGGTGCACGGATGGCCGCGGCGATCGGCTCGCACGGGGCGGCGGCTTTCGGAGGCGGCGACCTTCCGAAGCCCTCAGCCGTCGTCATGGCCTATACCGGGCATTCCGACATGTCCGCCAATGAGCCTCCCACTTTCGTCGTCGTCGGCGAGCGGGACGGCATAGCTCCGCCATCGGCGATGGAGAGGCGCGTGGCGGCCCTTCGAAAGACAGGCACCGAGGTGGCGTACCGGAAATACCAGAACCTTGGACATGGTTTTGGACCGGGAACCGGCACCAGCGCAGAAGGATGGATCGCCGACGCCGTCCGATTCTGGGAAAAATTCATCAAGCCCGGCAGCGTGCAATAGAGAGGAATAGTCATGAGCCAGCCCCCATCCACCATCCTGGTCGTAGGAGCAACCGGCAGCATTGGTCGGCATGTGGTCGCCTCTGCCCTCGAACATGGATACGCCGTGCGGGCTTTAATTCGCGATAGCAAAAAGGCGAGCGGATTGCCTGCGGAAGCGGAAATCGTCGTTGGAGATTTGACGCGCAAGGATACGCTTTCCAAGGCCGTCGACGGCATTGATGCGATCGTCTTTACCCAGGGGACCTATGGCAATCCGGCAGGAGCGGAGGCGGTCGACTATGGAGGTGTGCGCAATGTCCTTGCAGCGTTGAAAGGCCGCAAGGTACGCATTGCGCTCATGACGGCGATCGGGGCGACCGACCGGAAGGGCTCGCATGACTGGAAGCGGAGAGCCGAACGTCTCGTTCGCGCAAGTGGTCTACCCTACACGATCGTTCGCCCGGCCTGGTTCGACTATAACGAGTCCGATCAGAATCGGATCGTCATGCTGCAGGGCGACAAGCCTCTGGCCGGAAATCCAAGCGATGGTGCGATCGCGCGGCGCCAGATCGCCGAGGTGCTGGTTCGCAGCCTGAGTTCGGACGCAGCATTGCGCAAGACCTTCGAGCTGCACAGTGAAACTGGATCTGAGCAGGAAGACTTCGATCCCGTTTTCGCCGCATTGGAAGCAGACCCAATAGGCGGTCTTGATGGTGCACGCGATCCCGCAAACATGCCGCTCGACAAAGAGCCGGCGCAGATTATTGCTGATATCGATCAGATCAGAACCTAGTTTGCCGGGTAGCTGCAATTTGTTGGCCAGACCACCATGGATAATATTCAGCCGTTCAAAGCTCGCAACTTCACAAGCACGTCAGATCCTCGATCGCGTCCGGCTGAACCTTCGACACCCCACAGGATCGTATACCGATCAGGAAAACTTATTCACTTCAGCAACATAGAAAGATGGGCCCTATATAAAAGCAGGTGAATACGTCCGATTGGGTGGAACGAGACTGGGAATGCAGGACAATGTGGTTCGATATGAAAGCATATAACATGCATTATGTCTGTTCCATAATGTATCTTATCTGATTTTTGATAACTATTTGATTTATATATGTTTTTATAAACATCCCTTATGAACAACTCGCCGATCCATTCGTTATCGAACTGAGCTACCCAGACATTCAAAGCCCATTCCCACTTGCTGAGTTGAAATCCGTGATGCGTCCGTGCGGAATAATCGCTGGCATCATTTCTTGCATTGCAGGACTGGTTTCCCGCTGATGTCTGTTATGTATGTAGGCGCCGAATCTGAACAACAAATGATGCGTTGACCGCTGATGATGACCGACCCGATCCACATTCTCAAAACCATTTATGGATACGATTCCTTCCGTGGGCGGCAAGCGGAGATCGTGTCGCATGCGATAGCAGGCAATAATGCATTCGTTCTGATGCCGACGGGCGGCGGCAAATCGCTATGCTATCAGATTCCCGCCCTTGCGCGGCCGGGCATGGGGATCGTGGTTTCACCGCTACTGGCGCTGATGGCTGATCAGGTCTCCGCGCTCCGACAGGCGGGGGTAAAGGCAGCGGCGCTCAATTCCGACCTTGCTGGCGATGACAGGCTGGCCTTGTGGCGTGATATCCATGCCGGGGCGCTTGATCTGCTCTATGTCGCGCCTGAAACACTGCTCAGACCGGATACGTTGCAACGCCTGAGCGATGTGCCTCTCTCGCTGATCGCTATCGACGAAGCACATTGTCTGTCGCAATGGGGGCATGATTTCAGGCCATCCTATCGGCAGCTCGATGTGTTGATGACGCAGTTTCCCGATACGCCACGCATGGCGTTGACAGCAACCGCCGACGAGCCGACCCGTGCGGAAATCCTCTCGCATCTGCAGATTGACAAGCGCGATGCCTTTATCGCCGGTTTCGACCGTCCCAATATTCGCTACGCGATCATGGAGAAGGACAATCCCCGTGCGCAGTTGAAACGCTTTCTTCAGGATCACCAGAACGAAAGCGGCATCGTTTATTGTCTTTCGAAACGGAAGACGGAAGAATCAGCCGAATGGTTGCGCAGCCTGGGCTACGACGCCCTCTCCTATCATGGCGGCATGGAGAAGCATGCGCGCGAGGCGAACCAGGCACGATTCCAGCATGACGAGGCGGTCATCATGGTGGCGACGATTGCCTTTGGGATGGGCATTGACAAGCCGGATGTTCGCTTCGTCGCCCATATCGATCTGCCAGGAAGCATCGAAGCCTATTATCAGGAGACAGGGCGTGCGGGGCGCGATGGACTTCCAGCCGAGGCGATGATGCTCTACGGTTATGACGATATCGTCCTGCGCAGCCGCTTCATCGAAGAATCCGACGCGCCCGATCAGCGCAAGCGGATGGAGCGGCAGAAACTCGATACACTTCTTGGGCTCGCCGAAACCGCGAGCTGTCGCAGACAGGTGCTGCTGTCTTATTTCGGTGATCGATGCGAACCATGCGACAATTGCGATACCTGCGCCGAACCACCAACTCTCTTCGATGGAACAATAGCTGCGCAGAAAATATTGTCCTGCATTCACAGAACCGGGGAGCGGTTCGGGCAAGCCTATATTGTCGATGTCCTTCTTGGCGTCGAGGATGAGCGCATCAGCCGCTTCGGCCACGACCAGATTTCGACTTTCGGAATCGGCCGCGAGCATGACAATCACACATGGCGCGCGATCGTACGGCAGTTGGTCGCGCAGCGGCTGATCGATGTCGACTTTGCCGGACATGGCGGTCTGTCGATATCGGAGGCAGGCAGGAAGTTTTTGCGCGCAAAGCAGGCGCTCATGTTGCGTGTCACGCCGAAATCGAAGCCATCACGTGGTGCTGTTACGCGTGGAAAATCGGTAACATCCGCCCTTTCGGAGCGTGATGAGGCGCTGTTTCAGGCGCTGCGCGAGAAGCGGTTAGAGATCGCGCGCACGCAAAATGTCCCGCCTTACGTCATTTTTCACGATCGGACACTGATCGAACTGGCCACAGCCAGACCAGTTTCACGCGCCCAAATGGCCGACCTGCCCGGTGTCGGCGATACAAAGCTCGAACGCTATGGCCCGGCCTTTCTGGCCGTCATCAACGCATACGGGTAAATCCGCCGCAGCGAAGATAAATCGAGTGAACGAGCTTCCTTGAAACTGTAGCTCAGATGAGCTACATTCAGGGCAGAGAAAGGAGGCCCGGTCATGGCTTCTAGTGCATTTGTCCGCGCTCGCATTGACGAGCGCCTGAAAGACGAGGCGGCCGCCGTGCTGGCCGAAATGGGGCTTACCGTGTCCGATTTGGTGCGGATGACCTTGACCCGCGTGGCCAAGGACAAGGCTTTGCCCTTTGAATTGAAGGTGCCAAACGCCGAGACGCGCGCCGCGATCGAGGAATCCCGCGCGATGATGAAAGCCCGGCGTGCGCGGTTCAATGACGGACAGGAATTGATTGATGCCCTCGACAAAGAAACCCGCCAGTAGCAAGCGGGCTTCTCTGCCGAGATCGACGGACTTTGCCAAGAGCTTCGTGAAGGATTGGGAGCGGCTTTCCCGTTCTGGCCGCTACAACATGCACCAGCTCAAGGAGGCCATGTTGCTCCTGATAGCGAACGACGAGCCGCTAGGCCCGGAATGGCTTGACCACGCCCTGAAAGGGGATTGGGCCGACCATCGGGAATGCCATATCGGCGGCGATTTCCTCTTGGTGTATCAGGTCGAGGGCAACAGCGTGATTTTCGTGCGCGCTGGCACCCACGCCGAACTGTTTGAGTGATTAAGTACTTCCTCTATCACTCAACGCCTCATTGCCTCAAGCCTGCCCCCGGGCCGTCCTTTTGGCACGCCTGTGATAAGAGAGGGACGGTCGGAGGCGAGCTGTTATTCACTGTGCAGGCGTTGTCACGGTAATCGTACATTTTTGATCTTTCTTTGCCTTAGCGGCAGCCTCGGCACATGCACCAAGCGACTGCCGGTTGGCTCGTACAAGTTCACTTGCTTCGACGAGGCTACGCCAACCTTCGGGACTTCCCGATTCCATGAGGGCTATCCCGGCTTTCCAACGGTCATCGTTCATGACCATGGAGGCAACAGCCATATCAACCCTTCCAGGCAGGATACGTGGCATAAACAACGTTGCCAGGACACCGATGATGATACCGAACCCCACCGCGCTAAAGACCAACTTGTTTTGTTTACCGCGCTCGCGCGCTCCCGAGACACGCGCTGAAAGATTACGACTGGCGCGTTCAAGGTCGGAGGCCTGTCGTTCGAGCTGTTGCGCGGCGGTTCTCACCAAAGCCTCGCCGCTGCGCTCGAGAATCCCTGCATAGTGTTGCGCGCCCTGCCGAAGAATGGGTGATTGTTCGATGCCGTTCAGCCGCTCCGCAACATTGTCGAGCGCCTGTACAAGTTGTGCGAGCTGGGGCTTGTAATCGGCTTGAGGCTCGATTCTTTCGAGCTGGTCGAAAGCAGCTTCGATGCCGCGACGCATCACGGTCATTTCCGCACCGATCTGTGCACCGTGCGTCTCGACCGTGCGCCGAAGCGCATCGAAGGCTGCCGCCGGATCGCCTGAATCTTCTTCACGCGTTGCGAGCCCAACGCCGTCTCTGTTGTCGTCGAGTTCCGTCATGTTCTCCCTGCCTTACATTTCTATGCCAAAGCCCCCATCAATCCGCTGGCCGCGTGTTATCTGCTCCTGCAACGCACGGGCGAAACTCTGATCGAGACCGGCCTCCTGCCCGATTCCAAGCTCCCTGCAGCGACCGCGTACGATAGATTCTGCCTGAGGATCGCGTTCAAGGTTCTTGGCGAGGCTGCTCATCTGGCTTTCGACCTTGCCCCGCGCCTCGTCGTGCTGCCAGCCTCGAAGCTTCTGACGCTCACCGTCCAGCTTCCGCCAGCTATTCACGAAGCGCTCGGCCCTGACATTGGGATCTTGCAGCGCTGCGTTTTCGCGCTTTATCCCGTCAATGACATGGGCGACCCGCTCCCGGCCGGAAAGCTCGGTCATGGCGCGCGCCGTCTGCGGATCATGCCGCAATGTCGAAACCAACAATTCTTCTGTCCCCGCGCGCACCTGGTCGAGCTGCTGCCCGGCCGCGTGCATCTCCCGCCACTGCATATCAAGAACCGGCAAGCCATCACGTTGGTGCTGATCGATCGACTGATAGACCCGCGCATAGCGGTCAACGGCTGTCTCCAGGGGCGACTGACGCCGCGACCGCTCGGCCAATCTGTCAGTATCGGGGCGGTCCTGTACAGGCACCGACTGCAAGCTCTGCTCCCTTTCCGGCTGTTCTTCTTGCTGCCTGGACGGCCCGGAACGTGCATTGAGCCTGAGGTCAGAGAACATGCCACGCCGCCGTTTCTCGGCTTGCTGCGGCCGTTTCTGCTCGACCGGCGGGCCACTCTCACCCGTGCCGTCCTGCTGCACCCGCCCGGCCGCTGCGCCGCGCCCGAGTTTCAGGCCCTCGAACGAATTGCGGCGCTGTTGTCGATCACCGGCGTGATCCGCGGCCATCGATTCCCGCTCCGCACGTAGCCCGGCGCGCTCCGCCGGGATCTCGATCTCGCTTACGATTCCCATTTGCTCTGCGATCCCCCGCCGCTCGGCAAATTGGCGCGCGGCAAAGTCGCGGGTATAGTCGAGTGTCGTTTCCTTCACGCCCGACCGCGACAGCCGGCTTTCAAGATGCTCATAAGCAAGCTCGCCCGCTTCTTGAACCTTCCAGGCGTTCCGGTGCGTCTCCGTTCCGTCTGGAAGGCGAACCGGCTCCGAACCGACATGTTGCAGGCCGATCCTGTCCCCAATCTGCGGCGCCTGCTTCGCAGCCTTCATGGCCCGCTCAAGATCAACGCCCCATAGCGTGCACTGCTCACCTCTATCGTTTTCAAGCGTCACGAAATAGCTCTGACTATTGCCTTCCTTGTGCTCAAACGGTGCGACCCCATGCTCAACCAGGCGACCCGCAACCAACATTCGGCCTGCCTGCTGGCCAGGATCCAATTTGCTGAACTCGTCCTGGCTCACATAGAGCTGTACCCCGTCACGATGCCGGGTCATAGCGACATAGGTCAGATGCCGGTCCATCGTTCCCGAGGCCAGCACATAGGCGCGATCGACAGTTGCGCCCTGATTTTTGTGAATTGTCGTCGCATAACCATGGTCGACCGCCTGATAGTCGTCCATCGGCACGCTGACGCTGCGCCCTTCCGCACCGCTCGGCGCGTCAAGCCGCGCAACGATCCTGGGGCCGGCACCCAACCGGCCGACCTCGACATGCTCGACGGTGCCAAGCATCCCGTTTTTTACGCCCAGGTCGCGATTGTTCTCGAGAAACACAATGCGATCACCCGGTGCGAACTCGCGCTTTCCGTCATTGGTCTGGAAGAAAAAACCTTCACCAAGAGCACCAGGTGCCAGCTCGCTCTTTAACAACCCCCGGCTGTCGCCGGGCACGTTGGCCCGGGCCCGTAGCTCAGCCCTGATCGCGTCATTGATAGCGCGAACATCGGCCCGGCGATGCGCCATCGCAATCCGGGTGCCATCCGGACGCTCTTGCGCGTCGGCAAGGTAATCACGCACGATCTGACCGCGCGCATCCTCGCCAGTCTCGGCAAAGCTGATATTGCCGCGATCCCGATAGGCGCTCAGGCCCTCAGCCGTTCGGTGCGTGGCGAAGGCAACCGACGCGTCCCGCTGCCAGTCAATACGCTGCCGGCGTATCTCAGAAAGTTCGGCATGGCCGATTTCCTCGGTGATCGCCCGGAACGGAGCGCCGGCCCCGATTGCCTGTAACTGCTCATGGTCGCCGACAAGAACGATCTTCGCACCGCGCGCCTCGGCCTCGCCAATGAAACGGGCGAGCTGCCGGCTTCCCACCATGGCTGCTTCGTCGATCACAAACACATCGCCGCGCTTAAGCGTGCGACGGTCGTTCTGCCAACTCATGTCCCACGATGCCAGGGTGCGGCTCTGAATTCCAGAACTCTCCTCCAGGCCCTCGGCTGCCTTGCCCGACAAGGCTGCACCGTGAACCCTGTAGCCTTCTGCCTCCCATGCCTCACGCGCCGCCGCCAGCATGGTGCTCTTGCCAGCACCGGCATAACCGACAACGGCAGCAATGCGCTCCGGCCCGGTAATATGCTTGATTGCCCCCCGCTGCTCATCGGAGAGACGTGCAGCGTCTATAAGCCGATCGCGCGCGACGCCATCTAACTCACCCCGCTCGACCTTGTCAGCGGTGTCGCTGGAAACGCTTGTCCGGATCGCAGCATCCTGACGCCCAATCGCCTGTTCGACATACCTGCGATCGACACGATGATGATCGCTCAGTCTGTGGCTGTGCGACGCGTGCATCCGCTGCGCGCATTCGATCATACCAGATTCGATCTCGACCATTGCGCGCGTAGAATAGCGCGCTAACCCAATTTCTCCGGTGACCGGATCATGGCTTTCCGCCTGTAGTTCAACAAGGGCCGGTGACGCCATCACCTTGGCAAAGGCGCTCTGGAACTCTCCAATGTCGTCGTCGATGTAGCGATGCAGCGCTCGCGCAACATCACGCCGGTCAAAGACGCTTTTCTCCCCCGTGATGATCTCAAGAACCTGTTCCGGCTTCCCACGGATCAACTCCGCATTGCGCCGCGCCGCATCTTCATTTAGCCGTGATCGCGACACGTCGAGACCGCGCCGCTCCATCTGCGTCGCATGAACTCCCATATGCTCCGTCGGCTCAATCTCAAGACCCCGCTCCAAATGCGAACGGTGATCAATGCGAATATCATGTCCAGCCCGTGCAAGGCTTTCATTCGCAATCCCCTCCCACCGCATGCGGAGATCACGAAGCTGCATATCCGTGGTTGGCAGATCCGCTGACAAAAGCCATTTGTTTTCTCGCTCAAGCAGGTTCTTGTCGGCGAGACCATCCCCCCTCACCTGCCGAGTAGTCATCATTATATGAGCATGGTGGTTTCGAATGTCGCTGTCATTTTGCGGCGCATGAATGGCGAAGTCGATTGCTGTGCCATAACGATCGGCAAGCTCATGGGCGAAGATCCGCGTTGCCTCAAGCCGTTGATCCGCAGCCAACTCATGCGGCAATGCAATTTCAAATTCGCGTGCGACACGCGCATCCTTGCGCTTTTCACTAAGCTCAGCTGCATTCCATAAGGCTGAACGATCCCGCGCCCATTCCGCATGGACACCTTCCGGTAAGACGATCTCGGCATGTTCCACGCCGCTCTTGTTGGTGTAATCATGGGTGATGCCATCACGCTCATTCGTCAGTTTTGACGCCGAGCGATAGGCGCTGGCCGCAACGGCACTTCGTCCCCTGGATCGGGAAATCGGCTTCATGCTTAAATGATAAATAGCCACGCCAATATTCTCTGCAAAAATCAAGATCGTTGTTAGCGCATGTAGCGTAAACCGCATTGAGTTGCGAAGCAACTCGTAAGTGCGCCCTTCACATCGCAATTCGCTTTGCTCTCTCAATCTTCGGTGTTAACCTGCAGCAGTGTTAACACTATAAAACCGAAGCCAGTCCTGGCTGCAATGACCGAAGCTCTGGATTTGGCAATGAAGCTTCGCCGCCAATTGGGCATTTGGCCGCCGGGATTAAACCTCGCAACAGGAAAGGCGGAATTAATGCTTGAAGGCACCGATAAAGAATCCGTATTCGAACGGCTCAGCGAATTGCAGCTGCGTCGCCCGCCATGGCAACTCCTGATGGTCGGAAACACGAAAGAGCCGTTGCACTTCACGGCTAAAACAAACAACGCATTGACACGAATGTTCGATCTGCTTCCTGCACTCGGTGGCGTCACAATCAGGACGACCAACGGCGACTTGTCGGTGAGCCGGGATTTCCCGAGAGGATACACGGAAGCGGTCGACGCCCTCATCGCGGCTGTTTTCAGGAACAATCCCGAGATAACCGGCATCGTGTTTCCCGCGACCAGTACACGACCAGAACACATTGCAACGGCAGATGATCCGCATTTTCTGCCGCAAGGAAAAGCGCTTGCCGCCATTGATGCTGCGTTCAAGGCTGACGAAATTAGCACCGACGAGGCGCTCAACAGAATTAAAGCTCTCAACGCAAGGGATTAGATCGTGACCGACAAAACCCTTATAGCTCGCCTCAAGGTGGAATGCGGAAACAGCCATATCGGCTTTGCCAGAATCTTCTTACGGTGCTTTTGGCCTCAACCATAGCACGCCCGGACGCCGCGAACTGGATTGTTGCCTATGCGGTTCTAGCCCTCGGTGTCGGCCTTGGCATGTTCCTGAAGGCCGCCGGCGAAGATACTCTCTCCCACAACTGACATACGGAGCGCAACATTGGCTCGCAAATCGATCGAGGAACGTCTGGCCCAACTGGATGCACAGCGTTCCGCTTTGAAGGCCAGACTATCGAAACAGGAACGCGCCAACGATACACGCCGCAAGGTACTGCTTGGCGCGCTTGTCCTGCATCGCATTGAAAGTGGAAAGGATGAGGAACTTTCCCGACGCTTGAAAGAATGGTTAAAGAGTGAATTGCCCGGTTTTCTCACGCGCGAATCCGACAGGGTACTGTTTGCCGATCTGCTCGAAAAAACCTCGAACGGCGCAAGCAACGAAGGAGCGATTTAATGAATCAGGCGACGCTTGCATGGGCAGCATTCAGGAATATGCTGCGTGCTGCTGCGCGAGATCCACTGTGGGCATTGGCCTCCCTACTTTCGGCTCCATTCCGTTTTGGAAGAACGATCTTTCAGGTGGGAGTTTTCTACTTCCTTGTCGTGTTCGTTTTCGCTTTCATCCTGGAATATGGGATGCGTTCTCTCAATATCGCCCGCGGTGACATGCTCTGGTATGTGGGCAATACCGCCTTTACAGCATTCATACTTCTCTTCTTGTTCCGCCTCATCACCAATCCGCTGATTAATCATTTCGGGGACCCTGACGGCGAAACCCACGGGTCTGCCCGCTTCGCTACCGATAAGGAAACCGCTGCCCTCACCCGCGCCGATTCTGGCCTGCTCATCGGCCGCGATCCGAAGTCCGCAAAACTGCTTCGCTATGAAGGCCCGTCCCATCTGCTCACAATGGCACCGACGCGTACCGGTAAAGGCGTGGGAACGATTATCCCGAACCTGCTTATCGCCGACCGTTCCGTAATCTGTATCGACCCCAAGGGCGAAAACGCCAGCGTCACCAGCCGCGCCCGACAGCAATTCGGCCCCGTTCACGTCCTTGATCCCTTCGGCGTTACCGGTCAGCCATCAGCCGCCTTCAATCCGCTGGAAGAGCTCGATCCAACGAGTCTCGATGTCGCGGAAGATGCAAGCTCCTTGGCAGACGCTCTCGTATTTGATGAACCGGGCATGAGAAGTGATGCGCACTGGAATGAGGAAGCCAAAGCACTCATTGCCGGTTTGATCCTCCATATTGTCGCCCATGAGCCGCGCGACAGACGAAACCTTGCGACACTTCGAGACTATCTCACCCTTCCCCCTGAAGCTTTCGCAGCGCTGCTGAAAGACATGCGGGCCTCAACAGCGTCAGCCGGCCTGATCGCCCGTGCCGCAAATCGCCACCTCGGCAAATCGGACCGCGAGGGGGCCGGAGTCCTTTCCGCCGCACAGCGACACACCCATTTCCTCGACAGCCCACGAATGGCTGCGGTCCTCGGTAGATCCGATTTTCGCTTTGCCGACCTCAAACGCCGCAACATCTCGGTGTTTCTCGTCCTTCCCCCGATCGGCTTGCCACTTATTCCCGCTGGCTGCGCCTGCTCGTCAGCCAAAGCCTGACCGACATGGCACGCGATCCCACAAAACCGGTTACGCCGATACTCTATCTGCTGGATGAGTTCGCTGCCCTTGGCCATCTGGCGCCCGTTGAACGCGCAATGGGGCTTATGGCAGGCTACGGCGTCCAGCTCTGGCCCATCCTGCAGGACATTCACCAGCTTCGTGCCACCTATGGAAAGCGTGCTGGCACCTTTCTATCGAATGCTGGCGTCCTCCAGGTCTTCGGCGTCAACGATCACGACAGCTCCCAATTTGTCTCCGACCTGCTCGGACAGGAAACTGTGGTTTTCCAGACCATGAGCCGGGCACTCGATTCACAACAGTCTGGTATTTCTCACGCCCAACACCATACAGCGCGTGCCCTGCTCACCCCCGATGAGGTCCGCAACCTGCCGCCACACCTCGAATTGCTCTTCCTCTCAGGCCAACGACCGGTCGTCGCCAACAAGCTGACATATTATGCCGATGCAGAATTCAGAGGACTGTATGAAGCCCGCTGAACGGTTCCCGCCTCGCCCAAAAGGTCGCTCAACCCCGTCCGTAAAAACGTCGCAAAGATATAGACCGCCAAGTGCAATCCCCAGCTAGTTCTTCATCCAGCGTTTGACCGAAACTTTTGGTGGAAACATTGCACGCAAGTCCATCAACGATGCGACTTCCTAGCAAGATTTTCAGCTCTCCCCACACCAGATCAGCACTTGCAACATCGGGGAATAAACGTTCGAGAGCGTATTGCTTGATAGTCTTGCCTTGCAAGGCCGCTAGGGCTTTCAAGCCTTGGTGTTACTGGTCCGTTATGTCGATGGTCAAACGGCGCCTAAGATTCCTCCATGTGCCCATGACAATTGATACGCAACCTTCTTACGTTTCTGGCAATCGAACAACCAACAAGAGCGGCTAGTAGCCGTGAAGTTTTCTCAAACGGGCTCGTCAAACCGTATGCCCACCCTGCCATGTTCGTCCGCGGGCAGGAACTCTATACCGGAGGCTTCCAAGACAGCCTGAACGTGGAGGACCGTACCGTCCTTGAGTTTTTCACCGCGTTCAAAGCGAACAATTGTGTTTGTTGACATATTCGTCAGTTTGGCCAAGTCCAGAACACCAAGCTTCAATGCTGCTCTAGCCACCCGACATTGCGCAGAACTCATCAAAATAATCGCCATATCCTGTTCATTTTGATTGATCCGGAAACCGATCTATGTGTATGCTGTTTACGTTACGAACGGTCGTACCGAGTGTTGCAACCACCCGGCACGACCTGACCACAATCAAGCTTGTATGGAGCTCAGATCATGGCTGATTCTGACAATAGCACGACTTTCCCTTTCGTCACCCGCAGGAAAATATTAACGGGTACTGCCGCCGCAGTCGGTACTCTGGGTTTCGATGCCTTTGCTGAGAACAGAGCCGAAATTGAAACATCCTTCGACCCCGTACTAACGCTCTGGCGTGATTGGCAGGATGCTCATCTTTCGATGGAGAGCCACGGTCGCAGGTTACAATCGCTCGAGCAACAACTCGCTGAAACAGTTGATTACCCCTGTGCAATAATCGCGCTACCGGATGGCGAGCGTGTTGCTGCTTATTCAGTCACAGCAATCCGTGACATATTCGATGGTTTTCCCGACGAAGCGGCAGCTTGCGCTACAGCGGAAACCGAGCTTGCGGCGCATCAGACGCGATGGGATGAAGCCGATCGGGAAATTGGCTATTCGGCCACGTTAAAGGCCGAACACGCGGCCGGCGAGCGAGCCGCAAGTATTCTGGACATGATGGCTGACACACCAACGACATCGTTTGTCGGCATCGAAGCCAAGCTTGACGCCATGTTGCGTGAAGGCAATGTCTGGGACGATTGTTCAGAATTTCCGTGGCCTCAAATCCGCTCTGTGCTCAATGATGTTATACGGATGAGACAACATTGCGCCAATGGTTCAGTGTCATGAAAAGCGTCCGCCGCAGGCTCGCGCTGGAAACCGCTTCGAATGAGACACTCGTTGAACGTCTTGATCATTTGACAAGCAACAGATGCCTCGAACTGCAACGGGTTATACGAATCCTGTTCGATGAATTCGAGGATGCACAAAAGTGCAAAATGTCGGACAAAAAGAAAGGAGGACGTATTCTCAAACTGGTTCTGTTCGGGTCTCCTTCAGACGGTGACGGCGTTCGGGATGGGCGCCGGGAAAGCCCTCGCACTTGCCCCGCAGATAACTGGCGCACTGATTTCAATCTGCTAGTCATCGTCAGCTCCCAATTTTTTACGAGCCCGCGTGTCTGGAAGCCGGCCCGGGAACGTTTCTCGCGCGAACTGACAGTCACGGGGCACCTGTCAACCCGCGTCAATTTCATCGTCCATTCCATCATGGACATCAATGATCAGCTCGCGAACGGTCGGCCTTTCTTCGCTGAGATCGTCCAGAACGGGATCATGCTTTATGAAGCTCCCGGATCACTTCTCGTGGACCCCTTGCCGCCCGGCTCGGAAGCCGCCAGGATCGAAATGCATCGAGATTTCGATCACTCGTTTTCAAATGCCGTGCATCGCATTGAACTGGCAGAAGAGGCGTTGGAGCGTGGATTTTATAGGGAAGCGGCCTTTGATCTGCACCAGTCAGTAGAAAGGCTTTATCATTGCGTATTGCATGTCCAGACACTGTATAATCCGAAATCCCACCGGCTTTCCTTCCTACGATCACATGCGGAGCGCATTGCGCCTCCATTAACGGAAATATGGTCTGACAATAGCCACTTCGCAAAACGCTGCTTTGACCGTCTTGATCGGGCCTATATAGGTGCCCGTTACTCACGAAGTTATGAAATCACCAGTGAGGAGCTTGAGTGGCTCACTCAGAAAATAAAGGCGTTGCAAGTAGCCGTGCAAGCAATCTGCCTGGAACATATCGGTAGACGTGAGAGCGTCTAAGCCTAGGCCGTGTGGACGGATTTGATTAAGATGAAAGCAGCTGCGATTGCGACGATGGATTGGAAGTCTCTTGCTGTTTTCTCGCAACGTAATGCGACACGTTTGGACCGTTTGAGCTTCCCCATCATTTGTTCGATACCGGCGCGACCTCGATAAAGCGCCGTGGCAAAATGTTTTGGAATATTCCGCCTGTTTGATCTGTAAGCGATCACAGAGATAGCCCCAGCCTTTCTCGCAATCTCTCGATTAACGTCGCTATCATAGCCTTTGTAAACAATGATAGCGCGGTGCCTGACTTGAGGGCCAGGTTCCAATAGGCTTTCAAACTGTTTGCTATCGGAAGCTTCGCCTCCGGTCAGTTCAAATCCAAGATGCTGACCATTTCGGTCGGTTTTCAGATGGATTTTAGTTCCGAACCCTCCACGAGAACGGCCGAGCGCTTGACCTTCCTGCCCCCCTTAGAACCTGCTGCAGACACTGGGCACGAATGACGGTGCTGTCGAACATAGCAATCAGACGAGCGCTTTCATCAAGCCCAGCCAAAATGGAAAAATAGTCCTCGAAAACACCCGCTTTACCCAAGCGGTCAAAACGCTTCCATAAATCTTACGCTTTCAGGAGATACTGAACGAGACCCCGTCGTGACGATCAACTTCCTCAACAGTCAAGGTAGCCGCTCATCGCCATCAGAAGGTATCAGTTCAACCTTCTGTGCGTTCGTTGCGACTGCAATCGCCCGTTTACCCCAGAGTTTGCGACGTCTTGTCATGTCCAGACCGTCAGATGGTTCTGCAATGCGGAACTCAATCTGCACGTTTTGATGCCGGCAGGGGAGGCCGCAAGCACCCCATCTTTAATATTCAGGGCCAATCTAAAGGCGCGCGTGTCTCCGACCTGCTCCGTTCGCTACGCTCTCGTCGTGTTGATTTGCAGGATGCAATGAACCAATTGGTCAGTATCCCTTGATGCATGTGCACAACTGTTCCAAAAAAATTTGACTTTGACCGGATGGACAATCCGGCAGCCATCAACTCGACAATCAGCGCGGTAGGATCAGAGGACGGACTGAGACAAAATCGCAAGCCGTGATAATGATCATCAATCAATCGCAGCAAACAAAATTATACGTTCCTATAAAGAGTTAAAAATGGCTGCGCATATATCGACCCCGTCTCCGTCTTCGCGCGTACTCATTTGCCTCAAGGCAATCCCGCCACGTGTCCTCCGTGAAGAGGATTGATCAGACTTGACCGATCCGTCAGATCCAAACTCTGCTCCCCAGTAATTATTGACATGGACCATCACATGGACCATTTATTATGCTAAGTATGAGCGAAACACAAAGGAACTTGGACGATGCGCGTATCTGTCAGTGACGCGAAAGGACAGCTCACCGAACTGGTAAAGCGGGCGGAAGCCGGGGATGAAGTCATTTTGACCCGTCGCGGCCATGAGATCGCACGCCTTGTAGCCGTTGCGGCGGCACCCGGGCCCAAGGGCCGACGCGCTTTGATGGAAAGGGTCAGGGCAACGGCAGCGACTAAAGCATTACCCGGGGCTAATGCTGCGCGTAGTCAGGATTTTCTTTATGACGACGATGGAATGCCCATATGATCGCTGTCGATACATCCGCGCTCATGGCGATCGTGCTTAATGAGCCGAAAGGCGAAGCTTGTATAACGGCAATCGAACAGGCTGATGAGCTATTGATTTCCGCCGGAACAGTTACTGAAGCCCTCATTGTTGCTGCGCGACGTAATGTCGGCGAAGAGGTTGACGCATTGATATCCGGGCTCGGCTTCGAAATCGTATCCGTGACAGCCGCTTCCGCACGCCGGGTCGCCAACGCTTACGCCAGATGGGGCAAAGGCATTCACCCAGCTTCGCTCAACTATGGTGACTGCTTTGCCTATGAAGTTGCTCATGAGCATGACTGTCCCTTGCTCTATGTAGGAGACGACTTCGTTCAGACAGACCTACGCTCGGTTCTATAATGGTTGACTTTGATCAAGGCGACAACCGGTTAACCGGCGATGCAGTGTTTCGAACCGCTATGGACCGTGCCGTCGTCAGGCGGTAGCGGGTTGTAAAACAGTGAACAGCGCCCCACCATCGCGATCCAGGTCCTGAATGTCCAGGAGAAGCAAACCATCGGACTCGGGCACGGCAAGCTCCGTCTTTGTGGCGTTCATTGCTGCTGCAACTGCCTTTTTGTTTCCCCACACTTTACCACGCCTGGTCACATCCGGACCGTCTTCAGAGCTAGCGATACTGAATTCGACTCCGCCCACATCAACGCTATCGCAGACGAGAATTCCGGTTCCATGCAACAATGTAACAGCCATCACTACTCCCTATAGCTCACCTAAATCGATCGAAGTTTTACGTCCTGTCAATTCTCTGAACTACCCTGCTTCGCTTTCAACCGCTCATTCAACAGAAGCTTGAGCCGAGCATTTTCCGCTTCCAGCCCTTCCAGTTCTTCGTCTGTCACCGGCCCATCTTCAATCTTTGGGCCTGGCTTTCTCACGCGACGTTGCTTTTGCGGTGATTTGGGAACGGGAGGTAGAGTAATGGCTTCCGCCGCTCGCTCCACCTTCCTCTCAGGCTTCACATCCACTGGCGGTTCTTCAGGCGCCTGCAGCTCTTCGGTGGACGATAACACCTCCTGAAGAGGTACCCGTTCAGCCTGCCGGGTTACCTTGTCACTCACTTCATCGGGATCTTTGGTCGTAACTTTGATGGATAGTCGCGTTGGCAATATAGGATCAAGTTGCTCAGGGCTTTCGCTGGCTTTAGGTCCAGCATCCGGCATTTCCTCCGGCAAAGCCGACTTCTTCGATCGCCAACTCTTCAACCGCGCAACGAGACGTTCCCCCAGTGACTTCATCGTGATCGACCTCCCTATACATGCAGCAATAGTGTGCAGAAATGCTGTCAGCTTAAGCCTGACGATACAATAATTTTGGCAACCAGAGCTCTGACACGAGTCACCAGAACGCATGAACAGATCAGTTACGAGGCCAGCAGGGCAGTCTTAGCCGATTATCTACTGCTGTTCCAATCGTCGGAGCATTTTGAGCAACTGCCTGTTCTCCGTGTCCAATCTGGTGGCCAGTTCGCGTTTCAGATCGGCATTCTCGATTTCGAGAGCTGACAATTCAGCTTGAATATCAGGCTCGGCAATTAGCCGGTTTGTCGTTTCTCGCTTCTGCGGGACTGTTTTTTTCCCAGGACGTCGAACAGACGGCTTTTTCTCCCTGACAGCAGCGTTTCCCGTCGTGTTTGCCGTTTGCAGCTCTTCCATTGCAAGGGATGCTTCTTCCGGGATCGAGGCGTCCATGTTGGAAAGTTTCGGCTCGTTTAGAGCCTCTTCAATTTGCTCGATGACTGGCTCGGCCTGCGATATTGCTTTTATGGGCGTGATCTCAGTATTGCGCTCAATCGGCTTGGATAGATCAGGCTGGACCTGAGCATCCATGGGAGATTGCGGCTCATCCGCCTCCGCCTCCACTTGCTGGGCAATCGACTTCAGATCCTGATTTCCCCACAAAGACGCCGAGCCCTTGCGAGCACGCTTGTTCTTATATTCAACGATAACATTACGGTTTGGATTTTTCATCCGTCAGTAGCTTTCCCGGGGAAATTTTAAGGTACGCTCCACGAGCGTCAAAGGGCTTTTAGCAGTAGCTACATATTATGCGGCGGATTTTCAACACTCAACAGAATGTCTGACCTGATCGATATGCCCTGAAAGGAAGTCTATCTCATCTGGAACACATGATGTACACGGCCTTATTGTTACATCAACCATTGACCTGTATTTTTGACACCTAAATGAATTTTCGAACATTGATCTGGAGAAGCATACCATGGCAGACGAAACCATTGCAGAAGTAAACGAGACGCCAGTTGAGGTGAGAACCGCCGAGCCTGTGGGTAACACCAAGAAAACTCGCGCGCCTCGCAAAAAAGCAGAGCCCAAGCCTGTAAAGGCGGCTGCAGCACCTGCCGCTAAAACGACCAGGGCCGCGGCAAAATCGGCCCCCATTGAAGCTGAACCAGCCACCCGCACGATCAAGAAGTATACTCCCGAACAACGCGCTTCAATTCTTGCTGCCGTTGAAAAGACGACCAAAGGCGGTAAGACCACACTGAAAGCCGCACTGCAGCAGTTGGAAGTCAGCGAACAGACTTACTACAACTGGAAAAATGCCGCTGGCAAAACAGCACCTGTAGCAGTAAAGGCAAAATCGACAGCGGGGGCGAGCGACGATCTAAAGGCCCTGATTGCACTGGAAGCTGAAAACCTGAAGCTGCGTAAGGAACTCGCCGCAAAACTGCGCGCAGAAAACGAAGAACTGCGCAGACGTCTCGGACAGGCTTGAGACGAATTGCGATCGTAGTATCCGCGAAAGCTCCATCAGAACAGGTGACTTCCTACAGGCCGGTCACCTGTTCGCATTTCAGTGAAAGAAATCCGGACCTGTTGTTTTCTCTTTTGAGAAGTCATCCAACACGGCTGTGAGCAATGATTAAATTCGCATTTGACTTGGATTGAATGCCGTCTGGAATTTATCAATCCCCTCAGCTACGGCCATATTGTAACTGCCCATACCCAGACGGAGCCGTCCCGTGCTTTTAAACGACGCTCAAGCCCAGGCGATCTACAAAGCGATACAAGCTCTGAATGAAGGTGGCGCCCAGCTAATTGACGCTTCCTGTGACGAATTCACCCGGGGTGAGAAGCGCTTAACCCATAGACCGGTTCATCGCCCAATGACGTACTTTTTGCTAATTCCAAGGCCTTCCGCGCATTGTTCTCAGCGGCCCCCTCGGTCGGTGCGGCCGACTGGATTGTGAGCCTGTCTCCGCTCTCTACGACAAAAATATTCACCCCCTTGAGGCCGCCTACATTCGGAAGGCGGATAGGTCGTCCAATTGCAGGGGAGACATCAATTTTCTCGATCTTGAACCCGATCTTTTCGGAACTGGCATCCAGCTCTGTGAGATAATCCTCGTTCGTTCTGTTTTCCTGTCCCTGCTCGTCGACATGGCGATCAATCGCGATCATCAAATACTGGTCGTCATTTGTTCCGCAGCAGGACATCCGAAAGTTAGTCGGTTCTTCCGCATGATGCGCGGAGGTATCGAAAATTGACCAGAACTCTTGCTTGATGGGCATCAGCTCGTGAATTTTGAAACCGTCGGCCCGTACTGGGACATCAATTCCGGCAAGTGCAATAGCGATGACGATCGCAATGAACGTTCTATTCTTCATTCAGGGCACCATTACACTAACTTCGACGTTTGCGGCTTCTCTACCGAGTTCAAGGGAAATCTGTAGCCGTTGGTTCTCTCCTTCAGAATATAGTCGAACAATCCAGGGAGTGATGGGTGCCCTTACCCTGACAAGAAGAAACCACAGGCTACCAAAAGAACCTTTCACATCTCATGCCTAGCGGTTTTGTCGTTAGCGTGAAACTTTGGGACCTTCTGGAAAAAAGTGCCTGATCTGCATCAAATGCATGGTACATCAGGCCGCTTTCAGTTCATGGATAGCTGAGAGTTGATCCTGAATGGCTACTGCCTCCGTTTTGAGGTCGTAACCTGACTGCATATTCATCCAGAATTCGGGCGTGGACCGGAAGAACTTTGCAAGGCGCAAAGCCGCGGCGGTCTGTTCTGTCGCCAGACGCTCAATACGATTGCGAGGGACATTCAGATTCCTGGCAAGCGCGCCTGCACTCATCCCGAGCGGGATGAGATATTCTTCCCGAAGGATTTCGCCGGGATGGACCGGGGGGAGTTTACTGGTCATGGCTTCTTCCTTTCAGTGATAGTCAACAATTTCGATTTGTTCAGCGCCAGCACCGGCTTTGGTTCTGGCGTCCTTGTAGGAACGGATCATGAGTTACTCCTGTGACTTGTATCATATCCTGATACAGCTGGGAGCCAATGTTTTGTATCATACCGCGATACAGTGCGGGGCGCGGTGCCGAAAGCGAGGCTTTATCTCGACAGCCTCCGAAAATTTTGCTTTGATCTTTTGAGGGATTGGGGGATCCAAAATTGTCGAAGGCAAAGAACTGGATATTTGGGGCAGTTGCCCTGTTCATTCTCACGAAGGTTTTCGGGAATGACACGCCGGCCCCAGTATCGCCACCAGACGCAATTCAACCACAGACTACAATCCAGGCAACCGAGCAGGCTCCGCAGCCTTTAGGCTTCGTGCAGGCAACAACTCACCGACTGACAAACCAGCCGCCGCCATCGGCTGACCAGCACCCTTTCATCGGAAAATGGCTATATTCGACCGCCAAGGTAAATATGAGATCCGAGCCGTCATTAGCCGCACGGGTCATTACGGTTATCGAGAGAGGTAGAAGGGTGCAGGTTATGAACTATCGTTCCGGATGGTTCAGCGTCACTTACGCCAATCGAACGGGATGGATATCCGAGCTTTACTTGGCCGAAAATCCGCCGCCTGTGCGGCAAAAGCCGGTTTCAGTCCCTCGAATAATGGCGCCGCCTGCTGCAACTCACTTGGCTCCGGCGCGCCGATCAGGTCAACCTGTTCGGTCTCCATATATTGGCACGTGTGATTGTCCGTATGACGTTATGCGGAATGGCCGTTCGTGTGGGGGACGGAGCGCCTATAGTCGTCCAGGCGGACGTAGCCCCGTTTGCTACCGCTAACGAAATTGCCTTCAACTGGTTCGGTTTGGCGCAAATGCGCCAACTCACGAGAGGTGGAGATTAGAGCGAAGGTGAACCAGTACCTCCATTGGTCGTGCGTCCGGACCTGCCAAAGGGGAACGATATTGGGTTAATCACCTCACTCATAAGTTGGCTATGTGGGTCTTGCGCAAACCAACTGGACGTTGATTTCTCGATCGCCAACCAAACTTGCCTCGCTCGCGAGAACGAGCGTCTTCACCGCATCCTTGTTGATTGGAATAATGCCTTGCTGCAGAAATTCTGGCACACCTTCCATATCGATGCTGCTCGAATAGGCTACCCGGGCCGAAAAGCATCCACAGTCACCAATAGGCTTGTGCATTTGAAAATGGGCTTTCACTGAGAGGACTTTCGCTTTTACGACAGGTTTCTCTCCTGTGACCGTCACGCACGCGGCCAATTTATTTTCAAAGGCGATGCCAGGAGCATCCTCAGCGACAGCTATTCCGCAGAACCATGTTGATAGAACTACACCGTAGATTATCCTGGGCATGAACGGGTTCTTGTTCAAAGTTGTGGCAATTGTTCCGGACGTTTCAGAATGTCGGTTTTACAAACGGGAACCAGGCGAGTTTCGGCCTCATCCAGCCAGCGACGATATGCGCTACGGATTTCCACGTCTTTGTAATTGCAGGTTCTCGCTTTTTTGCTAATCAATCGTGCCTACAAGTGCGGACCAAACCAGAAATCTGGTCGAAGCTAAAATTTTTCGGTTGGCACCGGAGCAAAACGCCCAATGTTGTGGGCAACTCCACATTCTGTGTGGCTAAAGCAGGTGTTCATGGCTTGCGACTGAAGTTTTGACGTTGGTTCGTCTTGATTCATCAGGTCGATAATTGTAGGATTAAATCCTACAAAGGAGATATGCACCATGCGCCGCTCCACACAACAATTCAGCATTACCTTGCCCAATGAAATGGCCGAGATGGTCAAGGCTAAAGTTGCAGCAGGCGAGTATGCCACCGAAAGCGAAGTGTTCCGTGACGGGTTACGCACACTAGCTGCCCGCGACAAGGCCGTCGAGGCCTGGCTGCGCAACGAAGTCGTTCCGGCTGCCGCCGCCCTTGACGCCGATCCAGGCCGGGCACTTAGTTCTGTGCAACTGCGTGCCCAGCTAGCTGCCAGGCGCGCCAGCAGAAAAACCGCCACCCCGTGAAACTCTTCGCTGTCGAATATGCCCCCGAGGCGCTAGATCAATTGGCGGCCACAGAATCCTATATCGCGGGGGCGGGTTCGCCGGAAGCTGGCGAACGTTTTGTTGAAGAAATCGTTTCCCATTGCGACGCTCTGGAAAGTTTTCCTGAGCGTGGTGCAGCGCGTGACGACCTGCTGCCAGGTTTGCGCACGCTCGGCTTCCGCCGTCGTGTCCTGATCGCCTACACGGCTGAACGCACAAGTCAGACAGTTCGCATTCTTGGTATTTACTATGGAGGTCAGGACTACGAAGGTCAGCTTGTCGACCAACAATCTGATTGAATCCAATCATCCAACAAAAGCCGGCGAGTGTTGATTTTCACCAGGAACTCCCCCTCCTCTACTCCCAAGCAAAGATGGCAGGTTTAACGCTGATCTGAAAAACAGCGCTCCTCGCTTAACGTATCATCGTATGAAGTGTGCCACCGTTAATTCCCAGCGGTGCTGAAGCAGCGGCCAGATTACCATCGCTCGCCCTGATGGAAGGATTGGTCGAAAACAGCGCTTCTTGTCTCGCTACGCACCGCCAACATCAAAGACAATGTCGCTGGACGACAGGTCCGCGAGCGACACATTCTCGATGAGGATTCCGAAATCGTCTGTACCATTAAAGGAGATGTAGACACCGTCTTCCACGTCGCGTGATGCCGCAAGGAAGGCGTCAAAATCGTCTATTCCTGTAACCCCTTGCGCGGTTTCGGAAAACTCGATTCTGTCGCCGCTTGCAGCATCAAAGTCGAGAATACGATCGACGCCTTCGCCAGATGGTGGAATCAGGAACCAGGAGAAGGTATCAGCACCGGGACCGCCAGTGAGCTCATCCGAACCGCCCCCACCATCATTCTGAAGCCTGTCGTTACCTTCGCCACCGAAAAGGCGATCGTCTCCGCTGCCCGCCAACATGCCCTCATCGACGAGCGTATCGTTTCCGCTCCCACCGACAAGCACGTCATTGCCAGAGGATGACGAAAAGAACGCCTCGTTCGCATCCGAACCAAGAAGCTGGCTGTCCTGATCGCCTGCCACATGGGCGGAGATGCCTTCAATGTTGAGGAAGGTAACCCCGGTTGGTGTTGTCCCGCTCGCAGCATCAAAAACAATCGGGGTCTCTGATTTGCCGAATTCGATTGCGAGTACGTCGTAGCCGGCGCCACCATCGACGAAACAGTCACGGGAGGCGTCTATCCAATCGTCCCCGCCGCCGCCCCGGATGACGTCACTACCTCCAAAACTGGCAAGCCGGTCGTTTCCGTTGCCGCCATCGAGATAGTCGTCACCATCATAACTGTAAAGGACATCAGCCCCATCGCCGCCAAGGAGTATATCGTCCCCGGCGCCATCGTTCAGCGAGTCGCGGCCAGCACCGCCATCCAGAAAGTCGTTGCCGGTGCCACCTTCAAGGTAGTCATCCCCATCGCCACCCACGAGCATATCATCACCACCGCCACCCATTAACCAATCCGCGCCAGGTCCGCCCTGGACCAGGTCATCTCCTTCGGTGGCGGTTACGTCAAACGAGACCATGGAAGCGTTAAATGGGTTACTGGTGCCGACTTTTCCAGCAGACGTATCCTCGAACGTGCTTGGGTAGTCGCCGACATTCACTGGCGCTAGTGTCTCAAAGATGCGTGCGGTTTCAACAGGTACGCCAAAGCCAGCCTGCAGAACGTCGGTCGATCCGGGTTGACTGAACTCTTCAGCCTGGGGCCTGTCCCAGATTCGATCAACAACCTGGCTAGACCGCAGAGCAGCTGCGCGCTCTTCTTCTGGAAGCTCGATCACGTCCGCATCCTCCTGAAACGATAGTAACAATTGTCGGGATCGCTATAATCCTCTCAATAAAGATGAAACGATATCTTTCGTCAATGACGTATAATTGCGTATATTTTAATTATATATTTGAATTATTTTACTTTAAGGAAGCTATATCTTCTGTTTTCTTGCTAAATTTCGTTAGGGCGAACCGGTGCAACTTGCAACGCACATCAACGTCATACGATATTCGCCTATCAGATCGTTGTTTGTAAAATACTGAACTCAATCCGTCCGGCATCGATACCATCACAGATCAGACTACCTGGTCCATTTAGAAGAACGATACTCACGCTTGTTCCTCCTCGCTGTGGCCGAACATGCTCTTACGGTCGGTTTCATAATGTTTCAATCGTCGGGCTTGGGCGGTCGATGGAAATAGTGAACAGTTGCGCAGCGCAGACGCATTTAATAATCTCCTACTGCAATACTTATATTGCTTCATCAAAGAGGATCGCATGGCAACTGGCACTGTAAAATTTTTCAATCACGATAAAGGTTTTGGCTTCATCACGCCAGAAAATGGCGGAATCGATGTATTTGTGCACGTATCCGCACTTTTGCAGGCTGGCGGATCACTCCAGGATGGTCAAAAAGTCAGTTACGATATCGGTCAGGATCGCAAGACTGGAAAATCAAAGGCGGAGAACGTACGCTCACTGTAAGGCTATAGAGGCCCGTCGTGGCAACCCGCGGGCGCTGTTGGTTGCTCTGCAGCGCTCCCTTTCTCTCGGGGCCAGTTCCGTGATGCGCGCAACTCGTGTGCTTCGCTAACTGCCACCAATTGGGGGGCGAAATAAATGACCCGTTTGAGCAATATCGGCGGGATCCGACAAATAGAAGCAAAGAACAACATTTACCATTCTTTCGATAGGCTTTTGTTCCCGGAACTGTGGCAAGGCATTTTTTCGGTGTCCAACTCTGTCCACATTCTATCCATACGACAGCGGGTCATTGACGCTGAGGGTATTTAAAGAATGAACATAAACTCGACTATCGTCTCGAAGCCGCCCGTTGCCACAGAGAAGGATCTTCGCAGGTGCAAGGCGATCGAAAGTTTGCTGGTACAGCCTTTGGGCGTTTTACCGACTGAGATCGGTGATCCGATCCGTCCGGTCACAATCGGCTTTTTTCAGCAGGTTTCTCCCCTCCTCAAGCCGGACGCAAGCGTCACTGCCCTTCGTCGTGCTATTGGCGCTTATGTTCATTCGAAACGCTATTATCTCAGCTGCAGCCAGACGGACGCGATGCGTCATGACCTTGACGGGAACCCCTTCGAGCCAGTTTCAGAGACAGACCGGCTTAATGCGGAAGAGCGACTATCCGCATCCGGACAACAAACGAATATAGTTCCGACTTCATCGATAGCCCCCTCCCCGGTATCGGAGGCACAAAGCAAGAGAGATTTGATCCGCGCTGCGCTCCTCGGGAAATCTCGTAGCTGACACTCATGTTGGCTTGCACCGCGTTTTTCGTTCGTAGTGCTGTGTGCGACGGTACCGAAACTGATAAACGCCTCCTGGCCGTCAGAGCCTCATCGCGATCCTGCCAATGCCAAGCTTCCATTGCTTCTCATCCCTGAAAACAGAAGCTGGCTGATCGAGAAGCCCCCTGCCCTCGCCTTTTGGGTAAGGGATCGCAAATAACCGCCAGGTGAATTGATGGTCGCCAGTTTCTGCAGAATCCAGGCAATGGCCGTCGATGCCGCTTCTGCTCCCATAAAGCTTACAGCATCACGATAGGCTAACTGGCTAATTCCAAGAAAGCTGGAAACGATCTGCGAAGCATCATGAAGCTCTCGCCATGTGCTGACGCCGTTTGAGCCATATTCGCGAATATCCGGACATGTTCGCAGCACCTGGTCAAGAGAAATGGCAGGTGAAACCCGAGCGCTGCTCTTGCTTTTGAGGGTCGAAGGAACCTCAGGTTCCGAAGAAGGCGCCTTCAAATCAATCTTTTGGCTATTTTTAGATTCAAAGAGGGATTCTGGCAGGGATTCATTATGCTGCCGCTCAAATTGAGCGACGCTGCCGCTCATTTCTGGAACAATCGCCATTTTTTTCAATGCGATAGCCAATTCTTCGTCAATGACTTCCAGATTGGCCTTGATAATCGCTAGCTGATCGAGGGATGCCCGGCGAGGAATAGCATCCACGACAGCACGAAAGCGAACAAATAGCCCTTCAAGACCCTCAGAAGGGTCAGCAGATGCATCCGCGTTTTCTGAAAAAGCCAAAGCTATCTCTCTTCGCATGACCGACACTTCATCGCGAAGTCGTTTCAGGGCTCTTTGTTCAGCGAGGATTTTATCAGCGATACCGGCAATTTCAGACGCGCGATCAAGCAATGGTGCAAAGGAAAACCCGAAGGCAAGTTCAACGCTCCCTTCCCTGTCCTTATGTGCATAACGCTTGCGGGTCGGGCTATCTTTCCGCGCAATGATGCCGGCTTCAACCAGTGAAGCCAGATGACGGCGCAGCGTAGATTCAGGCATGCCATGGGCACGCAGCGACAGCTGACGATTGGATGGAAAAACGACGAGGCCGGTTTTCTCATTCATGTCATCGTCAGGTAGAAATGACAAAAGCGAACTGAGCACGGCAAGGCAGCGATCATTGAGATTGAGCGCTGACTTGGCCACACAGAGCTGCTTGTAAATCGCCCATCGGTTTACCCTCCTGCCCTGCTTGTTCTGCAGTTCAGGATTTTGGGTAAAATGAGTCCTTCGCCCACAAAATGCGGACGTAACAGTTCCCAGAATTTGCATTCCCTCTCACCTTTCAAAAGGCAAAAGAAATCCACCCGCCAAAATGACGCCAATGACTCTTGACACTGATTCGGGGAAATGCGATTCTCAGTCTGCTAGAACTTTGAGAGAGGCTTCCACGACGGTGACGTTTGGGGGCCTTTTTCTTTTGCGAAATTCTCCTAGTTGTGTTGTTTGCTGTCCTTATATTCCTCATATAAGCGCTTCAAATTGTTCGAGATCCATTCTCCGAAGGCTTTTCCTTCAGGCTCTGAGAATTCGACGGCGTAGCCTTTAGACTTGGATTTAGTGACCGCCCTTAACTGAGAGTCATCAGAACGCCAACTTGGATCTACAGAATTGAGTGGAGCCTTGTTCGCTTGCTTGAGCGAAGCCAAGATCGCGTCAAATCGTTCGGTGCTATTTAGGCTCAAGAGGGCCTCATACTCAGGAACGGTTTCGAGAGCGTTAGGCTTATTGGCTAGGAGCGTTGCCAACGAATCCCATTTTGGTCGCCCAATACCAGGTGCCGATCCAATAGTCTGTATAAGTTCTTCAGGTAACTTTCGTGCCAAAGCAATCATTTCGGATAAAACGCCTCTCGATGATGTGCCGAACGTTGCCATGATTACCGCTCTTGTCGTTCCCCGGTCTTCAAGACGTCGAGCAAATAATGCCTTCTCAATAAAGGTGAGATCTTTGCGCTCAAGGTTTTCGTTACCTTGCGCTATGATCAATTCGTCGTCGGTCAAATCTCGAATAAAAGATTTGACCTTTAGCCCAAGCTGTTTGAGTGCGGCGACGCGCCTATGCCCGTAGGCGAGTTGATAGCGACCGGAATGATCGGGATTCGGTCTTACGAGTACAGGAACTGCCTGACCATTCTCTTGGATGCTATTCAATAGAGCATCAAAATCGGTGCCTGCATAGTCATCTAGACGGTCCTGGACAAAGGATGCGTCTATAAGATGTGCATCAAGCTCCACTATGGACTGCCCATCAGCTAGTGCTTTGCGGAGTTCGTCGGCTTCATTCGAAAGGCCGGTAATCGCATCATTCATGCTTTGCAATGCGCCTGAAGACACCTGTGGCCGTCTGGGCGTGTTCTCAGCTGAGAACTCCTGATTAGACGTTATGGGTGTTAAAAAATCGCGTAAAGCATCGCGGCGCTTGTTCATTTTCTACCCCATGCATCTCTGACAAGTTCTTCGAGTTCTTGATTGACGGCATCGAGCGCTTCGATCGCGCGATCATATGTTTGCCGATGAAAGTTTTCTCTACCGACTTCATAAAGAGTCTGCTTCGTAATTCCCGCGTCTGATATCGCAGCGGATTTGACCATGGAGTTAGTCAAGACCCTATCTCCAAACAATCCCTTAAGAAGGCCTGCGATCTGCGACTGAGAACCATCGTTTGGTTCATAGCGTGTCAGCACATACCGAAACCAGTCATAGTTCGCATTGCCTCCCGCCCTCTCGACAACATCAAAGAGGCCCGCAGTCATGTGTAAGAACTGACTCATCGATGCTACATCAAGCATTTGAGGATGAATGGTAACGAGCACAGAGGTTGCAGCGCAGAGTGCCGACAGGGTCAGGTAGCCGAGGGACGGAGGACAATCGAGAACCACGATGTCGTAATCGTCCTCTACGCTTTTAAGCGCCGATGCTACTCGTGTGAAAAACAATTTATCTGTTGATCGAGACGACGATGTCAAAGCACGCGGCGTTTCGTGTTCGAATTCTTGCAATTCGAGATTACCAGGTACGATGTCGAGGCCGCTGAAGTATGTAGTTCTGATGATGCTTTTCAGTGGTCGTTGAGCTTCATCATATCGAATTGCACCGTAAAGGGTCTCATTAGGCTCAAGGTCAAACTCCGGTTGTATCCCGAATAAAGCAGATAATGATGCTTGAGGATCAAGATCTGCCGCAAGGACGCGATAACCGCGAAGCGCAAAGTATTGTGCCAGATGTGCCGCCGTAGTGGTTTTGCCCGAGCCGCCTTTAAAGTTCGTAACGGCGATCACCTGTAGCCGCTCATCATCTCGACGTCGTTGATCATAACTTTTTTTATTCTTGCTAAGGTAGTTTCGGATAGAGTGGATTTGCTCTAGTGAGTAGAGGCGCCTACCAGCTGCGTTCTTTTCAGCCTCACCGATAACGCCTTCGTTAACTAGCGTGCGAAGATAGACATCGCTGATTCCAATTAGCTTTGCGGCCTCTCCCGGCGCGAATTTACGTAATTCTTTCTGTGCTGTCGGTGGGAATGCGCGGGCGCGAAGATGTTGAAGCTGGGCGCTTAGCGTATCTGCATCCGCTTCAATAAGCCGAGTTAACGACTTTTCTGCGGTTTGCTTGACAATAGTGGCATTGGCGCTTTGGATCATTAAAATCGCTCAACTAAGATAATTGCAGGATTGAGCGTCAGAATGACCGTATCTGGGTGAGTCGTCAACAACTTTAAGGTTAATGAAAAGTTAATGCCTTTGAATCCAAAAACTCAAGATACAACGATTAAATGGACTATTTGGTTTTGTCTCTCCCGATCTTCCACGAGGTCGGATGACTTTGGCTTGACAACAACAATAAAGCTGTTCTCAGCTGAGAACATGCGGCTCAGTTATTTGGCTCTTGGGACAAGCCTTTTCGGTAGAGTCGAGCCCTTAGATATATCCATTGACGGATAGTCAAGAGCACTCGGTTTTAGATATGCACCGGAATGGTTGCGGTGAAGGGGGATTCAGGTAGTTGATTCACTATAATTCGCGCATAACGGGAGTCGGAATTGGGCACTATACTGACAAATTGAATCCTGCTGGGCGACAGTTTTACGAGGCAAATCATGCGAGTAACCGGAGTTGTGCTGACCTTGACTGCCATATTGGTTGCCAACGTTAGCGTTGCAGAGGAGGTCGATCACAAGCTGATTGCCGCCGGTTAGGCTCATTGGGTTTCCAGTAGTGGGGACAAGTCACCGGTTGATGCAATGGTAGACGTTGGTTCCATGCGTCAAATGGGAGATGCGCTAGAGGTAATTATTCGCTGGCCTTACCTGCCGGCGTCTAATGGACCTGAAGCGGTGGAAAAAGATCACATCATCTGTCGGGCAGATGGAGCATTGTCATTCAGCGTGGCGGACGGCCACGTTTCGCTTGATGGCTATTATCAGTTCAAGTATGTCCATGATCCGGCAAGCCAGCGAGCCGAGGCCGGAGTGCGAGCATCACAAAGGGCGAAAATCGGCAACGGAGTCGCATCTTATGGCTCTGATCCGCGAAGTCTCGCATGTTGGGCAGCAGCTCGCAAATGCGCCAACGAAGCTTTCACCTGGCCGCCGCCGCCAAACAGAACGCCGCTCGAATATACCGAAGAAGCCCGTAAAATGAACGAAGATTATAATAAGACGTTCGTTCCAACGTGCATACTGGAATGATCGCCTCGCGGGTGGTCCAGGCTGAAGAAAGCGGGAAAGTGACAGTCCTGGATATAGCTCGCTGTTCGCCGCAGCTGTCGCCAAGCTTTCCGCCCACTGATCTATAAACCCAGGAACGGTTCACAGTAAATCGTGATCGGTTTGAAGCGGCCTAGCTCTCAGTGCCACAAACTGAGAGCCAAAGCTGTAAAAGAGAGAAAAATCAGTCTCAGATAAGCGTGGGCGCAGAAGGGCCGTGCATCCTCATTAGCAGAAGAAGCGGAACCTACGTATCGCAGTGCCCAAGCCGCCGAGAAAATGCATGTTGAGTTGAAGAGGTGAAATAAATAGATCATGCCGGTAATTCATGAGAATTTTCAGTATGCGCTGGACGAATATGGCCCAGTTAAACAAATTCGGCGTGCATCGAATAAGGAGCTTTCGCAATTGCGTGGGGTTCTGCCACACACGCTCGTGGACTTTATCGAGGAGAAGGGCTTTTGCTCTTTTCACAATGGCCTATTCACAATGTGCAATCCGGAGGAGATGCGAGTCGTCATTGCGCAGGTATTCGGTGGCGATAACGATTTTCATCACGGGAATTGTCACGTCTTTGGCTACACTGCTTTCGGCGTTCTCTATTGTTGGTCGGACAAGCTCTACAATTTTCGGATAGAGTTACCGCTGAATGTCATTTACTGCCGCGCTCTTACAGCACCCGAAAACTGGCCGCCCCGAGCAAGCGCAGAACACATTGCATCGGGCATGATTCCAGATCAAGAAGAGGCGGATTTTCTCGACGTTGACGGCAATCCCATGTTTGCCGCATGTCAGCGGGTATATGGCGCAAATGACGCGAGCGAGTGCTATGGTTTCTTCCCTGCTTTGGCGATTGCTGGCGCTTTTGGCCCGGCGCAAGATGTCGGCCACATCAAACGGGTCAAAGCACTCGAACATTTCACGTTCCTTGCGCAGTTGCGGCAATTTTATCTTATGAAATCCTTTTCAGGAGGGCTGCAGACAGTGCGATCGATCGGCGCTAACTAACATTCGATGAAGTTGTCAGTTCCTCCTCAGTCGGATGGTCAAGAACTGCTAGTCCTCGCCGAGGTGAATCGCGCTCATTTACCGGGACTGTCTTGGGAGATGCCTCTGCCTGAGATCAAGGGCAAGCTCTCCTGGAGTGAACAGGATAAGCGATCACATCGGCAGGACAATGATGATGGCGACGATCCGCAAGTCTCAACAGCAGGCTGAAAGTGGCTTTCAGCGGCGCGCTCAACCTCATAATCTGAGATTGTGATCGACACGATAACTGACAAGGGTGATTGTCGCGCGTAGGGAATTCAGGAAGACGCCGCGCGGAAAAGCGCTCCGGATGGGTTATAATGAGAACGTTTGTGCTGAGTAAAGTAGACAAGGCACCTTACTAGGAAGGGAGCATTTCGATGGAAACGCCGCTTAGAATTAGAAACGTTCTGCTAAAAGCTTTCCTGATCAATCTGCTGTTTATCATCTTTGCGTGGTTGATGTCGCTCAGCGGCATTACAACAAGTATGATGTCCGCCTTTTTTGGCTTCAGCGTCGATCAAACCCACATGTACATGGCCAATATCATCGGGTTCTGGAAGGTTCTGAACGTCGTCCTTTTCCTGATCCCCGCAATAGCGATCCATTGGGAATATAGCGCAAAGAGATGACCATGATAACCTTGGTGACATTTTGCGACCCAGTAGCGTAATTGGATATGGACCGCAGCGTCGCCAGTCCAGCGAAGCGAATGGAGTTCGATCCGCGGTACTTCGCGTGGAGGCTCCACAAAGAAGAAGTTGTAACTGTGCCACATGCGGGTCACCCAAAGCGAACAGCGCTTTAGGCGATCTGCGCTGTTCTCAACGTTGGACTATCGCCAGTGCGACCACTACGACAATCGTCAAAAACCCAAGGCCCCAAGGATGAGGGTGCCGAGTGCCCTTGCGAACGCCTTCGTTGGTGGACCACCGTGTCAAGCAAGCGAGATACCAGATGGTGGCTGCCAGGAGAACGACAGCCTATACTTATCGATGGTTTCAAGGTAACGGCCCGATTGCTACCGCCTGTTGAAGCAAGGTCTCGTGACGCAAGACACATCTTTAGCGACGTCGTTAATGACGTATCTTGAGATTGAGGTAGACGATGCGGATGGAGATACTGGGCCACGAGCGCCGCCGTCGGTGGCAGTCGGGGCTGCAATTACGCTGTTCGGAAGACGTTCAAGTCTGAAGGTGGACCAAGAAGCTCTCGCCAGCAACGAATAACAAGAATTCTCAAGTACGTTCCCTTTTCGTTCGGTAATTCCGGACAAACCTTTCAATTTCGAGTCGTGACGCCTATCTGCTAAATCAGGGCAAGTCCAGATCGAGCCTCCGTTGAGATCTGCCGCACGGCGGCGGAACTGGAGCCGAAGATAATCATCATGAAGTGCCTTTGATGGCGCGGCTCGTTGCTTCGTCGGCGGGATAGAGCATTTCTAGTGCTATCTCGGATACCGTCACGTCAACCGGCGTGCCAAACACGGTAACCGTGCTGAAGAAGGAGAGCGGACCGAGCTTCGTCTGGATACGCAACGGGATAGCCAGGGAGTGACCGACACGGTGCCCGGGATGTGATCGCTTCGAGGGCCTATAGAGTGTCTCAGCTTCTCTCAAGAGATCGTGCAATCCGGGATTACCGGTCAGATCGACCTCACGCCGCAGCCGATGCAGAAGATGTTCCGCCCATTCGTCGAAATTGAGGATGCGCGACCCAAGGCCGCCTGGGCGAAACGTCAAGCGCATGACGTTGATAGGCATTTCCAGAAGCTCGGCGCTTACGCCTTCATAAAGTTCTGGCACGGCTCCGTTCGAAAGAACCACGTTCCAATGCCGGTCGATGGCAAACGCCGGGAATGGCTTATGCGCCTCGAGCGTCAGCTCGACGGCGGTGCGGATGCTACCGAACAACGTGTCGTCAACAGCCGTCTCGCCGAACATTGGAGCCAGACCGGCCGCGACTAGCCACACGTTGCGCTCGCGCAGCGGAACATCAAGTTCGTCTGCCAGGCGAAGCACAAGCGCGCGGCTGGGCGAGGCCCGACCTGTCTCGACAAAACTGAGATGACGCGCCGACACGTCCGAGCGAAGCGCCAGATCAAGTTGAGACAATCGCCGCCGCTGCCGCCACCTGCGCAGATGCTGCCCGAAGGTTTCGACTTTCTGATCCATCTGGCTCCCGATCGCTCCGCGTGCAAGCCGACATCCGATGAAGGCCGCCAGCACTGCGCATCACGATAGCATCTGAGGGCGCCAAAAAAAACTACCTCCCAGGTAGGTGACGCTGCGACTGTGGGCGGGGCATCCTTGGGCAGCGATGCAAGCCAAGGAGAAATCAGCATGAAAACGAACCTGCAGGACTTCACGAAACGATATATCGCTGTTTGGAACGAGGCGGACGCGGACAAGCGTCGCAGCGGGATCGAGGCATTCTGGGCCGCTGACGGCAGCCATTTCACGCCGACGCGCGTTTTCAGCGGTCATGATGAGCTGGAGGGGCGTGTCGAGGAGGCCTTCAACGAATTTGTCCGCGATAAGGGATTTGGCTTCCGCCTACACGGTGACCCGTCTGGCCATCATGGCATCGTCAAGTATCTGTGGGAGATGGTCGATCCCGGATCAAGTGCCATTATCGCGCTCGGATCGACAGTGCTGCGCCTGGACCAAAGTGACCGCATTATTTCCGAGCACCAGTTCGTCGAGTCCCTGTCCGCGCAAGCGTGACCGGTGCAAGCATGGTCACTACTTTCCTGATCAAATTCGACGTGATTCCGGAGCAGCGAGCACGCTTCCTCTCCCTGCTCGAAGACGTGCTCGATGCGATGCGCGAAGAACCCATGTTCCATGAAGCAATCTTGCACCGCGATCCGGAGTCAGAGTATCGCTTTATGCTGTATGAGACGTGGGAGGATTTTGACGACGTCGTGAATGTGCAGTTACGGCGCGCCTATCGAGAGGCATGGCACGATGCGCTGCCGAAGCTTCTTACGAAGGATCGCGATATCACATTGTGGGCTCCCATGCGCAACGATCGCGCTCCACCCCGATCACCCACAAAAAACATCCCATAGAGCGCGGGGACAGATGGGGTGCAGGCCAAGTCGGAAACGAGGAATGTCGCGATAGGGGGCGAAGCTTTCGGTCCGATTTTCGTGGTCACGCATGAAATAACAGCCATGGAGTTTTACCGACATTTATGACTGGATTCGACCCTCAAAGTAGCATTGACGCCCGCCCACTGCGCCGTTTGGCGTTGTTGTAATAGTCGGACGCCTGCTGCACGGAGCGATGGCGCGATTGTTCCATGGCTTCCGGGAGCGGAATGCCACGATTGGCCGCTTCGGTGAGATAGCCGGAGCGCAACCCGTGCGCCGAAAACGCCTTCGGATCGAGACCGGCGCTCGCGGCTCGTGCTTTGACAATCGCATTGACGGTTTGGGCATCAATCGCCTGGCGTCCGAGATTGTTCCATCGATCGACGGCGCGAAACAAGCTGCCGCTTTCGATCTTCGCCGCTGCAATCCATGCATGGAGCGCGTCGACGGGGCGACCGGTCAGATAGACGACCTCGTCTTGCTCGGCGCTGGCCGTCTTGGTGCGCCCGAGGCGGATCGACAAAGAGGGGAGGGGAGTGCCGTCCTTGTCGATTACGGGCTCTTCCAGGGTGAGCTGTTCCATTGAGAGTCGTGCGACCTCGCTGCGCCTGCGGCCGCCAGAGGCAAAAGCAACCATCAGAATGGCCCGATCGCGCAGCGTGCGCAAATCGTCGCCAACACAGGTTCCCAGAAGTTTCGTCATGATGTCGCCGGTAATGGCCTGCGCACTCTTGCGGCTGCGCGGACGATTGGTGGCACGCACGGCAAGACGCAGAGCGGATTTGACCGACGGTGCCGAAAACGGTCCTTCCAGCCCTCGCCAGCGGGTCAATGTCGACCAGTTGGACAGGCGCCGCCGCACGGTTGCTGGCGCATGCGGTCCTGATGCGCGCAAAAAACCTTGGCTGCGCAATTCCGCTTCCACGCCGGCTGGCATGCCGTGATCGGGATCGATCTCGCGTTGCTGGTGTCGCCACAGATGATGGGCGATGAATTTCAGGAGCAGGGCTTCGGGTGCCGGGAAGGGGAGAGGGCTGCCGGTTGCGGCCAGCGACCAGGCTTCGAGATAGGCCAGATCCGAGGTTAGCGCGCGGAGCGTATTCTCGCCCATGCCTTCATTGACCAGATGGCGGAGTGTCTCGACATCCTGATCCGTCAAAATCTCCGCCAGCATGTCGCGCCGGTTCATCGGCAGGACGGCTGCAATTGTATCGAGTTGCAGCGCACGGCGCTCACTCGCGGGATCGGGCAATTGGGCCAAGGTCAGCCTCCTTGATCGGTCAAGAGGCGCTGCTTTCGCGCGCCATTGTGCCCCGACTTTTACTGATTTGCGTCCTGAAATCAATCACCATCGATACTGTATAATTATCGATGGTTATAGGGGCGCCATAAAACCATCACCAGTGCCGGACAATAAAATATCTCTGGTGTCCGTTTGAGAATTTGTTTACCATGTTTTCAATGCGTTACGATCTCGATCACTTGCCTCTGAAAACCTTGCTGTCGCCCTTGGCGCGCGCCAGTGCCGCGCTGGCGCGTCTCGATGAGCGTCTTGCTCTGTCGCCGGTCGGCGCGGGCCTGATCGAACGGATGCATTTTGCCGATGCCTGCGCCTCGTTGTGGCTCGATGGTGAGCTGGTCGAAATGGAAGACCTCGTCCTGCATGAGGCGGCGCGCGATATCCGCTCACCCAGCCACCAACTCACCATTGCCCGCGACGTGTTGCAGACAAGGCGGCGCATTGCAGCGCAGGCGCCAGACTGGGCGCTGAGCCCGAACGGCTTGCGCAGCCTTCGGGTGGGCGGGCAGGCGTGGCCTGCAGCCTCTCCTGGGGAGGGCGGCATCATTGCTGCGAGCGAAAACGCTGCGGTGCACGATGCGGCGGTCGGTCGGCAGGATCAGGACGGGGAGGGGCGAAAAAATCGTTTGGATGACGGGCTCGATCTGCCCGGTGTCGATCTTGACGCCATTGACGCGGTGCTGGCGCGGTCCGACGACGTTCTCGCCAAAGCGAAACAGCCGCAGCGGTTGTCAAAGCCGGAGGCCGACCCGCTGATCCGCGACCCTGACTGGGATGAAGAGGAACGGCTCGACGAATGGCGGGCGGTGTTGCGGTCGATCAGCGATCTGCCGCCGGTGCTGCAGGCCATCCTGGCGCTCGATGCCTGGAACGAGCTCGCGGTGTTGCAGCGGGCGCCGTGGCTGGGCCGTTTACTGGCAGCATCCTTGCTCCGGCGCGAGGGGCTGACATGCCAGGCGCATTTACTGGCCTTTAATGTCGGCCTGAAAACCATCCGCGTCGAACGGCGGCGGCATCGCCATTTCGAAACCCGGCTGATGGCCCATTTCGAAGGCTTGATGGCCGGGATCGAGCTCGGGTTTAGGGAGCATGACCGGCTGCTGCTGGCACGCCAGATGTTCGAACGACGGCTCACAGGTCGCCGCGCTTCGTCAAATCTGCCAGGATTGATCGAGCTGGTGTTGGCGAGGCCCCTGGTCTCGGCCGGGATGATTGCCGCCGAACTCGACATTACACCCCGCGCCGCCCTTCGCCTGGTCGAAGAGCTCAATCTGCGCGAAATGACCGGCAGGGGGAGGTTTCGGGCTTGGGGCGTGCTTTGAGCTTAAAGAACGGTATCGAGATAAATCATAATCACTGCGTGCCGAATGCACGATGTGGTCCATCTATAGAAGAGGTCATCGATGGCATCGAAGACGACGCTGAATGCAAAAAACCTCGAAGCGCTTGGCGTGGAACGTTTGGCTGAGTTGTTGATCGAAATCAGCACCGGTAACGCCAATCACAAGCGTCGCCTTCGAATGGAACTCGTTGGCAATTCGAGCGGGGTGGAGCTGGCAAGAGAAGTCCGTAAGCGCCTGGGTAGTATTGCGCGCGCAAAAAGCTGGATCGACTGGCAAAAGGTAAAATCGGTCAAAGCGGATCTGGAAGCGCAACGTAAAACGATTACCGAGAAAATCGCATTTTCTGATCCGGACGAGGCCTCTGAGCTGATCTGGCAGTTTCTTTCGCTGGCCGACCCGATATTCGAACGGTCCAACGATGGCAGCGGTGTGCTGATTGAGAGTTTTCATGCAGCATGTGACGATGCCGGACGCATCGCGGCTCTGGCAAAGGTATCGAAGCAGCGTGTGGTCGACAAAATCGTCGCTGCTCTTCAGGACAATGGCTATGGTCAATATGACAGATTGATCGATGCAATGGCTCCCGTGCTCGGGGAGGCTGGCCTCAGAAAACTTCAAAACGCGTTTGAGAGCTGGGCAACAGCACCAAAGCCCAAGGTTTCCAGCGAGGACAAGCAGCTTCTCGGCTGGAGTATGAATGGTCCGATTAATCGCGAAAAAAATGATGCCAGAGGTCAGTCGATCACGGTAAAAGTCGCGCTTGAGCAAATAGCGGATGCGCTTGGCGATGTGGATCTTTACATTGCACAACAATCGGAGGCATCGAAGGCGTTCGCAACGGTTGCGACTGAAATAGCAAACCGACTATTGTCTGCGGGACGGGCGGAAGAAGCGCTCTATGCGCTCGATAAAGCTGAATTCGACAATCGGCGTGAAATCTCTTCACAATGGCAAGCAGTGCGCGCGGAAACGCTCGAAGCGCTCGGTCGTTCACAAGAAGCGCAACAGTTTCGCTGGAATAGCTTTGAGCAGTCGCTCAATGCTGAACTCTTGCGCGCATATTTACAGCGGCTTCCTGATTTTGATGACATGGAAGCCGAAGAGAAGGCATTCGCGTATGTTCAGCGCGTTCCTGACGCGAACCGAGCGCTTTCTTTCTTCGTTCGATATCCATCGCTCCATGAAGCATCGAAGCTGGTGCTGTGTCGCGCATCAGAATTGGACGGTGACCTGTATGAGCTCCTGTCTGCCGCCGCAGAGAAACTTGCGCAAAAGTTCCCTTTGTCGGCAAGCGTTCTTCTGCGGGCGATGATCGATTTCACGCTCGATGGTGGCCGGTCCAGCCGGTACAAGCACGCGGCGCGCCATTTGCTGGAATGTGGGACATTGGCTCGCCATATAACCGATTACGGCACAAATGTTCCGCACGATGTCTACATCGCAGGTCTACGAAAGGTCCACGGACGAAAGCACGGCTTCTGGGCCCTCTTCGATGAACCACGGTAATGGTCATTTGCCTAACCAGGGAACAGCGAGAAAATCACGGCAGCGCCTCCGACAATCGTCCAGATTTTTGCCGACCACCAAAGCGGTCCATATTTTTGAAGAGCTGTTTCATTAGTCATCAGACTTCAGGTTAAAGAGTGAACAGCGAAATGCTAATGCGGCATCTCCACGACTGAAACAACCGGAATGCTCTTGCGAGCAAGCTCCACCAGGTGCGCATGGTGCGTGAAAATTATTGCCTGACCGCTCCGTCCGATCTCGGCACAGAGATTCAACGCGGCAGATGCGCGGGTATCGTCAAAGGTTTCCATAATATCGTCGAGAACCATGGGGAGGGGGCCCGGATCGCGCGCGAAGCTGCGGTAACCGGCCAGACGCAGGGCGAAATACAATTGGCCCATGGTTCCGGTGGACATGTTTTCCACCTTCACGGGGGTGCCGCCGGGTTTGATGCCGACCAGCTTCTCGCCCTCGGTCTCACTCCATACCACGACTTTTTCCCATTCCCTGGATGTCATGGTGACAAAGGCTTCTTCCACGTCTTTCAGCATTGCGCTGCTTCGTTCAGTAGCCAGGCGCTTCAAGGCACCCCTCGCTGCCAGGATCCCGAGCCTTGCGACAGCCGCCTGCCGTGCACCGTTTCGCAACTCTTCGAGGATTGTGGCCTGATCCGTGATCAGATCGCTGTTGTCAGCGGCGTTGTAGGCTTCCTCATAGAGGCGTTCTTTTTCATTATATACCTTTAAAGCGGCATCTCGTGCCATTTGCGCATCATCAAGTTCTTGCTGCAGTTCCGTTTCTCGCGTTACATCGGGTAATTGCGTCAGCTCTTCATCAAAGAGCGTACGATCCACGCCGTCGCGCGCTTGATTGCGGCTGTTGTCCGCATCGGCCCGGTCTTTGCGCAACTCGTCGCGTTCGGCCAGAAGCGCCACGCGCTCCGTCGGTGAAAGATTTTCACCGCCTTGTCCTTCAAACAGCTCGTCCAACCGGGTTTGCGCTTCGTCGCAGGCAGTTAGCGCACGCTTTTGGCCTGTGACCTCTTCGTCGAAAAGCTCCTCTTCTCGTTTTCTCACCCGATCCGCTTCAGCGGCTTTGGTTATTCGCGCACGAGCGCGATTGATGATGGGGAGGGGATCGTCTTTTAGATTGAAAGGCTCCCCGAGGATCTCTGCCAATCGTGCGGCGCTCTTTGCCAGGGTTGAAAGGGCGCGTTCGAGGGCTTCAACACGTCCAGCCAGGCTTTTGTGATTGCTTTGAAGCTGTTGCAGCGTGCGCAGCTGCGGCAGTGCTGTCTTTACGCCGGCGGCCGAACGATCAGGAAGAGGCAACGTCGAGGTCAGCGTTTCCAGTCGGTTCAGGGCTGCCTTATGATCGGTCTCGGCTTGAGTTTCGGCCTTTTCGCAGTCGGCAATGTTACGTTCCCCGCGACGCCAGTTGTCCCATGTCTGACGGACATTCTCCTGAAGTGTGAGAGCTTTGCCAACCCGCTCAGGAAGGTCACTTTTTTCACCATCGATGTCGACAAGGCCGGCTGCGGCGAACAGATCGTCAAAGGCTGCCTTGCGGCGCTTGGTTCTGTCTTCCAGGGCATTCTTCGCAATCGCGACCTCAGTTGCGATCGCAGCCGATGCCGTCAGGTCTGTAAGTCTTGCGGCAAACGCAGCCGGTTCCGTATCGTCGGGAAAGCCAAGAGCCCTCGCAAGTGAGACCATACGCTTCGCCAAGGCGTCGCGTTTCCCGATCAGTACTTCGAACTTGTCTTTTGCTGTGTCTCGTGCAGCTTTTGCGGCGCTTTCCTGTGTGCGCGAATTCGCAAGCTGTTTTCGCGCCTCCGTGCCCATCAGATAATTTGTTCGGGCGCCATCATCAGCATACATGGCCTCTTCAAAACGCTCCGCGGTTTCGTCGGAGAGACTGTTACGATGTGATTGCCAGGCTGTGTCACGCTGACGACGCGTTTCTTCAGTTGCTGCCGCGTCAATCGAATCCGGTGCGCTCTCGTCGGCTTCGCGTTTCGCGCGCGCAGCTTTGTAGTCCGCTTCGCGTCCTTCCAGATCTTCTGTGGCGGAAGCGATGTTGGCAGTCAGGGTGTTCCATTCCCTGAGGACCTCATCGAGACTTTCACGGGCAGGAAGACCGTTCTCGATAAGTGTCTGCCAGGAGGCAGGCAGTCCGGACACTGATTTTGCAAGCCGGGCGCGTTCCGATCCGAGGTTATGTGCAAGGCCTGACACGTCTGACACTTTCTGCCATGCGTCATACGCCAGCTGCAGGTGAGACAGATCCTTCGGTTCGGTTGGGGTATCCCCCAACTGGTAGCGTGCGGTCTTCAACACGTTTGATGCCGCTCGCAGCTCTCCCTCAGTGGTCTGACACGCCTGTACCGCCTCTGCGAGTGTCTCCAGTTCTTCGGTCGTCAGGACCAAGGCCTCTGCAGGTTCGTCAGCTACCGCCAACACTGTCAGAATCTTTTTTATCTGGAGTGCCGCATCATCGCGTTCACCGGTGCGTTTTTCCAGATCCGATCTGGCCGTATCCGCCCGCGAGGTCAGGGAGGCCCCGTCGATCTTGATTTGATCCAGCTCTGCGAGTTCCGCAACGAGATGATCGGCGGCCGGATCCGCCTCGTTTTCTGTAATGACCCTTTCTTGGCGCGCAATTCTGTCATCTGCGCTTGCGATACTTTCTGACTTCTCCGACAGGGTTGTCACGAGCGTGGCGACCTGTCCATCTGTGCCCTTCTTCAAACTCGGACCTTCCGGAAAACCGGCAAGAGACTCGTCGATTTTCCGAATTTCTTCCGATTTGCCGTACCAGGTCTGCGACGCCGCTCCCGCTGCCTGTCGTTTTCTGGTCCGCGTAAGATCGGCGTCCGCCTGTTCGAACGCCTTTTGAGCTGTCTCTTTGGCTTTCCGAAGGGCCCGCTCCCTATCCGGTGTTAAACGTTCCGTTCGCAGTGCCTCATGGATATTTTTCAGGCGGTCTTTACCGCTCTTGAGCGCTGTACCTCGGCCGCTCTTTTTATGGAACTTATCGGCGCGGGTCGTCATGTCCTCCAATGTCGCCGCCATGCTGGTAAGGCCCGACACACCTGCATGCAGCAGCTGGCCCAAGTCGCCTTTTGCCTCAGCAATCCGATCACCGCCTTTGCGGAGCCCTTCATCGTTGAGTGAGAACCTTTCGACATAATCCTCCATGGAAAGGCCATGGAGAGCACTTGAGAGGATGGCTTCGTCGACCGGGCGGTCCTGATGATCAAGCAGGGACTGGGTACGTTTGCCGTTGCGGCGCAGAACCGTTACACCGCGTCCGGGAATGTTTAGTTCGGCCCCTACCAGAAGATCATTGCGATCGAACTTGAACGCATAAGGGTGATTGACTGACTTCAAACCGAAGAGAAGTTCCAGGAACCCATTAAAGGCCGTGGATTTTCCCGATTCATTCGGTCCGTAGATTATGGTGACGTCCGGGGTGCCGGCGTCAGGACGGGGGAGCACTATTTCGGCACCGTCAAAGCGGCCATAGCGAATGAAATCAAGCCGGTTCAGTCTCATTCCGCGGCTCCAGAGTGCAAAGACAGCGTGACTTCAGCGATGGCCTCTTCCAATAGGTCATCCAAGGCGTTTTCCGCCAAATCGTCGGCGATTTCGCGGGGCAATGCGTTTCTGAGCTCTTCGATGATCTCTTTAGCGGCCAGTTGGAAGCCCGGTTCGGAGAGCTCGGCCCGCATCAGCCGCACCAGGTCATCCGCCTTCGCGTCGGCCTGTTGTTTAGGGGCGCCCACTTTGATTTTGTCGATAAATACGCGATCGATGTTTTCGAGCAATTCGCTCGCAAGTGCTGTCAGCGTCTCAGCGGTATGATGGCCCGTGGTCACCTGCAGGCGGACTGCTGTGTGGTGTTCGGAATGCTGCGCCCCTTTGAGTGTAGACCGAAGCGCACTCAACACCTCCTGAACATCTGAAGATTGACTGAGATCCAGAGCGCATTCGGTGAATCTCAGATGTCCAACGTGATGCCGTTCGATATTCGGGGTGTCGCCATCAAGTTCGACAATCGCGACGGTGCCGCCGGTAAGTTCCCCGAAGTGGCGTGGTTGCGGAATGCCCGGCATGACAGCGAGAACTGGGCCTGATGTGCGCTCAAAGGGGGCATGGATGTGGCCGAGGCACCAAAGGTCATAGCCATGCGCCAGCAGATCCTGCTCGGAGCAGGGAGCATAGGGATCGTGACCTGGCGAACCATCGAGCGACGTGTGCATCAGCCCGACGTTTTTCCGGCCCGTCACCGGCGCCGGGTAGTCGGGCAGGAAGCTTTTTGAGACATGCGCCGTGTCGAAAGACAGTCCGTGGAACCACACGCCACCGATTTCCACGCTGGGCTCCTCCTTGTGCAGCAGATGAATATTCGGGCCCAGGTTACCATGGGCCCGGTGATCGAGAAGGGCATCGTGATTGCCACGGATCAGTACTGTGGAAATACCCGCGTCAGCGGCGCGTGCCAATTGCGAGATCAGAAATGCTCTGGACTTCAGGTCTGGTTGCTCATTATCAAAGATGTCACCAGCGAGAACCAGTGCATCGACACTTTCTGAGATTGCCAGGTCAATAATGCGAATAAACGTGTCCCGACTTGCCTGTTTCAGATGGTCACCCAGATCCGGATTACGCATCGCGGCCGAGCGGATCGGCGACCCGAGATGAATGTCAGCTGAAACGAGGACACGCATAGATTTCAAATCTTCCTGAAAACGATCAATGTGAAAAATTCAGTCATAAGGATCTGTCCGATACCTACAAAATGGAAACCTGGCCGTCCTGGAACAGACCGCGCTCTACCAGTTCTTTTTTTGCCGCTTCCGCGTCTTTCGAAAACATTAAGATTCTAAGGTTCACTTCCGCCCGTGAAAAACAAACATAAGCCAGTTTTTGAGTAAGTTCTTGCTGCCGGTCGGTTGGATCGCCGGCCACGCCTGGAGTCAAAACTTTTGAAAAGCTGTAAGCATTCCAGGCTGCCTCGATATCGTCGATCATGACCAGCACGTTCTCATACTCTTCGCCTTTCGAGCCGTGCTGCGTACTGAAAGGAGAGTTTTCATCCAAAAAATCGATGTACTTTTCGATTTCGTCAGCTTTCAGCTTGAAGAATTCATCAGCCAGCCAATCGCCTTTTTCCCTTTGGTGATCCTCATTGCCGGAGTCATAAGGTTCGCGGGCAGCGCGGGCCAACTGACCTGCAAGGCGGTCCGAAATTGGATAAAGTGCGTTCGCGCTACAGTACTCCAAAATGTCTTTGACCGAATTACCTTCCCATTTATCCGCCAAAGCAGCTGCGTGTTTTGAGGCTTCTTCGAGCATCTGTCTGAGTGTTTTACTCTTGTTAGCGTCAGTGTCGTCAAAAGCGGGGCTTATTCTTCGCAGTGTTTCAATCAGTTTCTTAGGATCGTTGTTGCGGGATGCATCGACCAACGGAAAAATGCCGTCCACAAACGGTTTGAGAAGATAGTGCGTCCCGTCTTCATAATCGGACTGGGATCTGGACGATGAATAAGTACCTGTAAACAACCTGTGTATTGTGACAAACCCGAGCCTGCGCGCAATCATTTGCCGAGCCAGAAATAGATTCTTCACAGATGCATTATCTGTCCATCCCCACTTCTTTACCGCTTTTTCGAATTTCGCCGCTACTTCATCCAACTGCTCGGCTGAGTATCTGTTTCCGTTGGCAGGTTCAGGGGCCTGCGCGACGGTGATCAAAACGCTGCCCTCAATGTCGGCGTTTTTCCCGCCAGGAACTTGCTTCAGATCGGTTCTGAAGTTGTTGAGAAGGTCAATCACCGAGGTTGAGCTTCGAAAATTCTCTTCCTTTGGAATCCTTTTGGAACCTTCAGGACCGGCGAAATCTCCGGCACGCTTGTCGTAAATCTGCTGCATCGGATCGCCGAAATATCCGACGACGGGTAACCCTTCACCCGCGCAAACAGCATTGAGGGCCTCTACGACTTGCGAGAAGGTGTCTTGAGCCTCATCGACGAAAATGTAGGGGTATTTGAACCCGAGGCCTTTGCGCAAGAGCGGTTTGTTCGTGATCAGATAGGCCGCGACGTCAATAACATCATCATGGTTCAGGACACATTTCGAATAGTCGCTGATAACAGTTTCTTCGTAAGAGACCAATGGTTTCTGATCGTTTAGCGCAACAAGTTCGGCGGATAGGCGTTCCAGATCTTTCCTGGCTTTTTGCGCTGCCTGCGATGTCCCTCCATTATCTTTCTGGCGGGCCTTTTCTATATGCTGCGGAATGATCGCATCACGAAGGGTTTCCCGAATAGCGTCTTGAAAACGAGCAATTTCAGCCCAAAGAAATCCGTGTAAGGTGGAAACGTAAAAGAGTTCATCGAAACCAAGACGAGATGAAATGACCCCAACAGCACGGTTTGTGTATGTGATACACACGACGCGCTGACCGTTTTTCCGAAGTCCGTCTCCTCGGGACTTCTGAATTCCTTTCAGAGCTTCAACGAGCGATGTGGTCTTGCCTGATCCGGCGCCTGCGATAACCGAAAATGAAACGTTCTTCGCGATGCACTCAGCAATTTTAGTATCGGCTTCAGTTGGCCTGAGCTTCGCTGTCATTCGCCAGCTCCCTGGTTTTGGGAGAGACGTGTCTTCAACCAATTCAGGCCTTCGGAGATGTAGTGCGGGACATTCCAGTCCCTGCTCTGCCCCACGTTAGCTTCCTCGTCCTCTTCTACCGTTATTTCGTAGGCAAGGACATCCATGGCAAATTCAGTCTTTTTGAAAGTGTCGCTTTTTATGCGTTTCCAAACGGCCTCCTGCAATTCGGCTGGATCTGTAGGCAAATCGACGCCTATGCTGAGACCTTCCGCATGAAAATGATCAAGGTTTTCGTAGACAAAGGCTTCTTCAAGGGTTCTGCCGTGGAAGGTATGGGGATTGCCCCCACGGTCGATCACTACAGGCTTCTGGAAGGCGACGAAACGCATTCCCTCGGCCTGCAGGCAATCGGCGAAGACCTTGGCTGACAACTCGGCAACTCTTGTCTCTCCGAAGAAGTATCCCAAGCTCGCATTCGATGATACGGCTCCCTCAAGGGTAGCAACGCAATTTGCCCGGTTTCTCGCGGGATCAACGGAGTCGATGTCGGTGATGACCAGATAGGGTATTTCGAGGAATTCCAGCAATCCGGCGAAGCGCATCGCGTATGCTCCACCTACCTCCAGAACTGTCAGATACTTTTTGTTCAGTTCCTTCGCCGAAATGTCGATCATGCGCGGCAAAAGCAGTTTTTCAGCAGCCCCCTCAACAAGTATGGCAGCATCGGAGAAGAACAGGTCGCAATGCGTAAGTCTCAAATATCTTTTTAGAAAAGAAAGTGCTTTTGCTGGCTCGATCACATCGCCGCCAAATGCAAGTGGTTCCGGTTGAAATTGCCGAAGACTATGCACAGTTGTTCCCTGATAGGTCACGTTCTCCTGTTCACCGCGGACCTGGCAGCGGCGGAAGTAGCGGATCTTTGAGAAATCGACTGTGTCTAGGATATGCGACGAATGGGTCGTTATTGTGAGCTGGGGCTTGTTTTCACCTTCGGGCGCGTCGGCTTTGAGAACGTCCCACATTTGGCGAATGAATGTTTGTTGAACCTGAGCGTGCAAATGCACTTCCGGTTCTTCGATAAATATCATCTGGCAAAGCGGTCGGTTCTCATCAGTCGCTAGCCATTGCCGATAAAAATGATCGACCTGAATGGCCATGAACACGAGGTTCTTGAAGCCCAGTCCATTATAGGCTTCAGGAAGCTCATGTTTGGTACTGGAATCGACGTAGAAGAGTTCGGTGTTACCGCGTAGTGCAACCTCCGAACTGAGTGTCGAAACGACCTTCATCGCGCGGTCGTTGTCGGAGGGTAGGCCAAGACCTCCGATCATCGTCATCAGTGGTTTGAAGCGTTCGTCATAATGCTTGGTCAGATTCTCGTTGTTTTGTTCGATGACCGTGATGGCGTCTTCAGCGTGTTTCGCTTGCTCCAGGTTTCTCCGGTAATATGTCGCAAAGGCATCTGACAGCCTATTGCTTCTAGCGGCATTTTCGTCGTCAATATTCCGCTGGGCATCGACGAAATCGACGCGGAGCAAAGAATTGAGAATCTTCTTGCCTTCTTGCGTGGAAAGTGGCGTTGCCACGAGTTCCTGTTCAAGCTTTTCCAGCGAAGACACCTTGATGCCGAAATACTTTTTCAAATTGCCTTCCATTCCAAGGAAGAAGCTCAAGGGACGCTTGCGGGTGCCATCTTCCTTTGGTGGGAAAGCTGCATCGTAATGCTTCCAGAGTTCTGGTGCGTCATCCACGGCGAACGCGCAGCGCATCCCGATTTCCGAGAAATCAGCGGAAAGGCTCGTTGCCAGGGCAAAAACCCGACCGAACGCAATTGAGTCCGGGTCAATATGAAACCAGAGATCAAGTTCTATTTGGGGTAGGTTGGTTTCGTTACCGGGAACGTAGGCGTCGATAGAAGCAATGGCGAGAATGCAGAAGTCATGGATTTTGAATTCCCGATTCCCGAGAAAGCTGCGAATGGCAGCCGTCGCAGAGGTCTTGCCACTGTTGTTCGGGCCAACAAAAACAGTTTCCTTGCTTTCGAAATCAACGGACACATCATTCAGGCGCCGAAAGTTTCGAATGGATATACTACCTAGACGCATCGAATCCCCCCCAAAGTTGTCAAAACAGTAGCAATCATTAGGTGTGTTCGGGAAGGTGAATTTCTCGCCGGAAGATACAAAACGGTTCTGTCGCGAAATTTTCACTCCTGCTGCGCTATTGGAACATCGGTGCGCTTAGTTGAGAGTGGAGTGACAGCTGATGACAATCGATTTCAAGGGGGCTCATCTCCCCAAAAAGCGTCATTCTGCATGCGGTGTTCTTTTATGCCCGTTATCCGGTTTCCTATCGTGATCCTCAGGAAATTCTGGCTGAACGTTGGGTATCCGTTGACCATGCAACATTGAACCGATGGGTCATTCGGTACTCGCCTCAGATCGCCACGCAGGCTCATATGCGTAAGCGACCTACAGCGCGTTCCTGGCGCGTTGAAGAGACCTATCTTAAGGTGCGGGGTAAATGGACCTATCTATACCGGGCCGTCGACGGCGATGGCCAAAACCTTGATTTCAGGCTGTCTGAACGTCGCGATCTGGCCGCGGCGCGGCGTTTCTTCAAGAAAGCCATTGCAACGAACGGCGTTCCCGAGAGGGTTGTCATTGACAAAAGCGGCGCCAATCTGGTGGGCCTTCAAGCTGTCAACACGATCCTGAAATTCACAGGAACCGGTGCGCTTATCGAAATCAGGCAGATCAAATACCTCAATAATATCCTTGAACAGGATCACCGCTTTATTAAACGGATCACCAAACCAATGATGGGCTTCAAGGCATTCCATTCTGCCTCAGCCACCATCGCAGGCATCGAAGTAGCTCACATGATTCGTAAGAACCACTTCGACAACGAAAACCGTTCGCCTTTTCAGGTCTTGGCGGAGCTCGCAGCATAAGTGTGCCCAAGGATCAGCTCGCTTTTAACCGTCTGAAAAATTTGCGACACAGCCACGTGACAATACCCCTTTTTTCATCCACCCGAGACGCTGCGTTCTTCAACTTTCACGTCTGCTGATCGTCTGTTTCGGTCGAGCGGTGGATTCTCGGATCACAAGAGCGTAATCCACTTCGTAATGCGTAGGAACATTGTGCCCATCAAGGCGAGCCAGAATATATTCGCCAGCGCCTTTCCAGGTTAAATCCGTTGGAATATGCAGCGTCGTCAAGGAAGGGCGGAGATGACGGCTCCACTCAAGATCGTCAAAGCCGACAACAGAGAGGTCTGCCGGAATATTCAGGCCTCTTCGTTCGGCTTCGAGCATCACACCGTAGGCAAGGACGTCATTCCCGCATGCAATGGCTGATGGAACATCCTTGCCGAGCAGAATTTGCCGTGCAGCATCGCGTGCGTCATCGAGCGTATAGCGCACTTCGACATGCCAGGCCTCCGGCAGTTCCAGTTCATGTTCGGCAAGTGCTCGTCGAAATCCTCGTATTCGTGCACTAGCGCGATCATTGTTGCGCTGAAGCGCACTCACCACGCCAATACGGCGGTGACCAATTTCAATAAGGTGCATCATGGCACGATATGCGGCAGCTTCGTTGTCTACGCCTATACTTGGGTGAGGCTGCGTCGGGTTGTAGACGCCAACATTGATAAAAGGGACTCCGCGGGTTGCGAGCAGATCGCGTAGCGCCTGATGGTGGCAGTCACCTCGCAAAATCAATCCATCAACACCACGTCCGATCAGATTGCGCGCCTGCTCCAGTTCGATATCAATATCATACGAATTTGTCGCGAGGATGAGCATATAACCGCGCGAAGACAGAAATTTCTGTAAGGATTCAATCCCTCGGGCAAACATTGCATTGTCTATCGTCGGGATTATCGCCCCAATCGTACGGGTTCTATTGCTGGACAGGGCGCGGGCCATACCGTGCGGCACATAACCAGTTTCATCTATGACGCGTTGAATTTTTATGCGCAAATCTTCGCTTACGCTTTGTGGATTGTTGAGCGCTCGCGAAACGGTTGCCGTTGAAACCCCGGAAAGTTTCGCAACGACCCTTATGCCCGTCTTTTCCCCATCACTTTTCATATGTCGCTCAAAAATGTAACGTTACATACCCTTATTCGGGAATGAAATAAGATAAGTCAAATGAAAAATAGCATATATCTGGCAGAATTTTGCGCCATGGGGCTGTTGACATTGCTGTAAGTTATAAATTATGTAACCGGTTACATAGAGAATGCGCTTGGGAGAAGTGCATGATCTGCCGCTGGAGGGCGGCTTTGTGGAGGAGCATATGTCGAAAAAACGTTCTATACCTGCTCTCGTTTTGTCTTTGCTTATGGCAGGAACCGCCACCTCGGCCTTCGCTTTTGACTGGAAAGCGCATGAAGGTGAAACGGTTTCGTTTCTGGCCAACAATAATCCCTGGTCGCAAGCCGTGCTTTCCTACAAGGACGAGTTTACGGCTTTGACCGGCATCAAGCTGAAGGTCGATTCCTATCAGGAACAGCAGATGCGTCAGCGCCTTATGACGGTGCTCAACGCAGGTAGCGATGAGGTTGATGTATTTATGACACTTGCCTCGCGCGAAGGTCAGCAATTTGCTGCGTCGGGCTGGTATGCTGATCTTTCAGTTTATGTAAAAAACACAGTTGCGCCGGACTATGATTTTGCGGGTATCAGTCCCGCTCTTGTCAAGGCTGCAACTTTCGATGGCAAGTTGACCAGCGTTCCCCTTAATCTCGAAGGACCGTTACTTTACTATAGGACTGACATTTTCGAGAAATGCGGCGTTTCCAAGCCATCATCGCTTGAAGACGTGAAGGCTGCCGTCGAGAAGATCAAGCAGTGCGATACCGCTGTAACACCTTTTGTATCGCGCGGCCTAAAGCCTGCAATCGCTTACACTTTCAGCAATGTGCTTCACAATATGGGTGGCAGTTATATTGTCGACGGAAAGTCGGCGCTATGCTCGCACAACGGGCAAAAAGCAATCGCCTATTATGGCGATCTGATGCGCGAATATGGGCCTCCGGGTGCTGCGAATTACAGTTTTTACCAGATCTCCGCGCTCTATCGCAGCGGTCGCGCCGCCATGGCCTTTGAATCCTCAAATGAATTGCGCACCATCATGGAAGGCGGACAGCGCCTGAACGATACGGATGTCGTTCCGTTGCCAGCGGGTGAAGCGGGGACGGTCCCGACTGCCATCGGCTGGGGACTGGCAATTTCCAGCCACAGCAAAAAGAAGGATGCGGCTTGGTATTTCATGCAGTGGGCTTCGAGTCCTGAAATGCAAAAGCGTCTGGCGCTTCAAGGCGTTGCTTCGCCGCGTTCTTCGGTTGCATCCGATGAGGAATACAAGGCATGGATTGCCGAAGCGCCTGTGCGTGCAAGCTGGCAGGCAGCGCTCGGCGTATTGGCCTCAAACGGATCGTCCGAAGTGGGTTATCCCATCAACGCCAATCCAGAATCGCGCGATTATATCGGGCAGGCCGTGCAGGATGTACTTCTCGGCCAACGATCTGTCGAGGAAGCATGTGCCGCCGCAGACACTGCTCTTAACGGTCTGATTGCCCACAAATAGTCTCTTGGCCGGGACATGCAAGCCAAGTCCCGGTATCTGACAATCGTTAGTCGAAAGACCAAATCATGACTCCAGGCTCCATCAATGGCCAGGGACGGCAGCTTGCTGCCTTGTCCGCACCGGCGGTTATCTTTACCGTTGCAATGATAGCCTTTCCGGTGATCTATACGATCTGGCTTGGGTTCCATTCCTATTCGTCTACAGGAGAAGCGCATTTTGCCGGTGGTGCCAATTATGCGGCGCTTGCGGTTGATGGTGAGTTCTGGAACGGTCTTTACGTCACCTTTGCGCTCTACCTGTTGTCGATGATCCTCCAGCTTATCGGGGGCATATATCTTGCCATGCTGCTGTTCCATTCCAGGCGGTTGTCAGGATTGCTGCGTTCACTTCTCATTTCGCCCTTTATGATGCCGCCGGTGGTGGCCGGCATGATGTGGCTGGTTATTCTTGATCCGTCTCTCGGTGCCGCAAACTATATTCTGCAATCTCTTGGTTTACCGCAGTCCGAATGGCTTGCCTCCCCAAGCTGGGTCATTCCGACTATTGCGCTGATCGATACGTGGCAATGGGCACCTTATGTTGCCTTGATCGTTCTGGGCGGTCTTCAATCCCTGCCACCCAGTGTTTATGAAGCGGCACAGATCGATGGCGCTTCCCCTTTTCGGATATTCCGTCGCATTACCCTGCCGCTGTTGTTGCCGACCATTGTCACCGCCGCAGTGCTGCGAAGCGTCGATCTGCTGCGTTTTTTCGACATCATCTACATCACCACACAGGGCGGCCCGGGCAACGCTTCAAACACGCTCAATATCTATGGATTCCGTGTGGGTTTTGAGTTTTTCAATGTCGGCTATGCGAGCGCCTTGATGATCACACTTTCGGCCATCGTGCTGGCCGCCGTGTTGATGCTCAATCGCATGCGTAATGCGGTTGCCTGGTAAGGAGATGATGATGAACGATCACTCGGCCCCCCGCACCTGGCTGCACTGGCTCAATACGGTTCAATTGACCGTTGCAGGCATTCTTATTCTGGCTCCGACAGTCTGGATGGTGCTTTCCTCGTTCAAGCCGTCTTTCGAGGTGACGGCCTATCCGCCCACATTGTTTTTCCAGCCGACTTTGGAGAATTACGCTACCCTTTGGGAGACGACGCCTTTCCTGTCTTATGCCGGCAACAGCTTTATCGTGACGATCGGATCGACCCTGCTCGGTCTGGTTTTCGGCATTCCTTCCGCCTTCGCCGTGTCCTGGTCGCGGATCACATGGCCTGCCGTCCTGACACTTGCCGCGCGCATGGCGCCGGGAACACTCTTTTTGTTGCCGTGGTATATCATGTTCCGCGAAGTTGGTCTCATCGGGTCCTATACGGCACTGATTCTAAGCCATGCGGTCATCACCATGCCGATTGTCATCTGGGTGTTGCTGCCATTCTTCGACAACATTCCACGCAGCGTTTTTGAAGCAGCACAGATGGACGGTTGCTCGGTAACCAGAATTCTCTGGCGTGTTGCCTTGCCGCTTGTTGGTTCGGGAGTTGCAGTTGCGTCGATCCTCGCCTTTGTCTTCTCCTGGAATTTCTTCCTGTTTTCGCTGATCCTGTCGAATTCCGACACGAAAACACTGATTGCCGCTGCCTTCAATTTCGTTGGAGAGGGTTCGACCCAGTGGGGTTCGCTGATGGCGGCCGCCACCCTTATCGCGCTGCCGCCGCTCGCACTCGCCATTCTTGTCCAGCGCTGGCTCGTTGCAGGACTGACGCTTGGCGCTGTTAAAGGATAAGCAAAATGACTGACAGAAAAAATGCCCGCATGCGTGCCTCCGTCTTTCACGGCGAACGCAAGATTACGATCGAAAACCAGGATATTCCTCCTTTCGGATCGGGAGAGGTTCTGCTCAGGGTTTTGCGGACGGCGCTCTGCGGCTCGGATTTCAAGCTGTGGTACAAAGGTGCGGAGTTTACCGCTGGTCATGAGATATTCGGTGTTGTCGAGCAGGCCGGCCATCCGCGCGATGGACAACGCTGTGCCGTCTATATTCCGCTTCACTGCGGTAACTGTGATGCATGTAGAGCCGGTGATACGCAGATGTGTCTGGAAATATCGAGCCTTATCGGCTGGAACCGGCCGGGAGGCTATGCCGAATATGTCCCGGTGCCGGAAAACTGTCTGCTGCCGGTGCCTGACGATATAGAGGATGACCTTGCGCCGCTGCTTCTCGACACCATCGGCACGTCGGCCCATGCCGTTCGCTTTGCGATGCCGCTCGTCCCGCCTGAGGGCGATGTGCCGGTTTTGGTAACCGGTGCAGGGCCGGTCGGACTTGGTGTCGTGCTGGCGCTGTCAAGCCTTGGTTACAAGAACATCCATATCAGCGATCCGAATGAAGAGCGGCTCGCAATTGCGGTTTCCTTTGGCGCGAAAGCGCACGCAGTTGGTGCAAGAGACAAACGTTTCAGGCTGATTTTTGAATGTTCGGGTGCCCATGCGGCGCGCAATCTCGGCATAGAACTGGTTCTGCCGCGGGGCGCACTCATGCTGGTTGGAGAGAACTCGGCTCCCTGGAGCATCGAGGAGGGCAAGATCTTCCGGCGCAAGGATTTCTACATGATCCGCACCTTCTATTTCCCGGTCAGTGACTTCGCTGCGAATGTTGAGTTGCTGCGTGCGAACAAGGATCGCTATCGCCGTCTGGTTGATGCTGCCTTCACTCTCGATACGCTACCGGAAAATTTCGCGCGCTTTGCCGAAGGCAAGCTCATCAAGCCTGTCCTTTCGTTTGGGTGACAACATGGCCTCGATTACTATCCAGAATATCGTCAAGAAGTTTGGTGATCTGACTATCATTCCAGGACTGGATCTGGAGATTGCCGATGAAGAATTCGTTGTCTTCGTCGGTCCTTCGGGCTGCGGAAAATCAACGCTGCTGCGAATAATCGCTGGTCTGGAGCCTTCTACCTCCGGCAACCTCTTCATCGGCGAGACGAATGTCAACGCCGTCCCGGCTTCTAAGCGCGATATTGCAATGGTGTTTCAGGACTACGCGCTTTATCCGCATATGACGGTCTATGACAATATGGCCTTTGCGCTCGAATTACGCGGAATGAGCAAGACAGAGATCGATACGCGCGTGCGTCGGGCAGCAAGTCTGTTGCATATTGCCCCTTTTCTCGAACGCAAGCCGAAAGCACTCTCTGGCGGTCAGCGTCAGCGTGTCGCGATGGGACGTGCGATAGTTCGCGACCCCAAGGTTTTCCTCTTCGATGAGCCACTTTCCAATCTGGATGCAAAATTGCGCGGGCAGGTCCGCACCGAGATCAAGGCTCTGTCACAGGAACTGAAGACCACAATGATCTTCGTCACGCACGATCAGGTGGAAGCCATGACCATGGCCGACCGTATCGTCGTGCTGAAAGGTGGCGAGATACAGCAATTCGGTCGTCCGGAAGAGGTTTATGAAACGCCTGCAAACCAGTTTGTTGCCGGTTTTATCGGCTCTCCGGCGATGAATTTTTTCAACATCCGGCGGGGCGACAACGGTTTTGTTCTGACAGGCGCGCCGCAGCTTGCAGCCCCACTATCCGATTCACTTGCAACGGCTCTCGGGGATAGAAGCGAGGCTGTGCTTGGCATTCGTCCCGAACATTTTATGCCGGTAGATAATCAACGCAATTCCTTGCCGGTGACTGTCGATCTGGTGGAACCGCTTGGTTCCGATACGCTTATCCATTTTGATCTTGCCGGCTCCAGAACGATTGCGCGGGTCAATCCCGAACTCAGACCCAAAATTGGCGACCGCCTCGGCCTTATGCCGCAAGTTGACAAAGTCCATCTTTTTGACAGCGTGGATGGAAAGGCCATCCGATGACCTTCGCCACGATCTTGCCGAAAGATGCCAGTCCATCGGTGGTTTGCCTTGGCCTTGCTGCGCTTGATCGCATCTGGCGGGTTGAGGCGCCCTTAGCAGGCGGCAGCGAAAAAATCAGAGCCAGTCAGCATCTGACCGAGCCTGGTGGCATGGCTGCCAATGCCGCCGTGACCGTGGCAAGGCTTGGTGGGATCGTATCCTTCTGGGGACGGGCGGGCAATGATGACGCTGGTCATATCATGGCAAAGGATTTTGCCGCAGAAGGCGTTGATATCAGTCACTTCCGCCTTTTCGACGGTGGTGCCTCATCCGTATCCGGCATTATTGTCGATGCACATGGCGAGCGGCAAATCGCCAATTTTCGCGGGGAATACCCATCCGATCCTTCATGGCTTCCTCTCTCGGGACTTGTTGCAGATTGTGTTCTGGCAGACCCCCGCTGGCCGGAAGGTGTGGAAGCTCTCTTCAGAGCGGCAAGGCAGCGTGGCATTGCGACAGTTCTTGACGGGGATGTTGCTGATGCGGCCGTCTTCGAGCGTCTGCTTCCGCTGACGGATCACGCTATTTTCTCCGAGCCTGGACTGCGTGGTTTTGGCGGTGCCGATGTCGATCATGCGCTGGCGCAGGCAGCCGGGTTCGGATGCCGGATGGTCGCCGTCACCCGTGGCAGCAGCGCAATCGTCTGGCGAGACGAACTTGGCCGACATGAAATGCCAATACCGACCGTTCCCGCAGTCGACACCACCGCAGCCGGTGACGTTTTCCATGGTGCCTATGCTTTTGCGATGGGCATGAAGCTGGGCATTGAAGAAGCCCTGGGCTTTGCCAGCGCGCTGGCGGCACTCAAATGTACGCGGCACGGCGGTCGTGCCGCCATCCCCTCCCTCGAAGAATTGAAATCATCCTGAAAGGTATCGTTATGCTCACACTTGGAAAAACGCGTGGACTTGCCCGTCTCGCCAATAAGAACGGTCACTTCTGCATGGTGGCGCTGGATCAGCGTCCGCCGCTTTTTGAAGCTATTGCTGCGACCCGTGGTGTCGATAAGTCGGAAGTTACGTTCGCGGAAGTGCTGACCGCAAAGCGGCTTCTCGTTGAAAATCTCGCACCGCATTGCAGCTCGATGCTTTTCGACCCTAATTATGCCATTCCCGCAGCCATTGATGTCTTGCCGCCGGAATGCGGCCTGATCGTTACGCTTGAGGATCATCGCACCGAGGAAAGCAAAGGTGGACGTAAATCCAAGGTCATTGCGGATTGGAGCGTCGAAAAAATCCGCCGGCTGGGCGGTGATGCAGTTAAAGTTCTGGCATGGTATCGGCCAGACGCATCAGCCGATGTTCTCGCACATCAAAAGGCGTTCGTGCGCAAGATCGGTGAAGAGTGTCGTCGCCATGACATAGCCTATGTGCTGGAACTCCTCGTATTTCCGTTTCTTGGCTCGGCCGGTCATACGGCGGATTATGTCGAATCTCCGACAAAACTGCCGGAACTGGTTATCGAGAGCGTTCGTGAATTTGCAAAACCCGAATATGGCGTCGATCTTCTGAAGCTTGAAAGCCCGCTTGCCGCGAATAGCCTGCCAGTGCGCGACGGTAGTGAAGCGTCTCTTGCCGCTCAGCGGGAATTCGATGCGATTGGCAAGATTTGCGCCGATGCCGGCATTCCATGGGTCTTGCTGTCGGGCGGTGCGGCGACAGAGAAGTTCGAGCGTGTGCTTGACTATGCTTATGCCGCAGGAGCTGGCGGTTTTCTGGCTGGCCGCACCATCTGGCTCAACGCAATCCGTTCGCATTTCCCGGATACTGCAGCCGTTGCCAAGACTCTGTCTGGTGAAGGGGTCGCTGTGATCGATGCATTGAGCGCCCTGACCGAAGCAAAAGCGTCGCATTGGTCTCCCGCTACGCCCGCTTTCCAGGCCATCCGGAATGAAGGGGATTTTGCCAGCAGCTATGCTGCTGCCTGAGCCACGGCTTGAAGGAGGAACCATATTATGGATGATCAATCGCCATCGCCCATTGCAGCCCTGAAGGACCGGTCACTTCTTGTCGACAGGGCTTATGTGGCTGGCGGCTGGATAAGTTCGGAAAATGGATGCACCATTACGGTTACCGACCCTTATGATGGATCGGTAATCGCTAAAGTCCCCGACCTTGGGGTGGAAGTAGTGCGCCAGGCAATCGATGCGGCGGCGGTAGCACAGGTCGAATGGGCGCATCGCTCCGCCAAGGAGCGTGCTGGCATACTTCGGCGTTGGTTTGAACTCATTGTCGAAAATTCAGATGATCTTGCGCAGATACTGACCGCTGAACAGGGCAAGCCCCTTGGTGAAGCAAAGGGCGAAATCCTCTCCAACGCGGCTTATCTCGAATGGTTTGCAGAAGAGGCAAAGCGCATTGACGGCGATATTATTCCTGCTCCCAACCAACACCAGCGGGTCATGGTGCTCAAACAGCCTATCGGTGTTTGTGCAGCAATCACGCCGTGGAATTTTCCCAACGGAATGATCACACGAAAGGCAGGTCCGGCTCTCGCGGCTGGCTGCTCCCTGATCCTGAAACCGGCAGCACAGACCCCGCTTTCGGCATTTGCGTTGGCTGTTCTGGCCGAACGCGCTGGTGTCCCGGCTGGTGTTTTTTCCGTTATAACGGGCAAGGCACAACCGATTGGCCTGGAGTTCTGCCACAATCCGAAGATTGCAAAGATAACGTTCACAGGCTCCACCAATGTCGGCCGTTGGCTGATGAAGGAAGCTGCCGATGGTATCAAGCGCCTCTCACTTGAACTGGGCGGTAACGCTCCCTTCATTGTCTTCGATGACGCTGACATCGATGCAGCTGTCGAAGGCGCGATGATCTCGAAATTTCGCAATGCCGGACAGACCTGCGTCTGTGCAAACCGCATCTATGTGCAGGAAACGGTCGCGGAAGAATTCACGGCGAAGCTGCTCGAGAAAGTATCGGCTATTACGCTGGGTCGCGGCACCGAACAGGGTGTGAGCCAAGGGCCGCTCATTGATGAGAAGGCGGTAGCCAAGATGGAAGAACATGTCAGCGATGCACTCGCCAAAGGCGGCAAGGTTCTCGCCGGCGGCAGGCGTAGTGCGCTAGGCGGTACTTTCTTCGAGCCGACGGTCATGAGCGGCATCACGCAGGATATGAAGGTCGCAAAGGAAGAAACTTTCGCTCCCCTTGCTCCCGTTATCACGTTCTGCAACGAGGAAGAGGTGATCGCCATGGCAAATGACAGTGAGTTTGGTCTCGCTTCTTATTTCTATGCGCGCGATCTTGGTCGTGTCTGGCGGGTCGCGGAAGCACTGGAAGCGGGTATGGTGGGCGTCAATACCGGTATGCTTGCCAACGAGATGGCGCCTTTCGGCGGCGTCAAACAGTCGGGTCTGGGCCGTGAAGGTTCTGCCTACGGTATCGAAGGCTTTCTTGAACTGAAATATGTCGCTTTGGCTGGGATTTGAGGAACGAAATGGAAGATCCTTTTATCTTTCCACCTGACTTCCGGGTCATGGTAATCGGTGGTGCGGGTGATATAGGTTCGGCAATTGCCAAACTGTTTCTTACCCGTGGCGCAAGGGTTACGGCGACAGGTCATGACCGGTCCGTACTTGACCGTTCGCCTTTAGGCTCTGTTACGGGAGCCGATCTCGCTATTCTGGATGTGACTTCGGATGAGGAAGTTAATGAATTCGCTTCGCGTTTCGATAAGGTCGATGCGCTTGTCAATTGTGCGGGCATTCTCATGCGGGATGTGGAATTCCAGATTGAGATTTTCCAGCGTGTGCTTGATGTCAACCTGACCGGTACGTTCCGCACCTGCACGGCTTTTCGGCCTCATCTTGCAGCGTCTGGCGGTTCAATTGTCAACATTGCCTCCATGAATGCATTTGCTGCCCTGCCGCGCCTGCCTGCTTATTGTGCGAGTAAGGGCGGTGTGGTCATGCTGACCAAGGCTTTGGCTTTGGCATGGGCGGAGGAGGGCATTCGTGTGAATGCAGTGGCGCCCGGATATATCGAGACGGCAATCAACAGTGAAGGCCGCAAGGATACGACACATCGTGACCGGATTTCTGCCCGGACGGCACTGAAACGTTGGGGGCAACCTGATGAAGTCGCGGGTGCTGTCGTTTTTTTGACGATGCCAGCCTCGCGCTACGCCACCGGTACGGTTTATGCCGTCGACGGCGGATTTCTGGCAGGATGAAGATCCATGCATAAGCCAGATTCTTTGAAGAATTGTGTTATTCGGTCCGTCGAGGCCTATGTCTTTCGTGTTCCGCTCGAGAAACCGGTCTCGACATCATTTGGCACGATGCGGGATCGTCCAGCTGTGCTGGTGCGGGTTGAAGATGAGACCGGCCAGGTTGGCTGGGGGGAAATCTGGTGCAACTGGCCAGCTTGCGGAGCAGAGCATCGTGCCAGATTGCTCATCTGCGATATAGCGCCTCGCATTATTGACGGGCCACTGCCCGATCCTGCCAATCTCTGGAGGGAATTAAGCAAAAAAACCGAGATACTTGCCCTCCAGACGGGGGAGGCTGGGCCATATTCTCAGGTCATCGCCGGGTTTGATATGGCCTATTGGGATCTCATTGCGCGTCGGCGTGGTGTCTCACTGGCTAAAGCCTTGTCGCCGGACACACAAGATGAAGTGCGAGCTTATGCGAGCGGTATTCACATTTGCGATGCTGCGGCCATGGTCGCGCAGGCTCGCGATAACGGTTATCGTGATTTCAAGGTGAAAGTCGGCTTTGATTTCAATCGGGATCTGGCTTTGATCCGCTCACTTGCACAAAGCCTTCAACCCGGTGAAAGGCTATATGCGGATGCCAATCAAGGCTTTTCACCCAATGTAGCTCAGGATTTTCTGCTTGCGACGGCTGATCTTGATCTAGGTTGGCTGGAAGAGCCTGTCCGTGCCGATGCCAGTCGTGCCGTATGGCGTAAACTTGCCAAACTGACTGCCACCCCTTTGGCCGGTGGTGAAAATCTCGTCGGCTTATCGTCTTTCCGCTCTGCGATCCGTGTGGGCGTGCTTTCTGTCATTCAGCCCGATGCAGCAAAATGGGGTGGACCGACGGGATGTTATGAAGTCGCGCGTGCTGCACTCTTCGCAGGTCGTCGTTATTGTCCGCATTTTTTGGGTGCAGGTATCGGCCTGACAGCGTCCGCGCATATTCTGGCTGCTGCGGGTGGAAACGGGCTGCTGGAAATCGACGTTAATCCAAATCCCCTGCGCGGTGCTGTCGTGCCGACTTGGCCAGCGGTAAACAATGGTGTTGTCTCACTGCCGAAGGGGCCGGGGTTGGGTGTGGTGCCTGATCTTGAATGGCTGGAGCCGTTTCGTGTGCTAAATCTCCGGTATGGTCGCAAAATATGACTTCAATATCCGCATATGCGGTTTTTGCTCTACTGGCGTTTGTGGCAGCTTATGTTCAAACTTTGACAGGATTTGCTTTCGGTCTGTTGCTGATGGGTTCGGTGGCAGTATCGGGGCTTGTTCCTTTGCCGGAAGCTGCAATTGTGATCAGTCTGCTGACGCTTACCAATGCTGGCATGGTTTTGGCACGTGGATGGCGGGATATTGCTGCAAAGCCTTTTTTGCTGTCGCTTGTCGGCGCTATACCGATGATTGTTCTCGGCTATGCGTTGCTGACACTTTTAGCCTCAACTTCGCTATCGATATTACGCACCCTGCTTGGCACTGTCATCATTGTGTCGAGCTTGCAGTTGATCCGGCGGTCCTCTGCGCTTGAGTATCAATCGCATGGGATTGTATTTATCATCTTCGGCGCATTTGGCGGTATCATGGGCGGCCTTTTCTCGACTGCTGGACCTCCATTGGTATTCCAGTTTTATCGGCAACCGTTACCGCACAGAGTTATCCGAGAAACGCTCGTGGCGATATTTTCGCTCAATTCGCTCTTTCGTCTTGGTCTCGTCGCAGCAAATGGTGATTGGCATAATCACGCGCTTTTATGGACACTCGCCGGATTGCCTGCTGTCTTGGTGTCGACCTATCTAGCCCGACGCTGGCCTCCAGCACTCTCGGCAAGAAACATGCGCCTTGTAGTTTTTTTGTTGCTTTTGTTTTCTGGAGGCGCCCTCGTTTTGCCAAATGTTGTGCTGCTCTAGCTGTCTGGTTGCGGAACATCATTGGGATGAGGTAGGATGGGCTATTGCTGAAAATGCGTGGCGTTTCGAAACCATGATCAATGAGGCCCTGTGATGATGCAAATCCATCCTCAAGCGCGAACGACCCCTGCGGTGCGAGCAGAAATTGCCCGATCAACTGGAGCCGACAGGCGTCATGGCCAGACGCTATGGCATCAGTGATGAGACAGTGCGCAAGTGGCGCAAACGGGGAGAGCATGCTGTCCAGGATCGCTCGAGCCGTCCAAAGCGCTTGCCATGGCGCGTAACGGAGGAGGAACAGGCCATCATCTGCGCAGTGCGACGCGCGGCGGGCTTTCCACTGGATGATCTAACCTTCGTTCTTCACCACTTCCTGTCGCATCTCAACCGCGATAACATCTATCGTGTCCTTAAGGCTGAAGGTCCGAACAGGCGTTGGTCATTCGGAGGTTTTCTGAGGTTCTCAAGCAGAAGGCGCCCGGCGATGCGATCATGGCGCGTCTTGGCGGTGAAGAATTCGCCGTCATGTTACCTTCAATCGCGAGCACCTCTGCGTGCCAATTGGCGGAAGAGTTAAGAACAGCGTTTAAACAAATTGCATTCGACACGGTAGCGGGGGAGGCGCACCCGACTGCGAGTTTTGGCGTCGCGGTTGCGGGGAGGATGAAGGCCCCACCTCTTTGATAGAGCGTGCCGATCATGCCCTCTATAAGGCGAAGAGCAGCGGTCGAGATTGCGTTCATATTGCCGAGTAAGCCACACTAGCCCTTGTTTCAGGGTCAGACCGACTGTCCGCCATCAATGTTGGACGCCCTGAGATCGGACAGTTCGCAATCGGCGTCGATGTCGAATTTGATCCTACTATGGCACCAGTCACCCGACGTCTCTCCTCAGTCATGCATCTCGCATTCAATTGACTTGTGCGAGCGTCCCAATGACCGTAATTTCATCCGCAACCACGTAACCCGGACCGACCGTTTACGGGCCTCTTTCCGGTCGTCCGAGTTGGACGATCATGTTCTTGACTGGCAATCATCGCATCGCGAGAGTTCCTGGTTGGCTGACAGTCCCGTTCCATTCTGTACGACGATGGCTGTTTTGAAATGCCCGGCCTTTCACCGCACAATAGATCAGAGCCCAAATAATCTTCGATCGATCATCCTGCAAATCATTTGATAGACGGTACTACTCTTGCGCCTCTCCGGATGATAACAACTGTCAAGGATCATCAGTTGTGAAAATGGTATGGCTCTGAAATCGGCTACCCTTAAGGATGTGGCAGCACTGGCGAATGTATCGCGCGCCACGGCTGCCCGCGCACTCAACAGTTACGGCTATGTTGGTGATGAAACGGCGCAGAAGGTTCAGGCTGCTGCGGAGAAACTGGGATATAGAGGCAATCGACTGGCTCAGGCTCTGCGCAGCGGGCAGTTGCCAATTATCGGCTGCGTTCTTGGCGACATCCAGAATCCGTTCTTTGCAAAAATTGCCCATGATGTTGAAGTGCTGGCGCGAGAAGAAGGGCACAATCTCATCATTGCGAGCAGTGAAGAACAACTGGATCAGGAAAAATCACTGCTGGCCAGCCTGCAATCGTTGAGCATTCGCGGTTTCATAGTGGCGCCGACATCAGCCGAAGACAGTTCGCATCTGCAACGTCTGATCGACGAAAACGTACCTCTGGTCCTGATCGATCGCGCAGCGCAGGGTGTCGAGTGCGACAGTGTCGTGGTCGACAATGAAGGTGGCGCGCGCAAGGCCATTGAATATCTGATCGAAATGGGGCATCGCGATATTGCGCTTTTGCAGGATGATGCACGCATCTTCACATCGCGCGAGCGTTTCACTGGCTATAAGACTGCATTACTTGCCCATGGCCTCGAACCCAGCGAAAAATTGATCTGCGTCGCACAGTCGACGGTTGAGCATGCCGTGGATGCAACGATACGTCTGTTCAGTCAGAAAAAGCCTCCAACGGCACTTTTTACCGTCGACAGCTTGATGACGCAGGGAGCGCTTTTAGCTTTCCGATCGATGGGAATATCGATTCCTCATGATGTCTCTCTGATCGGTTTTGATGATTTCAATCTGGCGACTTTTACCGATCCACAGATCACGGTCATTTCCCAGCCTGTGTCGGAAATAGGTCGTGCTGCCGGCCGGCTTCTGCTCGAAAGAATAGCCGGAAATAAGAGACCGTCAGAGAAAATAAGCTTTGAAACCAAGCTGATAGTCCGGGGTTCGGTCAGCCGTCGATGAGCCAACGAAGCTTGATTTTCTGCCTGTAAAAAAAATTCTGAAACCTACTTGCCACAGGAAAAATCTTGTGTGCTAAATATGTGTGAGATCGATCTCACATTGTCTCAACGAGTTACAGGCGCAAAACCGGTTCGGGCTTTTCTCGAGGTTTCAACTGCGCAAACGGGAAGGTAGTAATGCTCAACTTCGATAAAGATCGCTTTGTAAAAATACAGGGCGGCGCGGTCGCAATTGCAGAGGATGTACGCGCTCTGATGCGCAGGCTGCTCGACGATGGCCTGGAACGCATTTTCTTCATGGGGACGGGCGGCGTACAGTTTTTGACCCAGCCCGCAATCGAGATTGCCCGCAACGCAACCGTTTTCCCGGTGTCAGCGGCATTCTCCGCTCAGGTTGTTTTAGAAGCGCCCGCCGGGCTGGACGAAAAGGCACTCGTGATCCTTCCATCCCTGTCGGGGACGACCAAGGAAAGCGTGCAGCTTCTGGCATTCTTGAAAAAGAAGGGTGTTAAAACGCTATCGCTTACCGGTCACAAGGACACGCCTCTGGGCCTTGATGCCGATTACAACTTCACCAATTTTGCAGAGGACGACACTTCTTCAGAATCGTTTTACCTGCAGACGCTGTTGATCGTGCTGGCACTGCTGGCAGAGCGCGGCGAATTTTCAGACTTTGATCAAACCATCGCTGAATTGAAGCGCCTTCCGGAGCTACTGGTTTCGGTGAAGGAGAACTTTGAAGAAAGCGCAGCTGCACTCGCGCAGGAAATCAAAGACGAGAAGTATCACATCTTTACCGGCGCTGGCACTGCGTGGCCAGAGGCTCACTATTACGGCATGTGCATTCTGGAAGAGATGCAATGGATCCGCACGCGTCCGGTTCATGCGTCCGACTTCTTCCACGGTACGCTCGAACTGGTTGAGCCAGGCGTCAGCCTGTTCATCTTCAAGGGCGAGGATGCATGCCGACCATTGACGGAGCGGGTCGAAAGTTTCGCGAAGCGCTACACCGATAAGGTTCGTATTCTGGACGCCGCTTCAGCAAGTCTGCCGGGCATCTCTCAGAAGACGCGCAGCCTGATCTCTCCAATCATTCTGGCAACGATGCTGGAACGTTTGAGTGCCCATCTGGAAGTGTTGCGCGACCACCCGCTGACCACACGGCGCTATTACAAACGTGTCGAGTACTAACAGACCGCCCCGGTCCGGCTTGGCCGGACCGGGGCCCTGCATTCTGACGAAATAAAGAAACAATAGCTAAAAGAGAGGAACTTCGAGATGAAATGCAAAACGCCTTTGAGCACAACGAGCCTCGCCTCACTTCTGGTGTTTGGAGTGTTGGCTGGCACTATGGATGCAGCACGCGCCGGTGACGCCGTCGTTGCGGAACCTGATGCTCCCGTCGAATATTCCGGCACATTGAGCATTCTGACGAAGTTCGGCCTTCAGCAGCTTTCGCCCTATTTTGTCAATGCGGGCAAGGAATATGAGAAGCTTCACCCGGGCGTCAAAGTCGAGCTTATTCAGGAAAGCGACGATAGCGTAAAGGGGAAAACCAAGGCGCTGGTTGCGTCTAACTCGCTGCCCGATATCTACTTCACCTGGACCGGGAGCTGGGGCGAAAACTTTGTAAGGGGCAATCGTGCTGTTGACCTGAGCAAGATTATTGGTCCCGATACACCATGGGGCAAACAGCTCGCCCCTGCCGCGGTCAGCGCATTTGAGTATAACGGCAAATTATTCGGCATTCCGCTTTATCTGGACGCAAAGTTCATGGGCTATAACAAGGCCCTCTTTGCCAAGGCCGGTGTGGCGGAACCCAAAAGTTTCGATGAGCTGATCAGTGCATGTGCAGCTCTGCGCAAGTCCGGTGTGACGCCGATTTCGTTCGGGAACAAGGAAGGCTGGCCGGCCGTGCATTTTGCCGGACAGTTGCTTGCCTATAATGTACCACAAGCGACGCTTGAAAAGGATTTCAATCCGAAGACGGCCGAATATTCTGATGCAGGCTATGTTGAGAGCCTGACACAATTGAAGAAGCTCATCGACGATTGTTCGGACGGCGCAGGTACAAACGGCTCATCCTATGCTTCGGCATTGCAGCAGTTCAGCAACGCCAAATCCGCAATGTATTATCAAGAAATTATCGAGTTTGATCAAAGCACGGCAGATGGTGCACTGAAGAAGGAAGACTTTGGCTTTTTCAAACTGCCAGCAGCGAAAGACGCAAAGGGTGATGTCAAATCAACCGAAGGTGCGCCTGAAGGCTATATGATCAATTCCGCGTCGAAGAACATTCCGCTGGCTGTGGATTTCATGAAGTTTATCACCTCGCCCGACAACGGGAAGGTTTTGTCGGCCCCACCTTATGGGCAGCCAAGCGCCACTGTTGGCGGATATTCGGCTGAAAGCATGAACCCGTCTGTCGTTGAAGGTCTCAAGGTTATCGCGGATTCGTCCTATCTGATGCCGTGGCTTGATACGGCCAATCCACCGCGCGTTGCATCTGTCTGGCTTTCGGGCCTGCAAGCCCTGATTGGTGGATCCATGACACCGGAACAGGTCATGGAAAAGGTAAAAAAGGCTGCAGCCTCTTCCCGATAAGGATGTTATTGGCCGATGACTGTCATGAAGCGTGAATATAGAGGGGAGGCTGTCAAAAACGGCTTCCCCCTGCCGGACGGGTCGCAATTCGACAAGTCCGGTTTGCTGGCGAAGCTGCTGTCGTTCCGCTGGGTTCTGATCGCGTTCGTTTTAATCCTATGGTTTGTCTACTATCCCATCATCGACAACTTTATCGTCAGCACGACAAATCAGGATATTTTTACTGGCGAAACTGCCTTTGTCGGTCTGGATAATTATCGACGTCTGCAAGACGATCCGGTGATCTGGACGGCAATCTTGAACAACACGCTTTATGCTGTCATTTCGGTCGTGTTCCAGGTGTTCGGTGCATTCGTGCTCGCGGCGATCATTGAAGGTCTGCAACATGAAACATGGCGCAAGTTCTGGCGCGCTGTCTATTTCATACCATCAGCAATTTCGATCACAGTGACGGGGCTGTTGTTTTACTTTATCTATCAGCCCGATATAGGCCTGTTGGATTCCGCTTTTACCCATATGGGACTTGCCGCTTGGTCTCGGGCATGGCTGGGAGAAGAACAGACCGCGATCTATTCGATCATTGCCATGAGCCAGTGGCAGGGCTTTGGCTATTCAACTCTTCTATTCGCCATAGCAATCCAGAAGATCCCGCGCGAACTTTATGATGCGGCGACTATGGACGGCGCGGGTATGTGGCGTCGGCTGTGGAACATAACCTTTCCACTGACACGCGAAATGACCGGTCTCATGGTTATCGTTACGATTACCGGAGCGTTTCAGGTCTTCAACGAAGTCATGGTTATGACAGGCGGTGGCCCCAACAACAGCAGTCAGGTGTTGGGAACATGGCTCTATCAACAGGGCTTTATTGAAAATGACTTCGGTTATGGCGCTGCTATCGCTTCGGTGATTTTTATTATCACGCTGCTGACCGGCTTTGGGCAGCTCTGGTATACCAGAAAGCGGAGGGTGGAACTATGAGCAATGCCTCCTATCAATCGCGCGAGATGCAACCCACAGATTTTGTGCAGGCGCTTGTGCGTGTCTGTCTGGTTACTTTCCTCATTAGTCTTGGTATCGTTGTAATCTATCCGCTGGTGTGGATGGCCCTGAATGGTTTCAAGACTAACTCCGAGATATTTGGTGAGCCCTTTGCGCTGCCAACAGGCTTCACGCTCGACAACTATATATCGGCGTGGAACCAGGGCATCAGGAACTATATTGCAACGAGCATCATCGTCACGCTGGTTTCGGCTGTCTGTACGGTTCTGGTAAGCGCCTGGACTGCTTATGGCCTGACGCGATCCAAACTGCCGGGCAAGCCGTTCTTTGTCGGTCTGGTGCTTGGCGGATTGATGTTGAGCCCAACGGTTGCGGTCATTCCGCTGGTGCGGATCATGCAAAAGCTTGGTCTCTACAACACCTATTGGGCGCTTATTATTCTCTATACCGCGTTTCGCATCCCGTTCACCACGTTTCTTATTCGCGCCTATATGCTTGGTCTTCCGCGCGATCTGGACGAAGCCGCCGTCATGGACGGAGCAAGTGAAGGTCAGATTTTTTGGCGTGTGACCTTACCTCTTTGCAAGCCGATACTCGTCTCGTGCGTAATCTTGCACGTTCTGTTTGCCTGGAATGAATATCTCTTCGCCATGATCTTCACCAGTGGTGCGGATGTGCAGACCCTGCCCGTCGGCCTTACATCGATCATGGCAAAACACGGAACCAATTATGCCGTTGTCTTTGCTGCAATGACACTTTCGGCACTTCCGATCCTGATCGTCTTCTTCGCCGCACAGCGTTTCTTCATTCGCGGGCTGGCGGAAGGCATCGGCAAATAGCGTGGTGGAAAATGTTAAAACGTGAACAGTTGATCGGTGCCAACTTTTCGTTCCAGCACTATCCCTTTCAATGGGTTGTCGAACAGCTTCGGCTGATGGGCTTTCAACGTATGGAACTATGGGGAATAGCCCCCCATCTTGATCTGTTTCATTCTGACCGGGCACGGCTTTCAGGTGTTCGGTCAATTCTGAATGATAACGGGATCAGCGTGCATTGCTTCACCCCGGAACAGGTTCTTTATCCGGTCAACATAGCCTCAGGCGACGTAGCTTATCGTGAAAAGAGTGTTGAAAGCTTTCTGCGAGCAGCCGATTTCAGTGCCGAACTGGGTGCGAGCTACCTCTTCTTGACACCCGGACGGGGTTTTGAGTGCGAGAGCCGCGAACGCGCGTGGAACCATTCGCTTCAGTCGTTGGAGAGAATTACGACACATGCGGCCAATCTGGGGCTTCGATGTTTGCTTGAGCCCCTACAGCGCACTGAAAGCAACATCGTCAATAATGCCGCCGATCTTGAACGTCTCTGGCAGGATCTGAATGCGGAAAATGTCGATCTGGTACTTGATCTGGTTGCCATGGCAGCGGCTGAAGATAAGGTCAGTGATTACTTTTCGAGATTTGGCAAACGTCTTGCCCATGTTCATGTCGTCGATGGAACACAAGCGGGACATTTGGCGTGGGGGGACGGAAACTTGCCACTTGACGGCTACCTTGCTGAAATCGCTCATCATTCATTCCGGGGCACATTGACCTTCGAGCCATTTGGCAATGGCTCATATGCACTGGATCCGGTTGCAGTCTGGCGGCGCTGCCTTGATGCGATTTCCCCTCATTTTGATACTGCGGAATGATGATGAAGAACGCAAATCTCAATTTTGTTGCTGTGGGTGACAACTGCCTTGATGCTTATCTGAACAAGGGGGTCGTTACTGTTGGTGGAAATGCCCTTAATGTTGCTGTGCAGTGGAAACGGCTTGGGGTCGGTGCCCGGTATATGGGCGCACTGGCACCCGACAGGGAAGCAGAGATCATGCTTGGTGTGATCGAAGATGTTGGACTTGCGCCAAGCGATATTGAAACTATTCAGGGAAATTCAGCTGTAACGCTTTTGACCGATAATGACGGTGAACGGCATTTTCTGTTTGAATCTCTGGGTGTTGGTGAAAACTACATTCCAGATCAGCAGCGATATCAGGCATTGCTCTCATCCGATTGGACCCATCTTGGGACCAATTCCAGTGAAAAACTGGTGCGTCAGCTTGTAGAGGACGGTGTCAGATTCAGTGTGGATGTCTCTACCCGGCATTTTGACCTGACGCTTGAGGGCGTCCCGTTGGTTTTTGCATCAGGACCAGACGACCCGGACGAACCGGTTCAACCATTGATTACACAATTCAAACGGGCTGGAGCTCAACAGGTCGTTATTACCTGCGGCAAACGCGGTTCTTTCTATGACAATGGACGCCAATTGTATTCCGCAGGTTCCGTACCCGTGAACGTGGTCGACACTTGTGGAGCTGGTGATAGCTTTATCGCCTCATTTCTGGTGGCGTTTTTCTTCGAAGGTTGCTCTGAAGAAGAGGCGCTGCAAAAGGCTGCTGTCAGTGCGTCTGAAACCTGCACGCACCCGGGGGGCTTTCCCCAGCCCTTGCAGTCAATCCCACAATGGCTGCTCGACAAATACCACGAAGTGATTGCAACAGCGCAGAAGGTCTGACTATGAGCTCTATCACAATGAGACCACCCGTTGTCGCGGCGAAGCAGGATCGTTCCTTCTGGCTGCAAAGTATTGGCGCAGATCCGGTCACCGCACCTTTGACGGGTCAGCAGCAATGCGATATTGCAATCGTTGGCGGGGGATATGCCGGGCTTTGGACGGCACTGCGGATACGAGAACAAGAACCAAATTCGCGTATCACAATCCTGGAAGCAGATTTTTGCGGTTCGGGCGCATCCGGGCGTAATGGCGGACAAGTCCACAGCTGGTATGCTGAAATCGATATGTTGCGCGACCTTGTGGGCGACGAAGATGCGCGCATGCTTTGTCAGGCAACCTGCGATGCAATTGATGAGCTGAAAGCGCTGCAAGATTGTGGAACCATTGACATGGATCTGCGTCTTGATGGCTGGCTGTGGACCGCAAGTTCTGTCGCACAGGAAGGTGCGTGGGCGAAAGCACTGGATATCTGTCAGAAATCCGGGTTCAACCCGTTCCAGACACTGAATGCGCACGACATTGAACGGCGCACTGGCTCTAGCGCATCATATGCCGGTATTGTCGAGGAGCGGGCAGGGACTGTCCAGCCTGCCAAGCTTGCTCTTGGCCTTCGCAAACTTGCGCTTTCCAAGGGGATTGTCATTCATGAAAAAAGCCCTGTTTTGGAGATCGTTCCGGGTGAGCGGCCCGAACTTAAAACACAAGACGGGACATTGACTGCCAACAAAGTTGCTTTAACGGTCAATGCTTGGGCTTCCGCGATCCCTGAGCTTCATCCCTATCTTTATGTGGTGAGCAGTCAACTCGTTGCGACAGCGCCTGCTGGAGATATACTCAAGCGTATCGGTTGGACTGATGGTGCTTCGATCTGTGATGCGCAGCATCACGTGCTCTATTATCAGCGCACGCCGTCGGATCAGGTCGTATTTGGACGGGGAACGGGTGGAATTGCCTATAATGATCGGATTGACGAACGTTTTAATCGCAGCGGCGACGGCGGTGCAGACAATATACGTGAACTGCACCGCGTATATCCTCAGCTAAAGGACGTGCCGATCCTTCATGACTGGAGCGGTCCGATCGACTGTACGGCGCAGCATCTACCGGTATTCGATCATTTAAGGCATTACCCGAATATTTTCTATGCTCTGGGTTTCAATGGGACCGGCATTGCCCAGGCGCCTGTCGCAGGTCGGATCCTTGCAAGCCTGATCCTGGGACGCGTGGATAAATGGAGCAGTTGTGGTTTGGTGGGGATCAAAAACCGCACCAAGCTTCCGCCCGAACCTGTGCGTTATCTGGGTGCGAAAATCGTCCGCGCGGCTATTCGAAGAAAGAACGATACCGAAATCCTCAACCGTGTCCCGGGCCCCATAACGAGGTTTCTGGCAAGTCTGGCTCCGTGAGCAACACAACCCAAGCGAAACAAGAATAAAAGGAATGGGAACGATGGCCGACCTGTCGCTGAAGAATATACGTAAATCCTACGCCAACCTGGAAGTACTCCATGGCATTGACCTTGATATTACATCGGGGGAGTTTGTCGTTTTCGTCGGGCCGTCCGGTTGTGGAAAGTCAACCCTGTTGCGCTCAATTGCAGGCCTTGAGACGATAACGTCGGGTGATCTTGTCATCGCCGGGGAGCGTATGAACAATGTCGCTCCGTCGAAACGGGGTATTTCGATGGTCTTCCAGTCATATGCACTTTATCCTCATATGACAGTCTATGAGAATATGGCTTTCGGTCTGCGTATTGCCGGCGTGACGAAGGCAGAGATAGACAAACGGGTCAAGAAAGCCGGCGAAATTCTTCAGCTTAGTGGATATCTGCAACGCTTGCCAAAGGCCCTTTCGGGAGGACAAAGACAACGTGTTGCGATTGGACGCGCAATTGTCAGAAACCCGCGTGTTTTCCTGTTTGACGAACCCTTGTCCAATCTTGATGCAGCCCTGCGGGTGGCTACACGCATCGAGCTTGCAAAACTCAAGCAAAGCATGCCCGATGTCACGATGATTTATGTGACCCACGATCAGGTGGAAGCGATGACACTGGCGGATCGGATCGTTGTGTTCAAGGATGGCAATATAGAGCAGATTGGAACACCAGTAGAGCTTTACAAAAAGCCAGCCAAGCTTTTCGTTGCGCAGTTTATCGGTTCTCCAGCCATGAACATACTCGCGGGCACTATATCGGAGACCTCGGGACGTAGTTATACCTGTCATCTTGATTGTGGGACGAAACTTGCCCTTGAAGCCAGTGATGGAACTTTCGCACTCAATGATAGAGTTAGCGTTGGAATTCGACCCGAGAATACCAGGATTGCCCGCGAGGAAACTGGCAGCCCCCTCTTTTCGGGAACCGTGGATCTTGTAGAGCATCTGGGCGAGGCGCAAATCCTTTACATCGACATGGTCGGTTCCGACACCAAATATCTGATCAAAACCCCTGAGGAAGCGGATTTTAGGCTCTCAGATACATTACGATTTACAGCTTCGACGAAGGACATGCATATCTTCTCCGCCAATGGAACAGCCGTTCCGGTTCAAGTAATCTAGAGTTTTGAGTATCATCTTTGGGCAGTGATTTGGGGCAGCGGTATATAGTGCGGTTTTGAAAAGGTAATGCAGTGATCTCTGGCAAACGCAATTGATTGTCGTACGGTGTTGGTCGGAAAAGATCGTAGCGGCGAGCTCCGCATTATGGAGGCCATTCACCGTATAGCGAGCAGCCATGGCAATGTCGGGAACGGTAGTAGTCCCGGCCCAACTTCAACGAAGATTGAGCCGGGGTGCTGTTAGTAGTCGGTGATCTTTTTCATGTAGCGGCGACCGTCCAGCATGACCTGTTCACGTTTCGCCGCCAACTTATAGGCAAATTTCCAAAGAGCATCGAAGAAAATCAACGGCACGAAATATCCCTTGAAAGTGTCATCTATGTCAGCGAGATCGAGTTTCGCTGCATCCAGCACCAACATATTGTCCGGCTCGCCGAAACGGTACAGGAAATCCCGGCCACGCTCGGCCAGCGCACGCGTTTCATCGAGCCCAATCATGACGACGAAGCAGGCATTTTTATCGACGACTTCGAATGGGCCATGGAAGAACTCATTGGCGTGGATAGCTTGCGAGTTGATCCACAGCATTTCCATGAGCACGCAGATGGAGAATGAATAGGCTGCGCCATAAACCGGACCGCTAGCCATGGTGTACACGACTTTTTCGCGGCCATAGCGCTCTGCATATCTGGTAAAGGTTTCATCAAAATGCTGCTGACCGCGTTCAATGGCCGGTTGCAGTGCCGGCAGGCTTTCCAGCAGTTTGGGCAGCAGGTTGGTCTTGTCGCGTAAATCGACAATGCCCGCCAGCAACATGTAAAGCACGCTGTAATTGCTGTCGGCACCATCGATCGGAATGCCGGTGGTGTAGGACGCCTGGTATTGCAGCACGTGGTCGGCGGCGGCGGCGAGCGGCGATTGCGGATCCAGCGTCAGGGAGATCACGCAGGCGCCCCGGCGACGGGCATGTTCTGCCGCCCGCACCGTTTCCTTGGTGGTGCCCGTCTGGGAGCACAGAATGACAATGGCATCGCTGTTGAGGCGACGCGGGTCGCGTGTGACGAACTCGTCGCCATTATAGACATCAGAGGTCAGCAGTCCCGAATGGCGATCCAGAAAATACTTGCCCGGATGCATGATTGACAGCGATCCGCCGCAGGCAACCAGAAACACATGCGAAAAATCCCGCTGCGCAAGCGCATTCAAGGTTTCAGCAATATCGGTAGGAAGTTGTTTGGGCATTCTATTCCTCTTTTCAGCGTCTTGAAGAGCCCGGCTGTGCCGATCGGCAGCCGTTCCGGTCCAGTGCAACATTTCCCGGTACCAACCCCGGGATACGTTGACAGTTCTACTTTAGTGTGCGAACGTTCTCACATCTTGTCAATTGGGAAAATAAGAATGATCAAAATCGCGGCGATGGGCGATAATGTCGTCGATTGTTACATTTCGCGTCGGGAAATGTTTCCGGGCGGTAACTGTGTCAATGTCGCTATCCATATGAGCCGTTTTGGGGCCGAGGCGGCCTATATCGGCGTGGTTGCCGCAGATGCGGCCGGAAGGGTCATTCAGGCCGCACTGCGCGACGAGGACGTCGATACTTCGCATCTGCGCATGGAGGCCACAGGCAAGACGGCCTATTGCATCATTGGTCATCGCGGTAACAATGATCGCTATTTCATCCGCTTTGATCTCGGAGTGTCGATGTTTGAGCCGAGCGCCGCCGATATTCAGTTTGCGCGCCGGTTCGATGCCGTCCATATCGGTCAGTCGAGCGGCCTTGACGGCTGGCTGGATGCCATTGCGCCGCAACGTCTGTCCTATGATTTCTCCACCCGTCGCGACGTGGAACACTATCGACGCATCGGCCCGAAATGCTTTCTAGCCGCTGTTTCGGGCGGTGAGCTTTCGCCGGACGAGGTTACGGCGACCATTGCCTGCCTGCGCGAGAGCGGCGCGGATTGGGTGCTGATCACCCGCGGCACCAAGGGCGCAGTTCTTGCCGGTGCGCAAGGGGTTTTCCATGCCGAAGCAACACCGATTGTGGCGGTTGACACGTTAGGCGCTGGTGACAGTTTCATCGCCCGCACCCTTTATGGCCTGGTGAAAGGCGAGGCGCCCGCAACATTGCTACAGGCGGCGTCACGCGTTGCTGCGGCGACATGTGGCCAATATGGTGGTACAGGTCATGCCGCGCCGATTGATCTCGGCGAGCCTATAGCCGAGTTGCAGGATTGAGCTCGCTGCGCGTGTCTTTTTGAGGTTAAGACCGGCCAGATCAACCGGGATGGCGGGCGAGCGAACAACGGGGCTGCCATTCGGCATGCAGCACGATATCCTGCTGCGCCCGATCGGCGCTATCGAGCCGCTCCAGGACCAGACGAGCCGCGGCTTCGCCAACCTCGAGCAGCGGCTGCCGGATTGCCGTCAGTTTAGGGGTAAAGAACGACATCCAGTCCAGATCGTCGAAGCAGACCACGGACAGTTGCTGCGGAATGGAAATATCGAGTTCGCTGATTGCCAGCATGGCGCCGGCTGACATCAATCCATCGGTGGTAAACAGCGCTGAAGGCGGGGTTTCCCGGGTCAGCAACGCGATGGCGTGCTGGCGGGCAATATCGATCGAATAGCTGCCCACCTGGGCAACGAGGCTCGGATCAAAGGCGATCCCGGCTTCTTCATGCGCTTCGATATAGCCGAGCAGACGTTGCCAGCTCGGATAAAGCGATGAAATATCGATTTTCTTGTGCTGGCGGTCGTGAAGAAATGCGTTGAGATTCTTGTAGCGGCCATGCTCGAGTTCCGCCAGTACGCCAATCCGACTATGGCCGTCGAGAATCATTTGGGTCACTGCGGCGTGGGCGGCCTGGCGGCCATTGACGGTCACCGAATCCGCCTTCAATCCCTTCACGCGGCGATCGATCTGAACCACCGGACAGCCGCTGGCAACGACATCGTGCAAGTGCTGCGCCTTGAGAATATCACAGGGCGCAATGATGATGCCGTCGGCCTGCTTTTCGCGCAGAAGATCCACTGCCTCCAGCTCACGATCGATCGATTCATCGCTGTTGGTGACGATCAAGCCAAAGCCGCGCGCACGAACCACATCGGAAATACCGCGCAGAATACTGGCGTAAAACGGGCTTTGCATGTCGCCCGCGACAACGCCTATGGTCTTGCTGCGCCCGGTGATAAGACTGCGTGCCAGCAGATTGGGGCGATAGCCCAGCATATCAGCGGATTTCTTCACCTTGTCGCGGATTTCTTCGCTGGTATAGCCATAGCCGCCCAATACACGTCCGGCGGTCGCGGTGCTGACGCCGGCCAGGCGCGCCACATCGGCAATGGTCGTCTTGTCGGCGCGTCGTTCACTCATGTCTGCGCGTTCCTTCCAAGCAGTTTCACGCTGCTCAATACCTGTACCGTTTCATAGGCGATGATGGGCCTGATCTCAACTTTCAACTTGACGGATGCGATCAATCAATGGCTATATTGTGAGAACGTTCGCATATCATTTTCAGCAACGCAAGTAGAAGACGAGCCTCGCACGGGGATAAAGTTCCAATCAAAGGGGAGATAAATGACCAATCGTCGCAAAACCGCATCCCGGCGCATGATGGTAGCGCTGGCGGCGCTGGCCACGGCCGCCAGCATCACCTCGGTGCATGCCGCACCGATCAAGGCACTACAGGACGCTGTGCCGGAGAATTACAGGAAGGGCGTCAAGATTGCTGCCTTCAATGACTGGCCACCGGACGAGTTTGTCGAAGACGGCGTCCTGAAAGGCTGGAGCATCGACATGGCCAAAGCCATGTCGGAACGCATTGGCGTACCATTCGAATTTACCGCAACCAGTTTCGACGCCATCATTCCGGGCCTGGCCAGCAAGCGTTTTGACGCCGGATTTTCTTCCTTCGGTGTGACGCTGGAACGGCTTGATTCGCTTGATTTCATTCCTCAGCGCAAGGAAGGCACCGCCTATGCCTTCTTGAAAGGCAAGGACTTTTCCATCAAGTCGGAAAAAGATCTGTGCGGCCATAGCGTTGCAGTGATGACAGGTGCCTGGGACTACCAATATCTGAAGGAAAAGAGCGCGGAATTGTGCGAATCCGCCGGTGAGAAGCCGATTAACCTGCAGCAATTCACCACCCAGAACGCCGCCGAACTGGCTGTGTCCTCGGGGCGTGTTGAGATGGTGGCGGCCGGATCGGCAAAAATGCACTATATGGCCAAGATTACGGGGCGCTTCAGCGTATCTGAACTGGTCAGCAATCCGGTCTTCAACGGCATTGGCGTGCGCAAGGGTGATGCGCTTGGGCCAGTTTTCCGTGATGCCATCCAGTCCATGATCGATGACGGCTCCTACAAGGAAATCATGGCAAAGTGGGGCGTTGATGGCGCCGGCACCCTGGAAAAGGCGGTTCTGGTTACTAAGGACAATCCGGAGCCAAAATAGTCAGGGCCGATTGAAGGAGAACGCCCGTCAGCCGGCGGCGGTGCGAATACAGCCGCGGTCCATTACGCAAGGGCCGGCCCGGAACACGGGCCGGCGGGTTTGGTAAGTTCGAATACGAATTTCGCTAAACACGATACGGTAGTCTGGAGTAAATCATGGCAAGAACAGCAAAGACGGTCGCGCACCGGCCGGATATACATAGTGTCAAACCGATACCCGTGCGCCATCCGTCTCGATGGATCACCGGCGCCGTGCTCATTCTGATCGCATTGAGTTTTGTCAATATGCTGGCGACCAATGAGAACCTGCAATGGAACATTGTTGTGCGCTACATGTTTCATCCCGACATTCTCGCTGGCTTGGCGCGCACGCTGTTCCTGACTTTTGCCGCAATGATCTTCGGTTTTGCAATCGGCATCATACTGGCCGTGATGCGCCTTTCGGCCAATCCGGTGCTGCAATGGGCAAGCTGGCTGTGGATATGGTTCTTTCGCGGCGTTCCACCCCTGGTTCAGCTGATTTTCTGGTACAATCTGGCGCTTCTGGTTCCCAATCTGACCATTGGCATTCCGTTCGGGCCGACATTGTGGTCCTGGGACATGAACACGCTGATCACGCCGATGAGTGCAGCACTGCTTGGCCTGTCCTTTACAGAAAGCGCCTATGCCGCCGAAACCATCCGCGCTGGCATCCAGGCGATCAATCCGGGCCAGACCGAGGCCGCCGCGACACTTGGCATGACGCGGTTTCAGATCATGAAGCGCATCGTGCTGCCGCAGGCAATCCGTATTATCATTCCGCCGATCGGCAATGACACCATTTCAATGCTGAAATTCACGTCGCTGGTCAGCGTGCTTGCCTTGCCCGATCTGCTCTATTCGGCGCAGATGATTTATTCGCGCACATATCAGACCATTCCGCTGCTGATCGTGGCTACGATCTGGTATCTCATCCTGTCAACCGCCCTGACTATCATCGAACACCATATAGAGAACCACCTGAAATCCCGGCAGATCACCCGTTCCGCGTCATTCCTGTCCAGACTGCTGCCCTTCAAATTTGCGCTTGGATATCAAAAATGAATGAAACGCCCGCGAGCTTGCCACTGCTGCAGGTGGAAAGACTGACCAAATCTTTTGGCAATCACCGGGTGCTCGACGGCATCGACATAACGGTGGAAAAGGGGGACGTGACCTGCATTGTCGGCCCATCCGGCTCCGGCAAAAGCACATTGCTGCGCTGTCTGAACTATCTCGAAGTGCCGGATTCGGGTGCCGTGTTGCTGGAAGGCGAGCCGATCGGCATGCGTTGGCAGGGTGAGCGGCTTTATACGATGTCCTTCAACGAACTGGCACGCCAGCGCCAGAAAATGGGCATGGTGTTCCAGGGCTTCCATCTCTTCCCCCATAAGACCGTGGTGGAAAACATCATCGAGGCGCCTATGATCGTGCGTAAGATTAGCCGTCAGGCGGCCATTGCTGCGGCGATGAAGTTGCTGGAAAAAGTCGGCCTTACCGAGCGCGCGAATTATTATCCCGACCAGCTCTCCGGTGGGCAGCAGCAACGCGTGGCGATTGCCCGTTCATTGGCCATGCAGCCTCGGCTGATGCTTTTTGATGAACCCACATCAGCTCTTGATCCGGAACTGGTCGGTGAGGTTCTGGCGGTGATGCGCCAGTTGGCCGAAGATGGCGTGACCATGATTGTCGTCACGCATGAAATGAACTTCGCCCGCGAAGTCGCCGACCACCTGATTTTCATGGATGGTGGCGTGATTGTTGAATCCGGCCCGCCTAAAAAGGTTATGGGCAATCCACAACATCCGCGTACTAAAAGTTTTTTGAAGCGCGTGGCGTGACAGGAACGAATGATGATAATTCTCAATGCACAGCAAACCGAAGCCGCGCTCGATTATCCGGGATTGATCGAAGCCTTGCGTCAAGCGCATGCGAGCGGCAAACGACCGCAAAGCGACACTACCGTGCTTCAGGATCGGAAAAGCGCAGACAACCAGTTTGTGTCCCTGGTAGCTTGGCTCGAAGGGGAGGCGGTTGCCGTCAAGCTGGTCGGTGTTTTCCCTGCGAATGTCAAACTTCCTGTGGCCCAACCTTCGATCCAGGGCACGGTAACACTGTTCAGCGGTCAGACCGGCGAAGCACTCATGGTCTGTGATGGCGCCATTGAAACCTTCAAGAAGACGGCGGCAGATTCGGCACTTGGCGCCAGCCTGCTGGCGCGCAAGGACGCCCGTACCTTGCTAGTGGTTGGTGCCGGGGGGCTAGCGCCCCATGTGGTGCAGGCTCATTGCGCCAGCCGACCGTCGATCGATCAAGTCTTTATCTGGAACCGCAACTTCGACAGGGCGGAAAAACTTGCCAGCCGACTTGACATTGCTGGCGTCGACATCGTTGCCGTGGAGAATCTCGATAACACAGTCTCGATGGCGGACATCATATCGTGTGTCACCATGTCGACCAATCCGCTGGTTAAGGGAAAACTCCTCAAAGAGGGCGCTCATGTCGATCTGATCGGTGCCTATATGCCGGACATGCGTGAAGCCGATGATGACGTGTTCCGTCGTGCCGGACGGGTATTTGTTGATACGCGCCATTGCTGTGATGGTTCGGGCGAACTCGGAATTCCGCTCGCCACTGGACTGATCAAGCATGAGCAGATCGAAGCTGATTTGATTGAGCTATGTCAGTCAAAACATCCGGGCCGCAGCGATGATCGCCAGATCACGGTCTACAAGAATGTCGGTGGCGGGCATCTCGATCTGTTTACTGCCCAATATCTGTACAGCACTTTTTAGAGGCGGCGGGGCCACGTTTAACACACACGATATTGAACACCGGATGGTTGCGAAGGCCCGTTGTTGACTGGCAATCAGGTCGCGGCGCTAACATTCTCCCGAATCATTTCATCGTGCTCTCGAAGCAGCAATAGTTAGCCTTCTCTTCGAAGCGTCAAGGTTGGCGTGGAGTGCTTCGTTCCCTTATTCCGAAAGGCCTGTTAAGCAGAAAGAAGCCGCCGAAATACCTCGGCGGCTTCTTCCCGACATCGCGATAATCCGGATGGCTAACTAGACAGTTTCCAACTGTTCAGGGCTCAGTCGGAGCGCTGCGGCCCGACGGTGTCCTTCGAGCTGTTCCGTTGCACTTTGCCGAACAGCAGCTGGCGCTACAGCAGCAACGCCACGCTCGTCCAGCCATTGATGCGTGGCAATTTTTACGTATGAGCCCACCCAAAGTCCACCCGTGTAACGGCCCGCCGCCATAGTGGGCAGTGTGTGGTTCGTGCCGCAGCATTTGTCGGAGTATACAACACTGGCCAGTTCGCCGATGAAAATCGAACCATAGTTGCGGAGCTTTTTCGCCGTTGCCTTCGGGTCGCGTGTGTGGACCTGAAGATGCTCTGTTGCGATATAGTCGGAGTAGGCGATCATGGTTTCTTCGTCGTCAACAACGGTCACTTCGCCGTAATCTTTCCATGCAACCCCTGCTACAGCAGCGGTGGAAAGGTTCCGCAGCTGTTTTTCGACTTCTTTGATGGTCTCATCCGCCAGCTTCCGATCTGTCGTAACCAGGCCAACGCGTGTGCGGACGTCATGCTCAGCCTGAGCAAGCATGTCGGTCGCCAGCGTCGCAGGATTGGCTGTTTCGTCGGCAACGATGAAGATTTCGCTTGGGCCCGCAAGCTGATCAATACCTACTTGGCCGAAAACCTGACGCTTTGCTTCGTTTACAAACGCATTGCCGGGCCCCACGATTTTGTCGACCGCGGGAATAGTCTCCGTGCCATATGCCATGGCTGCGATTGCCTGTGCACCGCCGACGCGGAAGATGCGGTCTGCACCCGCCAGATGACAGCCTGCAATCATGGCCTGATGCGCATTCGGGGGAAGACAGGCGATGACCTGATCACAACCAGCGACTTTGGCCGGGACGATCGTCATTACCGGGGCTGAGAGAAGAGGATAACGTCCGCCTGGTACGTAACAGCCTACGATTTCAATCGGAATAACCCGATGACCGAGATGCAGGCCCGGCAAGCTCTCTATTTCCAACGGGAGGATCGTGCCGAGTTGTGCTTCGGCGAAACGGCGGACATTGGCGATGGCAAATTCGGTGTCTTGACGCGTCTGCGGATCAAGGTCGGCAACGGCCTTGAGCTTTTCTTCCTCAGTGACCTCGAAACGGTCGAGATCCGCTTTATCAAAAGCATGAGAATATTCGCGAACAGCAGCATCGCCGCGTTCTCGGACATTTGCGATGATGTCCTTCACTATTTTTTCGACCGGCGCCGTATCAGAGACGGCGTCTCGTGTCGGTTCTTTTATTTGAATAAACTTGCCTTTCAGCGCATCGAGACGCGACGTCATCAAAACCTCCTGTGTGGGATGATCATCCTCAACATCTTCCAAGCTTGGCTATCCGACAATTGCCCACAAACCATATGTTCATTATAATCACCAAAGCAGGTGAACCAATTTCGCTCCAGGTATCCTCCCTGCGTTTACGATGACAATGTGGGTAAGCACAGAAACATGGAAAACGATATATGCCTAAAATCGGTAGCAAACTTCGCGAACTTCGTCGTCGCCGAGATCTGGGAGTTCGAGAACTCGCCGCTCGTTCCGGGATATCTCACTCCACAATATCATTGATCGAACGTGACCGGATGAGCCCGTCCATCGACACTCTTGGTGCAGTACTCGATGCGTTGGGGACAACACTGACCGGTTTTTTCTCCGATTTGCAATCCAGCCTTCCCTATTCGCCCTTCTATTCGTCGGCAGATTTAGCTGAAATTGGGAAGGTAGATACTATTTCCTATAGAGTAATCGGTCTGGACCATCCCAATCGAGAACTTCTCATGTTACATGAACGTTATGCACCTGGGGCGGATTCTGGCGAGGAATTCACTCACGCAGCACAGGAGGCTGGCATGGTGCTTTCTGGTCTGGTTGAAGTTACGGTCGGAAGCCAGAAGAGGGTGCTAAAACCCGGCGATGGGTATTATTTTGATAGCCGTATGCCTCATCGGTTTCGAAATGTCTTCGACGGTCAGAGCGAGATTATAAGCGCGGTTACTCCGCCAACTTATTAATCCCTTCACCCTATACTGAAATATGGTGAATATATTGACCGTTTCGGTTAACCCCGCTTTCCAAAGTTTTCAAACGTGCTTTGCTATAGGCCATCGAGAGCACAAAGGGGAGCGTCCGATGAACATACTCAAAGTTTCGATTATAGCGTCCACAGTCCTGGCAGCAGGTGTCTTTGGTGTCCAGGCCCGTGATCTGACCGTTGTATCCTGGGGAGGAAATTTTCAGGACGCGCAACGTAAAATTTTCTTTCAACCCTTCGCCTCCACGATCGGCAAGCCGGTTTTAGATGAAAGTTGGGAGGGCGGTTACGGCGTTCTCCAGGCCAAGGTGAAGGCCGGTGTTCCAAACTGGGACGTGGTGGAAGTTGAGGCTGAAGAATTAGCGCTAGGGTGCGCCGACGGTATCTATGAGAAAATTGATTGGGAGAAGCTTGGCGGGAAGGATGCATATCTTCCTGCAGCAGTCAGTGACTGTGGTGTTGGCAATATCGTGTGGTCGACCGGGCTTTCATATGACGGCGAAAAGCTCAAAGAAGAGCCAAGGACATGGGCTGATTTCTGGGATACGAAGAAGTTTCCCGGCAAGCGCGGCCTTCGCAAAGGGCCGAAATACGCTCTTGAGTTCGCATTGATGGCCGACGGCGTTCCTGCTAATCAGGTTTATGAAGTTTTGAGCAGTGACGGCGGCGTTGACCGGGCTTTCAGGAAACTTGAAGAATTGAAGGCAGATATCATCTGGTGGGACGCTGGCGCGCAGCCGCTACAGCTGCTCTCGTCAGGGCAGGTCGTTATGACTTCTGCTTACAATGGTCGTATCAGCGGCATCAACCGGTCCGAAGGCAAGAAGTTCGGATTTGTGTTCCCGGGCAGTGTATACGCCATCGATAGCTGGGTCATTTTGAAAGATAGCCCGAACAAGGATGCGGGCATGGATTTCATCGCCTATGCCAGCAAGGCGGAGAACCAGGCGAAGCTTCCTGAATATATCGCTTACGGTTTACCGACCCTTGGGGCGACGAAGCTGGTGCCTGAACAGTTCCAGAAAGAGCTTCCGACTGCCGATGAAAACATCGGCGGAGCCATCGCTCTGGACGTGGATTTCTGGACCGACAACCTGGAAGAGTTGACGCAGCGTTTCAATGCCTGGCTAGCTCAATAAGAATCAACGATTGCAATCTCTTGCTCCGTTGCCCTCAGGGGCAGCGGAGCAGCCTTTGGCCTCGAGACTGCCAAAAATCAGCGCAGGTTATGATGAGTGACGCGTTTATCCATTTCGACCAGGTCAGCAAAGCGTTCGGTATGATGACCGTTGTCGATAATCTCGATCTGTCGATTGGCAAGGGAGAGTTCGTGAGCATGCTGGGCCCATCCGGGTCCGGCAAGACAACACTTCTCATGATGCTGGCCGGTTTCGAGAATCCAACTAGCGGTGCAATTGCTGTCGGTGGCAGGCGCGTAGATGCTTTGCCGCCCCATAAGCGAAATATGGGAGTTGTATTCCAGAATTACGCTTTGTTTCCTCACATGTCTGTTGCGGACAACGTAGGATTTCCGCTCAAGATGAGGGGCCTTTCCAAAGCCGAGATTGTCGAGCGTGTGACGAAGGCCCTCGACATGGTTCAACTGGGTGCCTTCCACGAACGTCGACCAATACAATTATCCGGTGGTCAGCAACAGAGGGTTGCGCTGGCTCGCGCATTGGTATTCGAGCCGGAAGTCGTATTGATGGACGAGCCGTTGGGCGCTCTTGACAAGAAGCTTCGCGAACAGATGCAGATGGATATTCGCGATATCCATCATCGCTTAGGCTTGACTATCGTCTTTGTTACACACGATCAGACTGAAGCTTTGACGATGTCCGATCGCATAGCGATCTTCAATCATGGCAAGATCGAGCAGATCGGCGAACCCTCGGAAATTTACGACCGGCCAAAAACTCAATTCGTTGCCGAGTTTATTGGCGAAACTAACCTAGTGAGCGGCACAGTCGCTTCATCGTCCAATGGCATCGTGGACGTCACTTTGGATGATGGTCAAACAATCAAAGTAGCATCTACCGCAGGCTTGGAACCTCGAAGCACTATCAATGTGTCTGTGCGCCCGGAACGTATAGAGCTCGGACAGTCTGGAGCGGCAAAAAATCAGCTAAAGGTAACGGTAGCCGATATTGTGTATCACGGTGACCATCTTCAGGTACAAGTGGACGCCGGAAACAGATCCTTCGTGGTCAAGGCTACTAGAACTGCGATCACGCCAAAAATAGGGCAAGAGGTCATAGCCTCTTTCGCTCCGGAACAATGCTGGGTCGTTTCATGAACCGTCCATCTCGGCTCCAAAATCAAATCAAGTCGATAGCGCTAATTGCACCACTGGGTCTCTTCCTGGCATTTTTCTTCGTCGCACCACTTGCAACGATGATGAAGTCGGCGGTTTCCGATCCTATCGCGTCAAGAGCACTACCCACCGTATCCGAGTCCCTGCAGGATTGGGACAGAGCAACTGTCCCGTCGGCGGCAGCTCAGCTAGCACTCGCCAACGACATCCGAAATGTCAGCGACGATGAGCTTTTCGGCGACTTGGTCCGTCGATTGAACAGTGCAAAGTCCGGCTTTCGCACCTTGATGACCAAGACACGTACCGCTGTCGCGGAGAACCAGTCAATCTCCGATCTGGTGTCGGTGGACCCGCGATGGAGCGATCCGGTATTCTGGATTGCAATCCAGGAAGCGGCTAGCACCACGATTACCGACAGAAACCTGCTGTCGGCTGTCGATCTACAGCGAGACGCCAACGGCAGTATCATCAATGTGCCCGAAGATAAATCCGCCAATCGGACCACGCTCTTTCGAACGCTGATCATGGCCGGAGTGGTGACGATATGTTGTGTTGCTATAGGACTACCCTTTGCGATGGTTGCCGCATCGACTAATGGTTGGAGACGTCAATTGCTACTGGGAGCTGTGCTTCTTCCTCTCTGGACTTCGCTCCTTGTGCGAACTGCAGCCTGGTACATCATTCTTCAGGACAATGGCCTCATCAATATGACGCTTCAAACCCTTGGTTTGACAAGCGGGCCCGTACCACTCATCTTCAACCGGTTGGGCGTCGTGATTGCAATGACCCACGTCCTTCTACCCTTCATGGTACTGCCGATCTTCAGCGTTCTCATCGGGATTCCGAAAAACCTGATGCCTGCTGCTGCATCGTTAGGCGCATCACCCATTCGAGCTTTTTTGTTGGTACTGCTGCCCCTTAGCCTTCGGGGTGTCGTGTCCGGAGGGCTTCTCGTCTTTATGAGTGCACTTGGTTACTACATCACACCAGCACTGATCGGGGGGGCTAAGGATCAGATGATTAGCTCTGTCATCGCCTATTACGCGACTGGGGCGGCCAATTGGGGTATGGCCGGCGCGCTTGGAATCGTGCTTCTGGCTGCAACAATGATCCTCTACGTCGTCTATCTTCGTCTATCTTCGGAGGAAGCGCGCGCATGAGAACGCTCATCGTCAGCAAGGCAATATTCGGGTCTGGGGTTATCATTTTTTTGATGGCTCCGTTATTTGCCATCCTTCCTCTGGCTTTTACAGACAGCATTTTCTTGAATTACCCGATTCCTGGTTTTTCTTTTCGTTGGTTTCATGAGTTGTTCACGGCCGACGCTTGGCGTCGATCCATCGTCAATAGTTTAATTATTGGAATTGGAACGACGATCCTTGCGAGCATTCTTGGTACGGTTGCTGCACTCGGATTACGTGGAAAGTCTGTATCTTTGTTATTCAGCTTCTTTCGAACAGTATTTCTGCTGCCAATGGTCGTTCCAGCAGTCGTGCTTGGCGTCGGCATGCAGTTGATGTTCGCACAGTATGGCCTCGCAAATACGTATATGGGTGTCATCGTTGCTCATACGGTCATTGCAATTCCGTTTGTTGTTGTTAACGTGACCGCTGCGCTTCAGGGCATTGACCGCCGCCTGGAAAATGCCGCAGCTAGCCTTGGCGCATCACCTTGGATGGTTTTGCGTCAGGTAACACTACCATTGGCAACACCGGGCATCGTGACAGGGGCGGTGTTTGCTTTTGCAACGTCCTTGGACGAAGTCGTGCTAACCTTGTTTGTTGCAGGTCCGAACCAACGCACGGTTGCTCGTCAGATGTTCTCGACAATCAGAGAGAATATAAGTCCAGCCATCGCTGCTGCGGCGTTTCTGTTCATTATTGGAACGATCATCATCGCCTCGCTCTTACTGCTTTCAAAGCGAAACCCCCGAGCACACGGCTAATATAACAAGACCGCAGTAAGGAAATAGCGATGTGCGGTCGTCCGATCCGTGTTCGAACAAGAGCGGCAAGGTATGGATATGGGTCGTCGAGAGCCAATCTTGATACAAAGAAGTTTTTGACTGGCAATCTGGAAAAGACCTGCGCGACGGGCCCTTGAAAGCTTCCGAGTCACTTGGCTTTTGCAAGAATTCTTCGCGCTCGTTCGCACAAGGGTGCATCGATCATCGTCCCATTGATCAGCGCGGCTGCGCCCGCTGCTTCCCTTTCTACGGCCAGAACGCGCGTCGCCCAGTCGATTTCCTGTTGTTTGGGACGAAACGCTGCTCGTATAGTTTCGATCTGTGCAGGATGAATTGCCAGCTTGCCGCCAAAGCCCATAGCAGCGGCATGGTTGCTGTCAGATGCAAGCAGGCTAACATCGTTGATAGCGACAGTTACTCCATCGAGTGGCGCTGGCAGTCCATACGCGCGCGAATAAAGGACCATGTTTCCTCTTGCCAATAAGAGAGCTTCTCTTTGGTGAGCCGCACCGATATCCAGCGCATAATCAACCGACCCAAAGGCGAGCTGCACGAGGTTTGGCGACACACCGAGTTGGCTAAGATGCGCTATGCCGTGCGCAGTTTCAACCAGTGCAATGATTGGCACGTTTGAACAACCGATGGTATTGGCAACTTGGCACAGATCGTTGGCGGTTTCCGTTTTCGGGAGCATGACACCTGAAATCGGGAGCTTGGAAGCAACAGCGAGATCGGCTTCATGCCAAGGCGTAGCCCTGCCATTGACGCGAAGGAATACCGGGACTGAAAAGCCGTCTACGTGACCTGCGAGGGCATCGCGAGCACCGTCTTTTGCGTGAGGCGCAACCGCATCCTCAAGGTCAATGATGATTGCATCGGCGCCGCTCTCAGCAGCTTTGTGAAACCGGTCCGGACGCGTGGCGGGGACGAACAGGGGACATGTGAGAGGCTGGAAGGTCACCATGTTGCGATTGCCGTCATTGCTGTGACGTCTCCTGCTGTTATTGTGGCGAGCTCCAGCCCTTCCTTGGTTTTCCATGCCCGGGCCCGAAGCGTTTGCGTACCGCATGCGGGGCTTACACCTCGGAAGGCAAAGCGCCGCGGGATGCTGCCTCCCACTGCTATCGACAGGTTCAGCAATACCGTGGCCTGAAGCGGGCCGTGGATAACCAATCCAGAGTAAAATTCGACATCACGGGCATAGGCTTCGTCGTAGTGGATACGGTGCCCATTGAAGGTCAGCGCTGAGTAGCGAAACAGCAGAATGGGATCAACGTCGATCGACCACTCAGCGTCTTCATCGCCGCGTGCGTCGGGACGCGCGAGTGCAGCCGGTGCGGTGGCAGCTGCACGGTAAACGATATCATGCCGCTCACGCATTGCCGTGCCACGTTCCGTTTTAATTTCGTGGTGGACTGTCACGAAGCATAGTGTGCCGCTTCGACCGGTCTTCGTCTGGACATCGTCGATCCGCGAAACCCGCGTCACCTCATCTCTCTCGCGAAGCGGGTCGATGAACTCGATCTCGCCGCCTGCCCACATGCGGCGGGGTAGGGGAACGGGTGGTAGGAAACCACCCTTGGCAGGATGGCCGTCTGGCCCTAGTCCAGAAGCTTCAACGGCGTGTGGCGACAAGCACCAATGGATGCCAGCCGGCGCTGCGCCAGTTTCTGTGAGATGGGGAGAAAGTGAGGCCCTAAACCGGTCCAGAAGACGAGGGGTCAGCGTTTCGGAAGGCGACGTCTCAATCCGGCCGATCCAGGCGGAGAAATCGGGTTGTTCCGTCATCATTCTCTTTCCAATCTTACTTAGCGATCATCGTTCAGCCCGCGCTCTGAAGGAGAATTCAGCGCGAACCGTAGCCGTTGCCGTACCAAGACCAGGAACCGGACCGGGCTGGAAACGCCGATCTCGGCCTGCGGGACGTGGTACGGATGCCATCTGTCCGTCCGGTAAAGTAATCTCCACGGTATGAAGCGCAGGGTGTGAACCAAGGTCGCGCACCTCTGAATAGCGCCCCCAAGCCACGCCAGCAGTTTCAAGCCGGGCAATCGCATCGGCAACGTCGAGGCCGGTGAATACCGGTTCCAGCTCCTGATCGACGGCGGCGCGGTTAGCCACGCGCAACGCATTCGTCGCGTAGGCGGGATCCTCACCAAGCTCCGGGCGCCGGACCACATCCGTGCAAAGACTTCTCCATTCCCGGTTAGTCTGCACAGCGATGATTACCACGCCGTCCCGACAGGTAAAGGGACGGTAAGGATAGATAGTCGCGTGTGACAGACCATAGCGGCCGGTTTCTTTTCCGGCATAGCGGTGGTGCAGGAGCGGTACGGCCATCCAGTCAGCCATCGCGTCAAACATAGCAATCTCGATCTGCTGTCCGCGGCCAGTCCGTCCACGCACTATCAATGCTTCCAAAATGGCGGCATGGGCATTCATACCAGTCGCGATGTCGGCGGCAGATACACCAATTTTGGAGGGTGTGTCCGGCGTGCCGGTCACGGCGCAGATGCCGCTTTCGGCCTGCACCAACATGTCGTAAGCGCGCATAGGTGCATAGCACGTGTCCTGCCCGTAACCGTTGATCGATACGGCAATCAGACGAGGAAAACGCTTTTCGATGACTTCGGAAGACAGTCCCAGGCGGGAGAGCGCCCCGGGGACCAGATTCTGGACCAAGACGTCAGCACGTTCTAGCATGGAAAACAGAATGTCGAGGTCGGTCTGATCCTTGAGGTCAAGCACCGCGCTTTCCTTGCCCCGGTTCAACCAGGCGAAATATGCCGAAGTCCCGTGGACCGTTGAATCGTAGTTGCGGGCGGTTTCGCCACCCTCGCGCTCGACTTTGATGACACGTGCGCCAGCGTCGGCCAGTCGCACTGTGCAGAGCGGTGCTGCGACTGCCTGCTCAATGGCAACCACCAGAATTCCGGAAAGAGCGCCCTCAGACATTGCGTTGTTGTCCCGAACGAGCGAGCACCCCGGGCTTCAGTCGCTCGTTCTGCCCATAGTCATCTGCCGGATGGAAGAACAGACGAGGGGTCTGCTCGATGGTTTCAAGCCGGTGCCGATAGGCAGACAATTGCTTGACCCGCGTCGCCTCATCTTCACGCGCAGGCATATAGGCGAGATAGGGCGGCAGAACGTCGAAACCGGTATAGCGCAGCAGCCCGTTATGAATCGGCCAAAACACAGTGAGTATATCGCCGTCGATTCCATCCGGCGCATAAGTGTCGGCTGACGTACCCGTTGTGGCAGCTAACATCGCGAGTTTGCCCTTGAACATGCCCGTGTCATATTTGCGACCCGGCAAGTAAGCAAAGCCGCGCGCGAACACACGGTCCGCCCATCCTTTCAGGATCGCTGGCATGCTGAACCACCAGACCGGAAACTGGAAAATTACGAAATCGGCTCGTATCAGTTTTTCCTGCTCGCCGGCGATATCGTTTGCGATCGTGCCGTTCTCCATCGCTACCGTCTGTTCACGCGCGAGGCTGAAGCGCGAGGGTACCGAGCGTGGACCGTCTATATCGCCCGGCCCGGCGACGGCGTTCCAGTCCATGGCATAGAGATCGGACACTTCGACCGAATGCCCCTGTGCCTTCAGCGTTTCAACTGCAACATCGCGCATAGCTCCGTTGAAAGAGGTCGGTTCAGGGTGGGCATAGACAATCAAGACGTTCATTGAAAACCTCAGTAAGAGCGCGGCAGACCCAGCACATGCTCGGCGATATAGGACAGGATGAGATTGGTCGAAATCGGCGCAACCTGATAGAGGCGCGTTTCGCGGAACTTGCGTTCAACGTCGTACTCTTCCGCAAAGCCGAAACCGCCAAACGTCTGCACAGTGGCATTGGCCGCCTCGAAGCTGGCATCGGCGGCCAGCATCTTGGCCATATTCGCCTCTGCGCCGGGGTTATGGCCTGCCTCATAAAGGGAGAGGGCCTCGCGGACCATCAGTTCGGCGGCCCGCATGTTCGCGTAGGCTTTGGCGATTGGAAACTGGATTCCCTGGTTCTTTCCGATAGGACGGTCGAAGACCGTACGTTCCTTGGCGTAGGACACTGCTTCTTCAATGAACCATTTCGCGTCGCCCACGCATTCGGCGGCAATGAGAATGCGCTCGGCGTTCATGCCGGAAAGTATGTATCGGAAGCCTTTTCCTTCCTCGCCGATCAGGTTCTTTGCGGGGACACGCAGGTTGTCGAAGAACACCTCTGTGGTGGCATGGTTCATCATGGTGCGGATTGGCCGGATGGTCAGGCCGTTACCCTTGGCCTCACGCATATCCACGAGGAGAACCGACAGTCCGTCCGTCTTCTTCATACCTTCTGTGCGCGGGGTGGTGCGGGCAAGCAGAAGCATCAGGTCGGAGTACTCCGCCCGGCTCGTCCAGATTTTCTGTCCGTTGACGATGTAATGATCGCCCTCCAGGCGTGCGGTCGTTTTCAATGCACCGGTATCGGTGCCATTTGTCGGTTCGGTCACACCGAAGGCCTGAAGGCGCAGTTCTCCGCTAGCAATTTTGGGGAGATACTCGTGTTTCTGCTCGTCCGAACCGTGGCGCAGCAGGGTGCCCATTGTATACATCTGGGCATGGCAGGCGCCGCCGTTGCACCCGGCGCGCTGCATTTCCTCAAGAACAGCCGCGGCGGCTGAGAGTGGGAGGCCAGCGCCACCGAATTCCTCCGGGACCAGAACCGATAGCCAGCCGGCTTCTGTCAACGCGTCGACGAACTCCTGCGGATAGGCCATGTCGCGATCGAGCTTACGCCAGTACTCGCCGGGAAACTTCGCACAGAGCTTTGCCACGGCGTCACGGATATCGGAATATTTCTCGACGGCGTCGGTCACTGTGCTCACTCCTCTGGCTTTGTGCTTATGATGCTTGCCAGAGACGAGGCATGCCGACAACGACCAGTCTTATAGATCAGCTATAAGGAAATTCTATCGCTCGAACTCCAAGCTTACTCGTCGGCCATTAGGGCAGCCTTTTTCACCCGAGACAGGGCCCCCGTTTCGTCAGCTTCTGGAGGCAATTGGCCGGGCCAGACACTCTGCCTGACCATTTGCCTGACATTCGAAGCGATGATCTCGCCTGCGAACCGCGCAAGTCTGGGTACGGGTCTATCCGTCGGATAGGAGAGAATAAGCCGGCGCACTGGGACAGGATTTCGCAGGGGGGCGGCGCAAAGTTGCCCGGCAGCAAGGTCTTTGTGAATTGGCGCCAAGGGAAGGATTGTTGAGCCATGTCCGCTGCGGACCAATGATTTCAACGTCGAATAACTGTCGGCCTCGACTGGTACATGCAGGGCAAAGCCGCAATCGTCTGCGCATTTATCAAGGATCACGCGCAAGCCGTGCCCCTTGCTTGGTAACAGAAGGCGCGTATTTTCCACGTCTGCGAACTCTACCGCAACTTCCTGAGACAATCCCGATCCCGGCGGACCGATGAGAAAAAGAACCTCTTCCAACAGGGGCTGAACACGCAGGGTGCGCGCTGACTTGGGATCGTAGAGGATTGCCGCATCTATTTCGCCACGATGCATCCAGTCCAGAAGATATCCGGAATAGGCGCTGACAATTCGCAATGTCGCGTCGGGGTGACTGCTGCGAAACGCAGCGACGAGCGGCTCAGACAGGATGTCAGCCACCGTGGGAGGCATTCCGATGGAAACGTGTCCTCGAAGGGGGGCATTCTCATCGGATACTGACGCCCGGATTTCATCGAGCTCGACCATTACCCGCAAAGCGTGACGCAGGACATCCTGCCCCTGGTCGGTGACGATCATGCCTCGACCGTGACGGTCGAACAGACGGACCCCAAGTTCTTCCTCTAGCAGCCTGATCTGCCGGCTGAGCGCAGGCTGGGCAATGTGCAACCGGTCGGCTGCCTTGGACAGGCTGCCGAGTTCGGCGACGTGGATGAGCGTTCTGAGCTGAGATAATTCCATGCTATACAATACCGCTATATCTGTTCATGAAAAAGGGTCGATGTAGATAATCTTCGGCAAGGCTATACGGTAAATATCAAGCCACGCCGGGAGACCTGCAATGACTGTCGCTGAGGCGATCCCCATGAAAGAACGAAACCGAGATTTGGCCAAGAATTGGCCGATGGCTCTTTATGACGTGTTGAAGGACGCCGGTGTCCGCCAGATGTCCTATGTGCCGGATGCCGGTCACTCTACGCTGATTCGGCTGTTCGGCGAGGACAGGGATGTAACGACCAATGTCCTGACGACCGAGGAGGAAGGAATCGCGATCGCGACAGGCGCTTGGCTCGGCGGCCAGCGTTCGGTGGTGCTAATGCAGTCGTCCGGTGTGGGCAACTGCATCAACATGCTGTCGCTTCCAGTGCAGACCCGCACACCGCTCTTGATGCTCGTGACGATGCGCGGCGAATGGGCGGAATTCAACCCATGGCAGGTGCCGATGGGGCAAGCGACGGAAGCCTCGCTTAAGGCGATCGGTGTGACCGTCCTGCGTGCGGAAACGGGCGAGGCTCTGGTGGAGGTCGTTGAACAGGCCGCTAGTATGGCCTTTGATGCCGACCAGCAGATTGCGGTGCTGATAGGCCAACGCCTGCTTGGCAAGAAGAAGTGGTGAGGTCTATGACGCAAGAAGTGATGGATCGCCGCGCGGCGGTGAACAAGCTTTTGGCAGCGCGCGACGGGGCGCTGGTGGTAACCGGTCTTGGCTCGCCCAGCTATGATGTGCACGCCGCCGGGGACGTGGATAGCAATTACTATCTCTGGGGTGCGATGGGCGGTGCGGCTCTGACCGGCCTTGGCTTGGCACAGGCTCAACGCGACAAGCGAGTGATGGTCATTACCGGCGACGGGGAGATGTTGATGGCCTTTGGTGCGCTGGCCACGATCTCCGTAGCAAAGCCGGCCAATCTCGACATCATTGTACTGGATAACGAGCATTTTGGGGAAACCGGAATGCAGTCCAGCCATACCGGACGGGGCATCGCATTTGACAAAATTGCCGCTTCTGCAGGGTTTGCGGATACGGCCGAGTTACGCAGTCTGGATGAAGTCGATGGACTGGTCGAGCGTTTGGCCAAGCCCGCCAGAGGTCCGCGACTGTTTGTCCTCAAGATCAAGGCGGAAAATCTGCCGCGCTCATTGCCGCCGCGCGATGCAACATTCGTCAAAAACCGCTTTCGCGCCCATGTGGGTTTTGCAACCTGCTGAGGCAATTCTGGAGAGAGCAGTTGATGACGATTGCCCTCCCATCGTTTTTTGGAAACGGCGGGAAGGGCCGTAAGAGGAGAGACGACATGGCGCTACAGCAGTTTCACAATACGATCGGCGGTCGGCTCCAGCCTGTTCGCGATACGTTCGAAACTTTCGATCCCTTCACCGGCAAGCCCTGGGGGCTGATCCCATTGGATGGGCCAGTCGAAGTTGAGGCTGCTGTTGCTGCTGCCAAATCAGCATTCCGATCCCCGGATTGGGCTGGCCTCACGGCGAGCGCGCGTGGAAAACTGCTAGTGCGACTGGCGGACCTGATTGCGGAAAACGCAACGCGCCTAGCGGCACTCGAAACACGCGACAACGGCAAGCTCATTGTCGAGATGGAAGCGCAGTTGCGCTACATTCCCGAATGGTTCCGCTACTTTGGTGGGCTGGCCGACAAGATCGAAGGTGCGGTCTTGCCGATCGACAAGGTGGGAATGTTCGCCTTCACCCGGCGCGAACCTATCGGCGTCGTTGCGGCGATCGTGCCGTGGAATTCACCGCTGATGTTGCTCACATGGAAGCTGGCGCCATTACTGGCCGCCGGCAATACCGTGGTGATCAAGCCCTCGGAACATACCTCTGCTTCCGCATTGGAATTCGTCAAGCTGTTTGAGCAGGCAGGCTTTCCGCCTGGCGTCGTCAATACAGTCACGGGCATGCCAGTGGATGTCGGCGTGCCGTTGGTCAATCATCCCGATGTGTCGAAAATAGCGTTCACTGGCGGCGAGCCTGGCGGCATTGCCGTCTATCGTGCTGCTGCGGAAGGCCTCAAAACTGTCACGCTGGAACTCGGCGGCAAATCCGCCAACATCGTGTTTGCAGACGCCAATATCGACAATGCAGTGAATGGCGCGATCTCAGGTATCTTTGCGGCCTCGGGCCAGACCTGCATTGCCGGTTCGCGCCTGCTTGTTCAGCGCGCGGTCCATGACCGCGTGGTCGAGGGCGTGGTCAAGCTGGCCGGAACGGCGCGTCTCGGCAATCCTGCCGATAAGACAACGCAGGTTGGTCCCATTACCACTCAGGCACAGCGTGCCAAGGTTCTGTCTTACTTCGATATCGCTCGCGGTGAAGGTGCGGAAGCCGTGCTTGGGGGCAAGGCGCCGGATGCGGAAGAACTTCGTACCGGATGGTTCGTTGAACCTACGATTTTCTGCGGCGTCAACAACCAGATGCGCATCGCGCGCGAGGAAGTGTTTGGACCGGTTCTGTCTATCATTCCATTTGACGATGAAGAGGAGGCATATGCCATCGCCAATGATAGTCCCTATGGGTTGGCGGCGGGTCTGTGGACCGGCGACATCGCGCGCGCTATTCGTGGCAGCGCGGCGCTTGAGGCGGGCACGGTCTGGATTAATTCCTATCGCGCGGTGAGCTATATGGCGCCATTCGGGGGTTACAAGCGAAGCGGCGTCGGACGCGAAAGCGGACAGGAGGCTATCAATGCATATCTACAAACCAAGACGGTCTGGATCGATACCGCTGGTGCAGTCGCTAACCCTTTCGTGATCCGCTGAGATGGCTATGACTGATACTAAAAAGGCAAGGATTGTTATCGTCGGTGGCGCAATCATGGGGAGCTTCGCAGCGTGGTTCCTTCGTCGCGAAGGATTTGCAGGCGAAATCACGGTGGTCGAGAAGGACCCGACCTATCAGTTCTGTTCTACAGCACTGTCGGCAGCGTCAATCCGCACGCAGTTCGGTACACCGGTCAACATCTACATGAGCCTGTTCGGCGTGGATTTCTTCCACCGCATCAAGGAGACCTTCGGTGCTTCCGCGGACATCGGTTATGTAGAAAACGGCTACCTGATCCTTGGCGGGCCGGAAACAGGAGAGGCCCGCCGCATAGCTGCAGAAATGCAACGCGCGGAAGGGGCCGATGTCATCGCCCTGACGCCAGAAGAGGTTGTTGCTCGCTTTCCCTATTTGTCGGTAGAAGACATTGGCGTCGGAACTTTCGGCGCGAGCGGTGAGGGATGGTTCGATGCCTGGTCGCTTCTTTCCCTGGTGCGCGGAGCAGCGAAGGATTTGGGCGTACGTTATGTCTCCGCTCGCGTCGACGGCTTCGACATTGAGGGTACGCGCATAAGCGGCGTTCGGTTGCACGATGGCGTGGTTCTTCCTTGCGACTGGTGCGTTATGGCGGCAGGAGCGGCTTCGGGAGCTTTGACGACGGCGCTCGGCCAACCATTGCCCGTGTCACCGCGAAAGCGCACCGTGTTTTCCTTCCGTGCGCCTCTGAAGGCCGCGAACTTTCCGATGCTATTCGACTCCTCGGGTATCTGGACCCGTCCGGAAGGGGAGGGTTTCATTGGCGGCATCCAGCCGCCCGCAGACCGCGACCATGATGCAACAGACGATTTCGAGCCGCATCACGAACTGATGGAAGAGATCTTCTGGCCAGCGCTCGCAGCGCGCATTCCTGCCATGGAGCAATTGCGGCTGGAGCGGTCCTGGGCGGGCCATTACGAGATCAATGCCCTCGATCACAACGGCGTCGTTGGCCCGCATGACGAGATATCCAATCTTGTCTTTTCGACCGGCTTTTCGGGCCACGGCGTCATGCATGCGCCCGCAGCCGGGCGGGGTGTGGCGGAGCTTATCGTAAATGGTGCCTATACCAGCCTCGATTTATCGCCATTGGGATATCATAGGATTCGTGCGGGCCAGCCGATGCCCGAAAGCATCATCTACTGAAGGAGATTGCTATGAGGTTTGGGGGAAAAGTCGTTGTTATCACGGGTGCTGCGCAGGGGATTGGTCGGGCCACCGCTGAACGCTTCCTCTCGGAAGGCGCCAATGTGGTTATCTCGGATGTTTACGAAGAACGTCTCAAGGCAACAGCGAAAGAAATCGGAACGCCGGACACGCTGCTGTCTGTGATCGCAGATGTAAGCCGCAAGGATCAGGTCGATGCGCTGATCGCCAAGGCGGTCGAGCGGTTTGGTCGGCTTGACGTCATGGTGAACAATGCCGGCATTTGTCCTATCGTGCCGTTCCTCGATGTGACAGAGGAAACCTATGATCAGGTGCTCGACGTCAACTTGAAGGGCGCGTTTTTCGGAACCCAGGCCGCTGGTCGCCAGATGATCGCGCAAGGCGGTGGAGGTGTCATCATCATCATGTCATCGATTAATTCGGGTCTCGCTAACCCCAATGTGGCACCCTACGCAATCTCCAAGGGCGGCATGAACCAGATCACGGGTACTGCGGCTGTCGCTTTCGCACCGCATAACATCCGCGTGGCGGGTGTCGGGCCGGGCACGATTATGAGCGAGATGGTTGCGGGCGATTTCGTCAACAGCGCTGGTCATAAGGCGATCATGATGCGCACCCCAATGGGCCGCTATGGCGAACCGAAGGAGATCGCCTCAGTCGTCGCGTTCCTTGCCAGCGACGATGCGTCGTTTATCACCGGTGAGACCGTCTATCCCGATGGTGGCCGGCGTGTGCTCAACTACGTCATGCCTCTGGCGGAGGATTGATCATGAACCCTGTATTCGAGAAGCTCCACCATATCTGCCTCGTCGTTCAAGACATCGACAAGACGCAGGCCTATTACGAGTCGATTGGTGTCGGGCCATGGATCGCCTATCCGCCATTGATAGAATATACCGACCTCAACGTGCCCAATCCCGTTGCCTTCGGTAAGATGCAGTATCGTATCTGTAATCTCCCCAACATCCAGTTGCAGCTTTGCCAACCAAGCGAGGATCCGTGCCCGCAGCGCACCTTCCTGGAAGAGAAAGGCGAAGGCGTCTTCCATCTCGGTTTCGAGGTGCCGGATGCGGACGCGGCGGAATCGGAGGCCGGAATTCCGGTCAAAATGTCGGGACGCCGCGAGAACCGCACGGGCTTCACCTATTTTGATACGGCGGACGTTGGCGGCGTCGTGCTACTGACGCGCTCAACCAATAGGCCCGGTACATGAAATGAAGATAGACCTGAATTCCGATCTTGGTGAGGGTTTCGGCCCATGGACTATGGGCGACGACGCGGCAATGCTTGATGTGGTCACCTCGGCCAATATTGCCTGCGGCGGTCACGCCAGCGATCCAGAAACCATGTTTGCCGCGCTGCGGCAGGCAGCCGCTCGTGGCGTGGTCATCGGTGCGCACCCCGGTTATGCCGATCGCGAAGGGTTTGGTCGGCGGGTCATCCCGATGGAGCGGGGCGAGATCGGGCGCATGGTCGCGGCCCAGGTCGGCAGCCTCCAAGGGGTTGCAGCGCTCGCCGCGGCGGAGGTGCGCTATGTGAAACCTCACGGTGCTCTGGGTAATCTTGCTGCGGATGACCGGGCGGTTGCCGAGGCCATCGTCACGGCAGTCGCGGCTTTGCCGGGAAAGCTGGCAATCCTTGCCATATCGGGAACCGAACTGGAGCTGGCTGGGCGGATGGCCGGGCTGGAGGTGTTTTCCGAAATCTTCGCCGACAGGGCCTATCTGCCGAACGGACGACTGGTTCCCCGTTCTCGTGCTGGCGCCGTCTTGCACGATGCTAACGAAGCGGCTGAACGGCTCATCCGTTTTCTGGACACTGGTCAGATGCCGACAATTGACGGCGAACCAATCGCACTCGCGGCGCAGTCGATCTGTGTTCACGGCGATACGGCAGGCGCGCTTGCCATGGCACAGACAATCCGCGCAAGACTTGAAAAAGCTGGCGTTTCGGTCGGGGCCTTCCTGAATGGTGAGATGGAATAAAGACAATGGCCAAAGGATATTTGTTTGCCCGGTCCATTGTTGCCAATGCGGTTGCGCTTCACCGGGGAGCTGCTTGACGTGCACGACGTTTCCGGTTTTGAGCGCTCCTATCCTTTCTACAGTCACATCGCCGAACACAGCCTGCTTGTCGAATTTGGCGACCGGATCGACCACGATATTCATGACGCGGTTCTGCGGCTCGACAAAGCGCTGTCAGCGGAACCGTTTGACGGGTTTCTCGAAGCCGTTCCGGCTTATGCCGGAATTCTCATTCGCTTCGATCCCCTAGTGAGTGATCATGCGGCGGCGGAACGCGCGACGCGACATTTGCTTGGGCGCGCCAGCGTCGGTGCTGCGAAACCTGCGTCCCGCGAAGTTCTCGTCTGTTACGACGATGATTTGTCACCTGATCTCGATGTTGTCGCGGATATGACGTGTCTTGGGCGAGACGCGGTGATCGCGGCGCATCTGGCAGGGCGATACGACGTCTTCATGTATGGCTTTGCACCAGGTTATGCCTATCTTGCCGGTGTTCCAGAGACGATCCATCTGCCGCGCAAGCCAGCGGCTGTTCGCGGGGTTGCAGCGGGCAGCGTGCTGATCGCCGGCCCGCAATGCCTGGTCTCAACGATCACCATGCCGACCGGCTGGTGGATCATCGGCCGCTCTCCCACCCGTATTCTGACCGGCAACGACGACAGGCCGTTCCTTTTCGATGTTGGAGACCAAGTTCGATTTCGCCGCATAAACCGGGCGGAGTATGAGCGGGGACAGGCGCATGAGTGAGGCAGTCCTGTCCGTTAGCTTTGCTGGCCCACATGTTTCGGTGCAAGATGGCGGCCGTCCCGGCTTGATGCGCTATGGCGTTCCCGGATCTGGACCTTTGGACCGCAGTTCTTTTGCCGCCGCGAACGTGGCTCTTGGAAATGCGCCGGATGCCCCGGGCATTGAGATTTCCATGGGCGGGCTGACCCTGGAGTGCCTCACCGGCATCGTTAGCTTTGCCGTGGCCGGTGGCGGGTTCGTGGTTGAACACGCCGGACAAAGACGCGGCTCCTGGAGCATCGCGACCCTGAAGGCGGGTGAAAAGCTGACCATCCGTCCCGGTCCATGGGGGAGCTGGTGTTATCTTGCGCTTGCTGGCAGGCTTGAAGCGTCGCAGTGGCTGGGAAGCGTTGCGACCCACGCGATGTCGGGCTTCGGTGGTGGACGTCTGACATCTGGCCAGCGGTTACATATTCTGGACGCCGGGTGGCGCGAGGAGCGCGAGGGCCCGATACCATGTCCTATTACGGCCCGCCCTCCAAAGGAGG
>NZ_NNRN01000030.1:0-118315 GCF_002252535.1 Brucella lupini
GTGGTGTGGGAGGAGGGCCTAAAATGCCCTCCTACCCGATTCCACTACCAAGCCTTGTTCTTTTCGGTTAAACCGGGGCAGGGTTGTTTGAGTACAGCATTTCCAGACAATTTTGGGGAAGAGCGCATGAAAGAGTGCAAGGCATGGATTGCCGGTGTGTCGGGAACGAAACTGACTGAGGACGAAATCGCGTTTTTCCGCGATGAAAGACCTTGGGGCTTTATTCTTTTTGCACGCAATGTCGAAAGTCTGGAACAGGTTTCCGAGCTGACGGCGCACATGCGCGACCTGACGGGGCGGCACCAGACGCCGGTTTTCATTGATCAGGAAGGTGGACGCGTGCAGCGCCTTCGCCCGCCGCTCGTTCCAAACTATCCTTCGGCCTCGGAAGTCGGTGCGATCTATGCGCGTGATCGCGAAGCAGGTCTGCGAGCTGCGTGGCTTCATGCCCGCCTGCATGCATTCGATTTGCTGAAGGTTGGCGTCAATGTGGACTGCCTGCCGGTTCTGGACGTACCCGTCGAAGGCGCACATGATGTTATCGGCGCGCGAGCCTATTCCAAGAACCCGCAGGCGGTTGCAGAAATGGGGCGAGCTGCTGCTGAAGGCTTGCTTGCCGGTGGTCTGCTGCCTGTGGTCAAGCATATGCCGGGGCACGGCCGTGCGTTTGCCGACACCCACAAGGAGCTGGCGCGTGTCACGGTTCCCCTGAATGAGCTGGTTGCGCATGATTTCGTGCCGTTCAAGGCGCTCAATGACCTGCCAATGGCAATGACGGCGCATGTCGTATTCGATTGCATCGATCCGCAGCGCCCTTCGACATTGTCACCGACTGTCATCAACACGATCATTCGCGATGTCATCCAGTTCGATGGTCTTGTCATGAGCGACGACATTTCCATGAAGGCGCTTTCGGGCGAACTCGGTGACATTGCGGACGGCATCATCGGTGCCGGTTGTGATATGGTTCTCTATTGCGCAGGTGTGATGGAAGAACTGAAGCAGGTTGCAGCGCGTGTGCCGGTTCTTGAAGGCAAGGCGAAGCGTCGTGCCGATCTGGCCGAAGTTTATGCAGGCGATCCCGATCTTTCCGATGAGGACGAACTGCGTGCAGAATTCAACGCCATGTTCGAACTGATAGCGTAATCGTCAAAACTTGGTAAACTGACTTCACCGGCGGACTGATCCGCCGGTGGACCTTATCAGCAGGGAAACGGGTTTGGCGGCATCGGGAGCAGACACAGACGGCAAAGACGGCACGCTCGTGCCGATGGACGCGCTGTGGCAGGGCGATTCCGAGCGTATCGAAAGTGAACCGTCGCTTCTCATCGATGTGCAGGGGTTTGAAGGCCCGCTTGATTTGCTGCTCCACCTTGCGCGGAGCCAGCGCGTCGATCTCGCCCGTATTTCCGTTCTTGCACTTGCAGAGCAGTATCTGGTGTTCGTGGAACAGGCACGCGCCTTGCGCCTCGAACTTGCAGCTGACTATCTCGTCATGGCTGCATGGCTTGCCTATCTCAAATCGAAGCTGCTGATCCCGAAGCAACAGGGCGATGATGGAGCGACCGGCGAAGAACTGGCTGCTTCGTTGCATTACCGTTTGAAGAGACTTGAAGCCATGCGCGATGCGGCGGCGAAACTCGTCAACCGCAACCGGCTGGGGCGGGATGTTTTTGCGCGCGGTATGCCGGAAATGGTCATGGTGGACAGGACCAGCCAGTTTTCTGGAACGCTGTACGATCTTCTTACCGCCTATGCTTCGCAGCGCCAGCGACAGGCCGTGTCGCAGGTGCAGATTGCCAAGCGCGCAGTCTGGTCATTGAAGGAAGCTCGTGTGGCGCTCGTGCGTTTGATGGGATCGGTGGGCGACTGGATTTCTCTCGACCGTTTCCTGATCGATTATGCGCTTTCGCCGCGTGAAAGAGCTTCGGCGCTTGCGAGTTCCTTCGCCGCCAGTCTTGAACTTGTGCGCGAAGGCAAGCTGGAAGTCAGGCAAAACGCTCCTTTCGAGCCGATCTACATCAGGGCGACAGGAGATATCAGCGAATTGGATGAGGACGAGGATGTCTGAGGCGGAACGTCGAAATCTGGCTGAAATCGATAGTGACGACGATCAGATCGAAACGGAAGTTTCTGTCTTGACGCAGGGGCTTGCTGATCTTGCGCGCATTGTCGAGGCCATTGTTTTTGCGTCCTCTGAACCGGTTTCCGAACGCGCATTGGCCGAACGTCTGCCTGCCAATGTTGACGTCGCGCCAGTGTTGAAACATTTGCAGAAAATATATGAAACGCGCGGCGTGCACCTTGTTCAGGTTGGCAGTGCGTGGGCGTTCCGTACGGCACCCGATCTCGCCTTTCTTATGAGCCGCGAAGCTGTGCAGCAGCGCAAGCTGTCCCGCGCCGCGATGGAAGTGCTTGCCATCATCGCCTATCACCAGCCGGTCACGCGCGCCGAGCTGGAAGATATCCGCGGTGTGGAGACCTCAAAGGGCACACTGGATGTCCTCATGGAGACCGGCTGGATCAAATTGCGCGGACGCCGTCGTACGCCCGGTCGTCCGGTCACCTATGGCACGACCGACTCGTTTCTCGACCATTTCGGCCTTCCGGAAATCCGCGATTTGCCGGGACTGGAAGAGCTGCGCGGGGCAGGGCTGCTCTCGGCACGTATGCCATCGAGCTTTGCCGTTCCGGTGCCGAATATCGACCCGGATGAGCTGACAGAAGACGAAGAGCCGCTCGAAGATATCGATCTGGAAAGCCTTGGCTTGCTCGCCCCACGCGGTGAATAGTCTCAGTATGGCCTTTGGAGCCAATTTTATTTGTCGCAAAGCCGTTCACCGTCACACTTCTGTTTGAAAGATTTGTTGAAAGCGCTTAAATCGTAACTGGCATTGCAGGAACATGCCGCACGTTCGCGGCAATGAGAGGAATAAAATGGGTAGCTTTTCCATCTGGCACTGGCTGATCGTCCTGGCGGTTGTCCTTCTTCTGTTTGGCCGCGGCAAGATTCCCGAGCTGATGGGTGATGTTGCCAAGGGCATCAAGAACTTCAAGCAGGGCATGTCCGACGAAGACGCCAAGGATGACGCGCGGGATTCGGGTCGTACGATCGACGCCAAGGCTGACGAAACCGTCAACGACGTCAAGAAAACCACCAAGTCCTGATCTAACGGATAAAGCATGCTGCGCACGTGCAAGCGCGCGCAGCATATTTTGCCATTTACAAGTGCGGTTTTCCGCCGAAAGACGGGACGCGCGCGCGAATTGCGCGGGGTATCAAGAATATGTTCGACATCGGTTGGTCTGAACTTCTGATTATTGCGATCGTGATGATCGTGGTGGTCGGTCCCAAGGATTTGCCGAAAATGCTGCGTGCATTCGGCAAGGCGACAGCGCGCATGCGTGCCACCGCCAATGAGTTCAAGCAGCAGTTCGACGAAGCCTTGAAAGAGGCTGAGCTTGACGACGTCAAGAACATCATCGATGAGACCCGCAAGCTCGACCCGCGCTCGAAGATCACGCAGGTATTCGATCCGATTCGAAGTGCGGGCGAGGATCTGCGCTCGGGCCTTCAGTCCACGTCTTCCATGTCTCCGGCGACACCCGAAAAAGTCGCTGAAGTGACGACGCCGGTTGATGCCGGTGGCGCACCGGTTCCGCCTGCTGTGGAAAAAGCCGCAGCGCCCAAGAAGGCGACCCGAAAGACTGCACCGAAGGCAGAGAATAAAGCGACCGAAGTCACTGTAGCCAAAACGAAGGCTGCGCCGAAGGCGGCTTCCGTTGCAAAGCCGGCTCCCCGAAAGCCCGCAGCGGCAAAAGCGGAAACGGCAAAGGCTGGAACGGTCAAGGCTGCTGCCGCCACAACTGCCAAGAAGACCACGAAGAAGACAGGAACCAAAGCGTGACACGCGACGAGGACGAAATCGAACAGAGCGCAGCGCCTCTGCTTGAGCACCTGATCGAGCTGCGCCGCCGCCTGATCTGGGCAATTCTGGCATTTTTCGTGGCATTCATTTTCTGTTTCGCTTTTGCCAAACAGCTCTTCAACCTGCTTGTCGTGCCTTATCAATGGGCGCTCGACTGGGCGGGCATGGATCGCTCGAAAGCGGAACTGATATATACCGCGCCGCAGGAATTCTTTTTCACACAGGTGAAGGTGGCCATGTTCGGCGGCATCGTGCTGGCATTTCCGATCATTGCCGCGCAGATATACAAGTTCGTGGCACCCGGCCTCTACAAGCATGAGCGCATGGCGTTCCTGCCGTTCCTGATTGCATCGCCGATCCTATTTTTGACCGGGGGCGCGCTCGTCTACTTCTTCTTCACGCCGATGGTGATGTGGTTCTTCCTCGCAATGCAGCAGACTGGCGGCGCCGGTGAAGTGCAGATTTCTCTCCTGCCGAAGGTATCGGAATATCTGAGCCTCATCATGACGCTCATCTTTGCGTTCGGTCTGGTCTTCCAGCTGCCGGTGGTAACGAGCCTGATGGCTCGTGTCGGACTGGTGACGTCGGCTGGCCTTAAGGACAAGCGCAAATACGCAATTGTCATTGCTTTCGTCGTTGCAGCGGTCTTGACCCCGCCCGATCCGGCGAGCCAGATCGGCCTTGCCTTGCCAACAATCCTTCTCTACGAGATTTCAATCATCGTGGCTCGCATGATCGAGAAGAAGCGGGATGAGGCGCAGGAAGCTTCCGACGCTGAAAACAACGCTTCATCGTCCTGATTTGTCACTATGATTCTGTGAGGTCGCAGGTTGTGCGGCCTCGCTTCTGTTCAATTTCACGAAACGGCTTTTCCCATGCTCGACATCAAATGGATTCGCGAAAACCCTGAAACCCTCGACAAAGCGCTCGCCAAGCGTGGGGCTCAGTCGCTGTCGTCCGAATTGATGGCGCTGGATGAAAAACGCCGCGAATATGTTGGCAAGGTTCAGGCTGCGCAGGAGCGCCGCAATGCCGCTTCGAAGGAGATCGGCAAGGCCATGGCTGCGAAGGACGCGGCGACGGCTGACAAGCTGAAGGCCGAAGTTGCGGAGTTGAAGGATTTTCTTGCGCAGGCTGAGGACGAAGAGCGTCGCCTGACCAAGGAACTGAACGACGCTCTGTCGACCATTCCCAATATTCCGCTCGAAGACGTGCCACTTGGCAAGGACGAAAGCGACAATGTCGAAGTTCGTCGCGTCGGCAACCAGCGAAACTTTGCCTTTCAGCCGAAGGAACATTTCGAGCTGGGCGAGGCGCTCGGTTACATGGATTTTGAACGCGCTGCAAAGCTTGCAGGTTCGCGCTTTACCGTGTTGAAGGGGCCGCTTGCACGTCTCGAACGTGCGCTTGGCCAGTTCATGCTCGACCTGCACACCATGGAACACGGCTATACCGAAACGATGCCGCCGCTGATGGTGCGCGATGAAGCTGTCTATGGCACCGGCCAGTTGCCGAAATTTTCGGAAGATCTGTTCCGCACGACGGATGGTCGTTGGCTGATTCCAACCGCCGAAGTCCCGCTGACCAATCTGGTTGCAGATGAAATCGTCGACACCAAGTCGCTTCCCCAGCGCTACACGGCGCTGACTCCATGCTTCCGTTCGGAAGCGGGTTCTGCCGGTCGCGATACGCGTGGCATGCTGCGCCAGCACCAGTTCCTGAAAGTGGAAATGGTGTCGATCACCGATGCCGACAGCTCGATCGCAGAGCATGAGCGCATGACCGCCTGTGCGGAAGAAGTGCTGAAACGCCTTGGCCTACCGTTCCGTACCGTCGTGCTCTGCACCGGCGACATGGGCTTCGGCGCACAGAAGACTTACGACATCGAAGTATGGATGCCCGGCCAGAACACCTATCGCGAAATTTCCAGCTGCTCGGTCTGCGGCGATTTCCAGGGCCGTCGCATGAACGCCCGCTATCGTCCGGAAGGCGAGAAGTCGACCCGTTTCGTGCATACGCTGAACGGTTCGGGTGTCGCCGTCGGACGCGCGCTGATCGCCGTCATGGAAAATTATCAGGAAGAAGATGGCAGCATTCATATTCCTGAAGCATTGCAGCCATACATGGGCGGCCTCACGCGGATAGAGAAAACTGCGTGAATCACATTTATTGATAAATGAAGGAGTGACGACGTGCGAATTCTGCTGACGAACGATGATGGTATCCACGCTGAAGGCCTCGCAGTTCTGGAGCGGATCGCACGCAAGCTCTCCGACGATGTCTGGGTTGTCGCTCCGGAAACCGACCAGAGCGGCCTCGCGCATTCGCTGACGTTGTCGGAACCGCTTCGCCTTCGCCAGATCGATGATCGTCATTTCGCATTGCGCGGCACGCCGACCGATTGCGTCATCATGGGTGTGCGCCACGTTCTGCCGGGTGCGCCTGATCTCATTCTTTCGGGCGTGAACTCCGGCGCGAATATTGCCGACGATGTCACCTATTCGGGTACGGTTGCCGGCGCCATGGAGGGCACGTTGCTCGGCGTGCGGTCTATCGCGCTGTCGCAGGAATATGAATATGAAGGCGATCGCCGCATCGTGCCGTGGGAAACGGCGGAAACGCACGCGCCTGATCTTATAAAAAAGCTGATGGAGGCAGGATGGCCGGAAGGCGTCCTGTTGAATCTCAACTTCCCGAACTGCGGTGCGGATGAAGTCAAGGGAACGCGCGTCACAGCTCAAGGCAAGCTCAGCCATGATGCCCGCCTCGATGAACGTCGCGACGGGCGTGGCTTCCCGTATTTCTGGCTGCATTTTGGTCGGGGCAAGGCGCCGGTTGCGGATGACAGCGACATTGCAGCCATTCGTTCCGATTGCATTTCTGTAACCCCGTTGCACCTCGATCTGACCGCGCATAAGGTTCGGGCAGAATTGAGCGCAGCACTTGGGGTTGAAGCATGAGGCAGGCAGCGTCTGAGCGCCCACGGCTTTCGGACAGAGAAGGATTCGCATCCTTCGTTATGCGAATGCGCGGGTACGGGATTGACGATCCGCGCCTTTTTGCAGCCATCGAGTCCACACCACGCCAGAGCTTTCTCGCGTCGTCATGGTCTCATCTTTCCTACAGCTCCCGTACTGCGCCGCTCGACTGCGGCGAGTACATGGAGGGCATTGATGATCAGGCTCGCGCCATCGCCGCGCTCAAGCTGGAACCCGGCCATCGTGTGCTGGAGATCGGAACCGGCTCCGGTTTCACGGCTGCTGTTATGTCTTCGCTCGCCGGTCGTGTCACAACGGTCGAACGTTATCGCAAGCTCTGCGACCACGCCTTGCAGCAATTCGTGTCGCTTAAGCGCGAAAACATCATGGTCAAACATGCCGATGGTCGCCATGGATTGCCGGGTGGCCCCTTTGACCGCATCCTGATCTGGCTTGCTTTCGACGAAGTGCCGCGTCATTTCGTTGATCTTCTGGCAACGCATGGCGTGCTGATCGCTCCGATCGGTCCGGGAGATGGTCGACAGATCATGACACGTATCGCCAAGGTCGGCAGCCGATTCGAGCAGGAGGACCTGATGGTGGTCCGCTATCAGCCTTTCATCGAGGGCGTTTCGTCCGTTCTGTGAACGGAGCGCGTATCGATTCGTCAAAATGATGGCTATCAGGCTCTCTTTGGCAGTGTCAGGGAGGGCTTTCGGTCGCTTTGTGCGCTTATGGTATTTAATTGGTGAATCTTTTTTCGAAGATTTGCCGTTCTTAACCAGAGAGTAACATTAACGCGTTTTAATCACCTTACTGAGTTTCGAGTATGGGCGAGTTGAACATGCGTTTACAAATTTTGCAGCACACGTCTGAACGTCTCCTGCGGAATGTCGCGATCGTTCTGATTGCCGGTTTTGGTGCCGGGTGCAGTGCCGATACGATGCGCTTCACTGATGGTATCAGTACGGGCTCTACGTCCAGTCAGCGTGTCGCACAGCAGCCGGCTGGCGATCTTTATGCATCTGCGGCTCCCGTGGCTCCCGCATCGAGCGGTTCCGTTCAGCGCAATTCATTGCCTCCGGTGTCTTCGGCGCCGATGGCAGCACCGGTCGCGGCGGCACGGCAGTCGGTTCAGGCTCCGGTCGCAGCGGCATCCAATAACATTCAGAATCAGGTGGGGCAGGCGCAGGACATGGCTGCAAACCATGTGAACAACACGGTCAATGCAGCAGAAACCAAAGTCGCCAGCGCGGCAACGTCTACGCGCAACACCGTAAATGGTGCGCAGGAAAAGGTTCTCGGGCAGCTTCCGGCGAACCCAGCCATGCCCCGGCCAACGGATAATAATATCGCGGTTGTCCCGCAGGCACCTGCCGTCAACGGCAAGAAGCCTTCGGCGAACGATATGGCTTCGGCAGGCGCAAATGCTACGACGCCGCCGGCGCCGAACGGTACTTACACGGTTAAGAGCGGCGATTCGCTCTTCTCCATCGCGCAGAAGCACAATGTTCCTGTTGAACAGTTGAAGAAGGCAAACGGTCTGTCGAACGGCGCTATCCGCGTCGGACAGGCGCTCGTCATCCCTTCTGCTGGAGCGGGCAACGCAACGCAGGTCGCAGCGGTTTCACAGCCTCCGGAAAACCCGGCCAAGGCTGCCGCACCAGCCGCCAACGCCGATGTGAAGCCTTACACGCCGCCGCAGGCGAGCAACAAGGTGATCGAAGATGCCGAAAAGGATCAGGCGGCAGCGCCTTCTTCCACCGGTATTTCACAGATGCGCTGGCCGGTACGCGGCCGTATTCTCGCAAGCTTCGGCCAGCGTGACGGTACATCGGTAAGCGACGGTATCGACATCATGGTTCCGGAAGGCACATCGGTGAAAGCTGCTGAGAACGGCGTCGTCATCTATGCCGGTGACGGTCTCAAGGAGTTCGGACAGACCGTTCTGATCCGCCACGACAATGGCCTCGTCACCGTTTATGGTCACAACAGCCAGATACTGGTTCAGCGCGGACAGAAGGTTCGCCGTGGCGAAGAAGTTGCAAAATCGGGCATGAGCGGCAACGCGAAATCCCCGAAGCTGCATTTCGAAGTGCGCAAAAATTCGGCCCCGGTCAATCCTTCCAAGTATCTGGAATCGTGACAACAATCTAATAATGAAAGAAGGCGGGCCAAAAGCCCGCCTTCTTTTTTGGTTGGTTCCGTCTTCTTTACATTGCTATTCCAAGGCGACCTGCCAGATCTTGGATATATTGCCAGGCAACGCGCCCCGAACGGTTTCCGCGCGTGGTGGACCATTCCAGCGCTTCGGCATGCATCTTGGCCGGATCGTAAGCCAGCTTAAAATAGGCCGCATAGCCATCGACCATCGCGAGATAATCGTCCTGGCTGCATTTGTGGAAGCCGAGCCAGAGGCCGAAACGGTCCGACAGGGATACCTTTTCCTCAATCGCTTCCGAAGGATTGATCGCCGTCGAGCGCTCGTTGTCGATCATGTCGCGCGGCATCAGATGGCGCCGGTTCGAGGTTGCATAAAAGATCACATTGCCGGGGCGACCTTCGACGCCGCCTTCAAGCGCGGCCTTGAGCGATTTATAGGACGTATCGTCATGATCGAAGGAAAGGTCGTCGCAAAACAGGATGAAGCGATAGTCCGTATCCTTGATGAGGTTCATCAATGTCGGAAGACTATCGATATCCTCGCGATGAATTTCGATCAGCTTGAGCGGAGCGCGATCCGCCATTTCAGCGTTCACACTTGCCTGTGCAGCCTTGACGAGCGAGGATTTGCCCATGCCGCGCGCACCCCAGAGCAGAACATTGTTTGCCGGAAATCCTTTTGCGAAGCGCCGGGTATTGTCCACGAGCTGATCACGTACCAAATCTACGCCACGGATCAGTGCGATATCCACTCGGTTGACGCGCTTGACCGGATCCAGGGTCAGTCGTTCGGGAGCCCAGACAAAGCAGTCTGCGGCATCAAGATCGGGTGTTTTGGCTTCCGGCGGCGCAATGCGTTCCAGAGCGGCGATCAAACGGTCCAGTTTCTGGCTGAGTATGTCTTCGGTCGTCATTTCATGCCCCTGATGATAGGGCTAACGGCTTAACATGTCACAGCGGAGGCGAAAAGTGTGCGACCTTGGCGCAGGCGGGATCATCGCCGGTTGCATTTGGCGCGCTAACCATTGTAATGCCGATAATAATTTGTCTTCGAGACTTCAGAGGAGTTCCTAATGTTCGTAACACCGGCTTTCGCTCAGGCATCCGGCGGCGCTGTTGGACCAGATATGCTCATGAGCATTCTGCCGTTCATCCTGATCTTCGTGATCATGTACTTCCTTATCATCCGCCCGCAGCGGACCCAGATGAAGAAGCGTCAGGAAATGCTGACCCAGGTTCGTCGTGGCGATACCGTCGTGACCGGCGGCGGCATTGTCGGCAAGGTTCAGAAGGTTGTTGACGACAACGAACTTGAAGTCGAAATCGCTGAAGGCGTGCGCATCCGCGTTATGCGCAGCACGCTGATGGATGTTCGCGTCAAGGGCGAGCCCGTCGCCGACAACAAGAACAAGTAATTCTTTTTACGACACGCAGGCCCCGGTAAGGTTTCCATAACCGGGGCCTGCGCATTATTCGGTGCGCGCTAATATACGATGCGCGTGCCACGACGCCGGAGAGCGGTTCGCAACAGGTGAACTCCGGCATGCTCTATCCAAGCTGATACGGAATTGCTGCTCTATGCTCTATTTTTCACGCTGGAAATCTGCCCTGATCTGGCTCGCGGTTCTCGTGAGTTTCATCATCGCATCCCCTAACTTTTTCTCGCGTGAAACGCTGGCAAAACTGCCAAACTTCCTGCCGAAGCAGCAGATCGCCCTTGGGCTCGATCTCTCCGGCGGCTCACGTCTGGTCCTGCAGGTGCAGAATCCCGGACGAGGGGAGCTCGAGCGCACCGCAAATATCATGCGGCAGCGTCTGGAGGAGCTTGGTTATGGCAAACCTCTCGTCGAAGAGGAAAACCGCAATCAGATTCGGGTTGAAGTTCCCGGTGTCTATGACGCGCAGCTTCTGAAAGACATTCTCAGCGTTCGCGGCAATTTCTCTTTCCGCGCCGTCGACAGCACCATGTCACCGGATGATGCCATTCGCGGTACACCGCCCGCTGACAGTGAAATCATCTATTCCTATGACGATCCGCCTGTCGGCTATCTCGTCAAGAAGCAACCGATCCTGACTGGCGCCAATGTGACGGATGCCAAGGCGACGCTGTCGGATGACGATAGTGAGCCTGTCATCACGCTGACATTGGACGATGCAGGCCGCAAAAATCTTGCCGAAGCAACATCGCATCTGGTTGGTGGTAGCTTTGCTATCGTCGTCGACAATCAGATCGTTTCCGCGCCTGCCGTCGATGAGAAGCTCGATACGAATGAGCTGCAGATTTCAGGCGCTTTCGATCTTCAGGCGGCCAACAATATGGCCGTTGTGCTGCGTTCCGGCGCGCTGCCGCAAGATGTAACGGTTCTGGAAGAACGCACGATTGCGTCGGCTCTGGGCGAGGACTATGCCAGCGCGGCCGCACTGGCAGCATTGCTTGCGGCACTGCTCGTCGGCCTGTTCATGGTCTTGTCCTACGGTATCCTCGGTGTGATCGCCATGGTCGCACTGGCCGTCAACATCATCATTCTGACAGCCATACTCTCGCTGATCGGCGCTTCGATCAGTCTCGCCAGCATTGCCGGTCTGGTACTGACCATAGGTTTGGCTGTTGACGCCCACATCCTGATTTACGAACGTGTGCGCGAAGATCGCCGCAAGGGCTATTCCGTTGTCCAGGCGATGGAATCCGGCTTCTATCGCGCACTCTCGACCATCATCGACGCAAACCTCACCACACTTATTGCAGCGCTCGTTCTGTTTCTGCTCGGGTCGGGGACGGTTCATGGCTTCGCGCTGACGGTCGCGGTCGGCATCGGCACCACGCTCTTCACGACGCTCACCTTCACCCGCTTGCTGATCGCGCAGTGGGTGCGCACAGCCAAACCGAAGGAAGTGCCGAAGCGTCGTCTGAAACTGGTTCCGACTGTAACGCACATTCCGTTCATGCGTCTGCAATTCGTGACGCTCGGCATCTCGGTGCTGGCCTGCGCTATCGTGGTCGCGCTGTTCGTCAATATCGGCTTCAACTACGGCATTGATTTCCGTGGCGGTTCGATGGTTGAACTGCAGGCCCGCAGCGGTGACGCCAATATTGAAGACATCACCGAACGTCTTACCGAACTCAATATCGACAGCGCCCGCGTTCTGCCGGCAAAGTCTCCGCGCTCTGCCCTTGTCATTATCGGCAGTCAGGAAGTCGGCGACGATGCCGAACAAACCGTCGCGGTGAAACTGCGCGGAGAGTTCGAGCAGGACTACTCATTCCAGCGCGTTGAAGTCGTCGGGCCGACCGTTTCGGAACAGCTTTCGCGCGCCGGAGTTCTGGCGGTCATTCTGTCGCTGATCGGTATCTTCATTTACGTATGGGTCCGGTTCCGCTGGCAGCTCGCGCTTGGTGCGGTGCTTTCAACCTTGCACGACGTCATCATTCTCGCGGGCATGTTCATTGTCTTCCGCATGGAGTTCAATCTTTGGAGCGTTGCAGCAATTCTGACGATCATCGGCTATTCGCTGAACGATACGGTGGTGATCTACGACCGCGTGCGTGAGAACCTGCGCGTCTATAAAAGCGCACCACTGCCTGCCATCATCGATGCCTCGATCAACCAGACGCTGTCGCGTACCTTGCTGACGTCCTTTGTGACCTTTCTAGCGCATATTCCACTCTATGCCTTCGGTGGCGCGGATATTCGCAGCTTTGCACTGGCACTGAGCGTCGGTATCATTGTTGCAAGCTATTCATCGATCTTCATCGCCGCTCCATTGTTGGTTCAGTTCGGCCTCAAGCCGCGTGGGCCGGATGAATCCAGCGATCAAATGGATGATGAACTGGCGCAATCGCTGAATTTGGAAAGCTGAAAATGGCCAAAGGGATAGAGATACGCGAGGCCCATTTTCCGGGCCGTGCTCCCATTGACGCCTATGGCGACGGTGGATTCCGCTTTGCCGAAATGTCGCATCGCGGTTCCATTCTTTGCCTGCCTTCGGGCATTCATGGCTGGGAACCTGCGACGCCGCCGACACTGGCCAAAGCCGATCTCAAGATGATCCTTGAGCAGGCATCCGATATTGAAATTCTGCTGGTAGGCACGGGCATGGATCTGCGCCGTATTCCAGAAGACGTGCGCGCTATCCTGCGCGAACACCGCATTTCTTCCGATCCGATGAGTACAGGTGCCGCCGTTCGCACCTATAATGTGCTTCTGGCCGAAGATCGTGCGGTCGCAGCGGCGTTGATTGCTGTAGACTGACATCATGAACGAGAATGAGGCACATTGCCTGGCATTGCTTCGCCAAGCTGACCGGGACCGCTATCTGTCAGTGCTTTATGCGCCGGAGGATCATCGTGGCGGTCTGGCTGCATTATACGCATTCAACGCCGAAGTCGCGCGTATCCGTGATTTGGTTCACGAACCGCTGCCGGGCGAAGTCCGGCTGCAATGGTGGCGCGATCTCATCAACGGCGAGGCGAGGGGTAGTGCGGAAGCACATCCCGTTGCCGCAGCGCTGATCAACACCATTGAAAAATATGAGCTGCCTCGAACTGCTTTCGACAATTATTGCGAAGCGCGCATCTTCGATCTTTATGACGATCCGATGCCCAGCCGCAATGATCTGGAAGGTTATTGCGGGGAAACCGCATCGGCGATCATCCAGTTAGCCGGCTTTATACTGAACAGAGATGCCGCGCAGGCACAGACGGAAATAACCGGCCATGCTGGCGTGGCACAGGCCGTAACCGGCTTGCTTCGCCTTATGCCTATTCACCGGCGGCGTGGGCAACTCTATGTGCCTGCCGATATGTTGCAGGCAGTAGGTGTGACCCGCGAGACTTTCATTGCTGGCGAAGACAAGGCTGCTGTCGAGCGAGTGATCAGCATCATGCTGGCTTTCGCGCGTGAACATCTGGCGATTTTCGAGAAGAACAAGTCACAGCTGCCGAAGAGTCTTGTTCCGGCGTTTCTGCCTTTGGCGCTTGTTCCGGCCTATCTGCGAGCAATCGAACGCCTGGGCGCACAGGCTGCGGAAAAGGTGGCGGACATTTCAGCCATCCGGAAGCAATGGCTCATGTTCAGAGCCAACTTCTGAGTAGCCAGAACCGATGGGCTTCAGTTCAATCGAACCGAAGCCCATCGCAATATCACTCAGCCGGTTCTAGCCCCGAGCCCAGCCCCAACAAGCCCAGCCATTGACGGCAGTCAGCCAGAGCACGTGCGGAAAGCGCGCGTTTCTTGGCAACAGTCTTTTCCTTGCCGCGCAGACGCTTGCCTTCCGGCTTCGGAACATCGACGGGCGGGAAAAGCCCGAAATTCACATTCATCGGCTGGAACGAACGCTTGCCCGGTTCGTCGTCGGCAACGATGTGCCCACCCGTTATATGACCGAGCAGGGCACCGAACGCGGTTGTTCCGGGAGGTGGCGTCAACGTCTGCCCCAGCTTTTCTGCTGCAGTGAAACGACCTGCCAGCAATCCAATGGCTGACGATTCGACATAGCCTTCACAACCCGTCACCTGACCGGCAAAGCGCAGTGTTTCGCGTGATTTCAGGCGAAGCGTACCGTCGAGCAGCACGGGAGAATTCAGATAGGTGTTGCGGTGAAGGCCGCCGAGGCGGGCGAATTCCGCATTTTCGAGACCCGGAATCATCTTGAAGATGCCGGTCTGCGAGCCGTATTTCAGCTTCGTCTGGAAACCGACCATGTTGTAGAGCGTGCCGAGCGCATTGTCCTGACGGAGCTGCACGACGGCATAAGCCTTCACAGTCGGATTATGGGCGTTGGTAAGGCCCATCGGCTTCATCGGCCCATGACGCAAGGTTTCCGGCCCGCGTTCGGCCATCACCTCGATCGGCAGGCAACCGTCGAAATAGGGAGTGCCTTCCCATTCCTTGAAGTCGGTCTTGTCGCCTTCGACCAATGCGGCCACGAAGGCCTCATACTGCTCCTTGTCCATCGGGCAGTTGATGTAGTCTTTTCCGGTGCCGCCGGGGCCAACCTTGTCATAGCGCGACTGGAACCAGCAGACATCCATATTGATCGAATCAAAATGGATAATCGGAGCAATGGCATCGAAGAAGGCCAAAGCATCCGCTCCTGTTTGCGCCTGAATGGCCTCAGCCAGTGAAGGCGCGGTCAGGGGCCCGGTGGCAACAATGGTCGTTCCCCATTCCTCTGGCGGCAGGCCGGTGACTTCTTCCCGAACGATTGTAATCAGCGGATGGGCTTCAAGCTTGGCAGTGACGGCCTGCGAAAAGCCTTCGCGGTCGACGGCCAGCGCACCACCTGCGGGAACTTGATGTGCATCGGCGCATGCCATGATGAGCGATCCGGCAAGGCGCATTTCAGCATGAAGAACGCCGACGGCATTGGTTTCGGCATCATCCGAGCGGAAAGAGTTGGAACAGACAAGCTCGGCCAGTTGCTCGGTCTTGTGGGCGTCGGTGCCGCGTACGGGGCGCATTTCGTGCAGTATGACGGGCACGCCCGCCTGCGCGAGCTGCCATGCAGCTTCAGAACCGGCAAGACCGCCGCCGACGACGTGAACGGGAGAAAGATCGGATGTGTTTGACATGGGCCATTCCCTTATCGCCTTTGCTGAACGCCTTCAATGGAGAAGGCTCGCTAAGGATGGGAATCGAGCCGCAAAAAGAAATGGCATCCGTCGCGGGAGGAGGAGCGACGGATGCCATTATGGTAAGACCGGCATTGGGAGGAGGAGAACCGGTCTTGTTATCGCAAAACCTGGGAGGAGGATGGTTCTGCGATGAACCAAGTCTGGTGGGAGGAGGATCCAGACTTGGAGAAACCCCTATCGGGAGAAACTGTGAGGCTCGTTAATTAACGGGCCTTGGTCTGGCGAGCCACGAACGGAATGTCCGCGCGGGAGATGCCAAGATCGTTCAGCTCACGGGTGGAGAGCTGGCTGAGTTCATTGACGGTGTCGCGGTAACGGCGCCAGTTGTTGTAAGAGCGGAGGAGGTTCATCGTGCTATTCCTTCATCGTTGAGGAACTGGAGTTCTGTTCAATTCATCTCGTTTGTTGCCCATGATATAAGCTATTGTTTTCGCAGGTTGCAGACCCGAGTTTGCATAGCTGCTCTGCGGGTTCTGCACGACACGTTAAATCGATTAGACTGGTATGGCACAAAATTGCCGCAAAGCGATTTGATCCACTCTTTGCCGGCAGCGCAGTTTCCTATATGTTCTCAAACGCTTACGGTTGCGACAGCAACAACTGACAGAATGACCAGGAGCTAATTTGTCATTTTCCATTTCTGTTGAACGCCTGATCGAGAGATGGCAGCGGGACGGTCTGATCGATGCGGAAACAGCATCGAAACTGAATGCCGACCTTGAAAAGCGCGCTTCGGTCTTCAGCCTTGGTTCCGTTCTGGCCACGCTTGGCGGGCTGCTTCTCGGCGCAGCCGTTATCATGCTGGTTGCCGCGAACTGGCAGGAAATGCCGCGCCTCATGCGCATCGGCCTCATATTCGTTCTTATTTGGGTGAGTTATCTCGGTGGAGCCTGGCGGCAGTCTCGTGGTGACAAGCTGTTTCCGGCTACGCTCTATATTGTGGGTGCTGCATCGTTCGGGGCAGGGCTGGCGCTTGTGGGGCAAATGTATCATTTGTCCGGCGACATCCATTCCGCCGCAATCTATTGGTCCATAGGCGTTCTGGTTTCGGCTTTTCTTCTACGCGCGCCGGTGCTGGCGGCTTTCGGTGCCGGTGTCGCCTGCTTTTATCTTTCGACCTACGTTTTTGATACCTCGTCCTATGATGACGTGACCTATCGCTGGATCGGACCGCTGCTTTTGCTGTTCGGTGCTGCAGCGGCCTTGTTCACGCGCTCGCGACATGCAGCCCATCTGTGGGCAATGTTCTCCATCGGCTGGGCTTTGCTCGTCTATGCGGAGCATGAGAGCAATACGGTGCTGGTGCTTATGCTGGTCGTGGGAATCGGTCTGATACTGGCTGACGGTTTTGCCCATGATACGGTGCAGAGACTGACCCGCTTCGCTCATCCGCTCGCGGCATACGGGCTGGCTCTCGCGCTGTTGGCGCTTGTTACGCTTCAGATCAACCAGATGTTCTCCTATTCCAGCGTTACCGCAAATCTGGATAGGGACATATTATATAGCATCTTCATACTGGCGCTCGCGATCGGGGCGATTGCTGTTGCCGGTCGAAATAATGGCGGCCTGCGTTCCATCGCCTATGCCGCATTTTCGATCCAGGTTCTCTATCTGGCTTTCGAGACGGTTGGCACCATGATCGGAACATCCGGCTTCTTCCTGACTGCGGGCATTCTCGTGCTGCTGCTGGCTGCTTTTGTGAGACGCATGGAGAACCGGTTCGGAAGGAAAAGCAGCGTGGAGGCCCGCCTATGACTATTCGGCTCAAATGGCTCTATGTCGGGGCAACCGTCACTGCATTGCTGCAGACCGGCATTCTTTATGCAGGCATAGAAAAGCGCGCCTCTGTCCTGCGTTCGGGTGCGGAAGTGACGCTGCAGACGGAGCCTTTCGACCCGCGCGATCTGATGCGCGGCGACTATGTCGTTCTGGGGTACGAGATTTCCAGTCTGTCCCGAAAGGATATTCAGGGCGAGCGTCCTGCCGGTTCGCGAACCGTCTATGTGGCCGTGAAGCCCGATACAAACGGGATAGCGCGGTTTTCACGCGCGTCATTCGTTCCGCTTTCAGACCTTACCTCCGGTGAGGAGCAGATTCGGGGCGAGGCTGCTTATTCCATATCCGATGATGCGGAATCGAATATTCGTCTCAATTTTGGCATTGAACGGTATTATGTACCCGAGGGGCAGGGACGTGCGATTGAAGACAGCCAGCGCGAGCGGCGGATTACTGCCGTTGTGGCGGTCGATCCGAACGGAACGCCGGTCATCAAAGCCCTGCAGGAAGACGGCCAGCAGCTTTATCAGGAGCCTCTTTATTGATCCTGTCATCACGCCCTGTTTCAAAAGGGTTGGCTGATGCGACAGGATCGCTATATAGAGACGGAAAGGGTAGGAAGAGCTCAGCCTGATCGAACCTTGTAAATCTATGCAAGGAAGGCGGCTTTTTTCCTTTGAACCGGGAAAATTGGATGATATAGAGACGCGCGCTTTCGAGGGGCGGTTCAATATCTGAGACGAATAATGGCGCGTTCTGAGGAATGTGCTTCGGTTCAGAAGCGGATGTGGCGAAATTGGTAGACGCACCAGATTTAGGTTCTGGCGGGAGACCGTGGGGGTTCGAGTCCCTCCATCCGCACCAACTGCCATAAGGCAAAAGAATTTCTCTCCCGCGACAAGGCAAACAAGCCGGTGACGGCGGGACAATGACAAGAAGTGAAGGTTTGAACATGCAGGTTACCGAAACGCTCAATGAAGGGCTGAAGCGCGAGATCAAAGTCGTGGTTCCGGCCAAGGACCTCGAAGCCAAGCTCGCAGAGCGGCTGGAAACTGCGCGTGACCGCGCCAAGATCAACGGCTTCCGTCCGGGCAAGGTGCCTGCGGCTCACCTCCGCAAGATGTACGGCAAGTCCTTCATGGCGGAAATCGTCAACGAAATCCTCAACGACTCGTCGCGTTCGCTTCTCGCTGAACGTAACGAAAAGTCGGCTACGCAGCCTGAAGTCATCATGTCGGAAGACGAAAAAGAGGCCGAACAGGTTCTCGACGGCAAGGCCGATTTCGTTTTCTCGCTGAACTACGAAGTTCTGCCGGCAATTGAAGTCAAGGACTTCTCGAAGATCGCCGTTACCCGTGAAGTCGTCGATATTTCCGATGAGGAAGTTGACGATCAGGTCAAGCGCATCGCTTCGTCGACCCGCGCCTTCGAAACCAAGAAGGGCAAGGCCGAAAACGAAGATCGCGTCACGATCGACTATCTGGGCAAGCTCGACGGCGAGCCGTTTGAAGGCGGCGCGGACAACGATGCGCAGCTCGTTCTCGGTTCGGGTCAGTTCATTCCGGGCTTCGAAGAGCAGCTTGTTGGTGTCAAGGCTGGCGACGAGAAGGTCATCACTGTGACGTTCCCGGCAGAATACGGCGCTGCCCATCTGGCTGGCAAGGAAGCTACCTTCGACATTACCGTCAAGGAAGTTGCCAAGCCGAACGAACTCGTTCTCGATGATGAAACTGCAAAGAAGCTCGGCATCGAATCGCTTGAGCGTCTGCGTCAGGTTGTTCGCGAACAGATCGAAAGCCAGTACGGCCAGATCACCCGCCAGAAGGTAAAGCGTCAGATTCTCGACGCTCTGGACGGTGACTACCAGTTCGCAACGCCGCAGAAGCTTGTTGACGCTGAATTCAACAATATCTGGCAGCAGATCAACTTCGACCTGCAGCAGGCTGGCCGCACATTCGAAGACGAAGAAACCACCGAAGAAGCTGCTCGCGAAGAATATCGCAAGCTCGCTGAGCGTCGCGTACGCCTCGGTCTGGTTCTGTCGGAAATCGGCGAAAAGGCTGGCGTTGAAGTTTCTGAAGAAGAACTGCAGCGCGCTGTTTACGATCAGGTTCGTCGCTATCCGGGCCAGGAAAAGGAAATCTACGAATTCCTGCGCAAGACGCCGGATGCCGTTGCCAACCTTCGCGCCCCGATCTTTGAAGAAAAGGTCGTTGACCATCTGCTCGCCAACATCAGCGTGACCGACAAGAAGGTCTCGAAGGAAGAGCTGACGGCTGAAGACGAAGATGCAGCTTCGGAAGCAAAGCCTGCCAAGAAGGCTGCTCCCAAGAAGAAGGCCGCTCCTAAGAAGAAGGCCGACGAAGGCAAGTCCGAAGAGACTTGATCTTCACTTCCAGCATGAATTCGGAGGGGCCGCGCATAGCGCGGCCTTTTCGTTTTGCGATCATGGAAATGGTGGCTGAAAAGCTTGCATCCGGTGGGGCTTTGCTCTAGCCAATACAACAATCAGTTTCAGCCCAATCACAGTATTGTCGAGCCAGTAATGTCCCTAATCGATACGCGTATACCTGAACCCAAACGCTTTATCTCCGGCGCGACCGGCGACTGGGAAGTCGTCATCGGCATGGAAGTCCATGCGCAGGTCACGTCAGAATCGAAGCTGTTCTCCGGCGCTTCCACTTCGTTTGGCGCGGAGCCGAATTCGAATGTTTCTCTGGTTGATGCAGCCATGCCGGGCATGCTGCCGGTCATCAATCTGGAATGCGTCAAACAGGCGGTTCGCACGGGAATCGGGCTCAATGCTCAGATCAATCTGAAGTCGGTTTTCGACCGCAAGAACTATTTCTATCCCGATCTGCCGCAGGGCTACCAGATCTCACAGTTCAAGCAGCCTATCGTTGGCGAAGGCAAGATCATGATTTCGGTCGGCCCGGACAATAAGGGCCAGTTCGAAGACGTGGAAATCGGCATCGAGCGCCTGCATCTGGAACAGGATGCGGGCAAGTCCATGCACGATCAGCATCCGACCATGTCCTATGTGGACCTGAACCGTTCTGGTGTGGCGTTGATGGAAATCGTATCGAAGCCGGACCTGCGTTCCTCCGATGAAGCACGCGCTTATCTGACCAAGCTGCGCACGATTGTGCGTTATCTCGGCACTTGCGACGGCAATATGGACGAAGGCTCGATGCGCGCTGACGTAAACGTCTCCGTGCGCCGTCCGGGCGGGGAATTCGGCACGCGCTGCGAAATCAAGAACGTCAACTCGATCCGCTTCGTCGGTCAGGCGATTGAATATGAGGCTCGTCGCCAGATTGCTATTCTCGAGGACGGTGGCTCCATCGATCAGGAAACGCGTCTGTTCGATCCGGTAAAGGGTGAAACCCGGTCCATGCGCTCCAAGGAAGAAGCGCATGACTATCGCTATTTCCCTGATCCGGACCTTCTGCCACTCGAGTTCGACCAGGCATTCGTGGATGCGCTGGCAGTGGATCTGCCGGAACTGCCGGACGTCAAGAAGCAGCGCCTCGTCGAGAAGCAGGGTATCTCGATCTATGATGCATCGATTCTCGTTACCGAGAAGGCCATTGCTGATTATTATGAATCCGTTGCTGCGGGTCGTGACGGCAAGGCCGCAGCGAACTGGGTCATCAACGATCTCCTCGGCGCGCTGAACAAGGCGGGCAAGGACATTGAGGAATCGCCGGTCAGCCCGGAACAGCTCGGTGCAGTCATCGATCTCATCAAGGAAGGTACGATTTCCGGTAAGATCGCCAAGGATCTTTTCGAGATCGTCTGGAATGAGGGCGGTGACCCGAAGAAGCTCGTTGAAGAACGTGGCATGAAGCAGGTTACGGACACCGGTGCCATCGAGAAGGCCGTGGACGATGTCATTGCTGCCAACCCGGAAAAGGTTGAGCAGGCGAAAGCCAAGCCGACGCTGGCTGGCTGGTTCGTTGGTCAGGTCATGAAGGCAACGGGCGGGAAGGCCAACCCGCAATCCGTGAATGAACTGGTCAAGGCCAAGCTCGGGATTGAAGAGTAATGTGGGTCAGGAGCGCGACAGAGGCTGATCTCAAGGCAGTGCATGAGCTGCTGGTATCGACCTGGCACGCGACCTTTGACGACATCCTCGGGCGGGAAACGGTGGATGCCGTTACCGCCCGGTGGCACGGCATCGCTGTTCTGAAGGCCAATCTGAAGAAGCCTTATTCGGAATTCATTGTCGCCGATAACGGCAATGGTGGGATCGACGGAATGGCTTTTGCCAGCCAGTCCGAAGAAGGCAAGGCTTCGCTGCATCAGCTTTATGTTCGTCCCGACACGCAGGTTCAAGGTATTGGAACGATGCTTCTCGCCGAAATCGAGATGGCTTTTCCTGATGTTCGAACGATGAAGCTTGAAGTGATCGAGCGAAACACCAAGGCGGTGAATTTCTACGAGCGCAAAGGCTATACCAAAGTCGGCCGGAACGAGGATTGGGGCGATCCCAATTGCAAGGAACCGGTGCTGGTTATGGAAAAGTCGCTCGAAAGCTGGAATATGTAAAGCATGTCTCGCCAAAGTGGAGATCGCTTTGGGGAGACATGCGAGAATATAAAAGCCTGACGCGCGCGGCGTTTTGGGCCCATCATACTCTTGTGACAGCGGCAACTTGACCCTTGCCATGGCCAGTCGATAGGGCCATAAGCAAGAAAACCCGGTGGTTTCGGTCACCTGTGGCAATAATGGATCTGGAATAGGTCATGAAGAAATTTATTACGCAAGTTTTCACCTGGTGGAACGGCCAGACGCTCGGCACGCGGTTTCATACGTGGCGCAAGGGCGAGCGCGTCGGTGAGGACGAGTTCGGCAATATCTATTATCAGGGCGGCAAGGACTCCGAAGGTCGCACACGTCGCTGGGTAATCTTCAATGGCTATGCGGAAGCAAGTGCTATTCCTCCCGGCTGGCATGGTTGGATGCATCATCGCGTTGACACGCCGCCTACCAAGGAAGACTACAAGCCGCGCGACTGGCAGAAGCCGCATCTGCAGAACCTGACCGGTTCTCCGCTGGCGTATCGTCCGAAAGGCGCCATTGCTCGTCCGGGCACGGAACCTGCGGAACGTCCGCGCGTGACCGGCGAATACGATGCCTGGACACCGGGCAACTGATAATCGGTTTTGATTTTTGTCCGGCGCGTTCATCCGCGCCGGATTTATTATGTGTCCGCCTTTTGACGCTATAGCGGAAAAGGTTTGAGGATAGACGGCTCGCTTAAGACCAGCGGCAGCATTGCGGCTTGCGACTGGGCAACGAATCGTCACATTTCATGCTTAGGAATTGTTCCGGCTTAATTTAAACCCTTTGGATGCGGATCTCCGTTTTGACGAAGCAATCTCACGGCGCGGCTGGCAACGGAAAAAACCCGATAAAAAGGGCTGTTCAGGTTGCCTTGATTTCGCTCATTGCGACCACCAGCAGCTTTCAAGCAGCAATGGCCGAACGCATCACCAATCCGGTTGCTGAGTTCTCGGGTCTCGATAAAATCACCGGGCGTATCACGACGTTCGACGTCTATATCAATGAGACAGTTCAGTTCGGCGCCCTTCAGGTAACGCCGAAAGTTTGTTATTCGCGCACAGAGAACGAAGCACCACGCACCGACGGTTTCGTTGAAGTCGAAGAGATCACGCTTGACCGAAAGATTCGCCGTATTTTTACCGGCTGGATGTTCGCCGATAGTCCGGGTCTCAATGCTGTCGAGCATCCGATCTATGACGTCTGGCTGAAGGACTGCAAGCAGAAGTCGGAAGTCCCTCCGCCGGATCAGCGCAATTAACCGCAGCTATTTAGAAGCGCACGATTCCATCCAGCGCGTTTTCCAGCAGTTTCTCGTATTTTTTCCTTGGAACTTCCACAGCGCCGAATCTTTCGAGATGCGGTGTGGTGAACTGCGTGTCGAGCAGCACGAAGCCTTGCTTCACCAGATGCTGGACCAGATAGGCAAGGCAGACCTTTGACGCGTCCCGTTTTCGTGTGAACATGCTCTCGCCGAAAAAGGCACGCCCAAGCGTTACCCCATAAAGTCCACCAACGAGCTGTCCGTCATGCCAGGCTTCGACCGTGTGGCAATGTCCGATCTCGAACAGATTCTTATAGGCTTCGCGGATAGGTCCATTGATCCATGTGCGCGCGCGTTCACCTGTTCCGCTGGCACAACCTTCGATCACACCATCAAAATCGTTATCGAGCTTTATGTCAAAAATACCCTGGCGGATGGTCTTCTGGAGGCTTTTCGGCATGTGGAAGCCATCAAGGGGTATGACACCGCGCCTCTCGGGACGAACCCAGAAGACTTCGGGATCGTCGGCTTCTTCGGCCATGGGAAATATTCCCGTGGCATAGGCCCGCAGGAGTAGCTCCGGTTCGATTGAATAGTCGTCCGGGGATACTCCTGCGGTCACTGTCGTCAGGCGCTTTCGCTCTTGGTTTTCTTGGCCAGATACTTTTCAAGCCAATGAATGTCGTAATCGCCGTTAGCGATATCCTGATTGGCAATCAGGTCTTGGAAAAGCGGGAGGGTGGTTTTCACACCATCCACCACGAACTCGTCCAGCGCACGGCGCAGACGCATCATGCATTCGACGCGATTGCGACCATGCACAATCAGCTTGCCGATAAGGCTGTCGTAGTAAGGCGGAATACGATAGCCGGAGTAGACGCCCGAATCCACGCGGATGCCGAGGCCACCCGGCGTATGATAATGCGTGATCAGGCCCGGCGAAGGCGCAAAAGTCAGCGGGTCTTCAGCGTTGATACGGCATTCGATGGCATGGCCGGAGAAGCGGATATCCTTCTGCTTTACCGACAGGCCGAGGCCAGCTGCAACGCGAATCTGCTCGTGAACGAGATCGATACCCGTGATGGCTTCCGTAATCGGATGTTCCACCTGAAGACGCGTATTCATTTCGATGAAATAGAATTCGCCGTCTTCATAAAGGAACTCGATCGTTCCCGCACCGCGATAGCCCAGTTCCGCACAGGCGTTGGCGCAGACCATGCCGATCTTGTCGCGTGCTTCTGCATTGAGCGCCGGTGAATTGGCTTCTTCCCAAACCTTCTGGTGACGGCGCTGTAACGAGCAGTCGCGTTCGCCCAGATGGATTGCATTGCCGGCACCGTCGCCCATGACCTGAACTTCGATGTGGCGCGGCTTTTCGAGATATTTCTCGATATAGACCGCGTCGTCACCAAAGGCTGCACCAGCTTCGGTCCGCGCGGTTGCAAGTGCTACCGAAAGATCTTCTTCGGTGCGGGCAACCTTCATGCCGCGTCCGCCACCACCGGCAGACGCCTTGATGATGACCGGATAACCGATTTCCTTCGCGATGCGAGCGGCTTCGACGTCATCCGTCACACCGCCGTCAGAACCCGGAACAACCGGAATGCCGAGGCGCTTTGCAGTGCGCTTGGCTTCGATCTTGTCGCCCATGATGCGGATATGCGAAGCGGTGGGGCCAATGAAGGTGATGCCGTGCGCTTCAAGAATTTCCGCGAACTTGGCGTTCTCCGACAGGAAGCCATAACCCGGATGGATTGCGTCAGCGCCCGTGATCTCGCAAGCAGCAACGATCTGATGGATGTTCAGATAGCTGTCGCGCGATGGCGGCGGCCCGATGCAGACACTTTCGTCTGCCAGACGCACATGCATCGCGTCGGCGTCTGCCGTGGAGTGAACGGCGACGGTCTTGATGCCCAGTTCCTTACAAGCCCTGAGCACGCGAAGAGCGATTTCGCCACGATTGGCTATGAGTATCTTTTGAAACATTGCGCTTTGCTGCCCGTTCATTGAATAAGCCGTAATCTGTTGTCTTATTCGATTACGACGAGCGGCTCACCGAATTCAACCGGCTGAGCGTCTTCGATGAGAATGGCCTTGACCGTACCAGCCCGTGGGGCCGGAATCTGGTTCATGGTCTTCATGGCTTCGATGATGAGAAGCGTCTGACCTTCCTTCACCTGTGCGCCGATTTCGATGAAGTTGCGAGCACCCGGAGCCGGAGCGAGATAGGCAGTGCCAACCATCGGCGACGGAACGGCGTTCTTCGACAGATCGGCCTTGGTCGGTTCGGCGGCTGCAGCAGCTGGTGCGGCAGCAACAGCAACAGGGGCTGCGGCTGGCATAACGGTTGCTGCGGCCTGAACCGTGACCTTGCGCGAAACGCGGATACGCAGATCGCCATGTTCGACTTCGATATCGGTCAGGTCAGTTTCATTGAGAATGTCCGCCAGGTCGCGGATCGTTTCCTTGTCGATGACGGAATTTTTGCTGGACATATCAGGCCCCTTTAACGCTTTGCCCGTTGTTTTCTTCTTCTTTGGCAATTGCCGCAAGCGCGCGCAGACCGAGCAGATATCCTTCCGCGCCAAAGCCGCAAATAACGCCTTTGGCGACTGCGGATACATAGGAGTGATGCCGGAAAGCCTCACGCGCATGAATGTTCGAAAGATGCACTTCCACGACCGTTACCTTGGCCGAGCGGATTGCATCATGAATAGCAACCGAAGTGTGGCTGTAAGCGGCTGGATTGATGAGGACATAGGCGTTTTTGTCGCCAGCCTCCTGAATCCAGGTCACCAGATCGCCTTCGTAATTGGACTGACGGAAATCGACATCAAGTCCGAGTTGTTCGGCCTCACGCTTGCAGTCCGCCTCGATATTCTCGAGCGTTGCAACACCGTATATCCCCGGTTCTCGTTTGCCGAGAAGGTTGAGATTGGGGCCGTTCAAAACAAAAACCGTTTTTGCCATATCCGTCCGCGACTGATAACGCGTTACCGCGAAATTTCGGTACACTTCGCATTTCATATAGAGGGCTTGGACGCAAGCCGAAACCCTCTAAATCATTGCAGATGTTTTGCCGAACCGGTTTTTCCCGCTATTCTTTGCAAAATAAGCAGCCGATAAGGCAATTTCTCTTCACGCAACATAAACATTGGATGCCACGGCATAAACTGTTTCACAAAAGTGATCAGTCAAGCCATGGCCGATCAGCTTACTTTTTCGCTGCAGCGCGCGCTGCTGCGATTCTCTCAACCAGACCATCGACGCCGATTGCACCCGGAACCAGTTCATCGCCGATGATGTAGGATGGCGTGCCGGTAATGTTGAGCTGTTGCGCCAGCTGATAGGTCTGCTGGAAAGCGCCGGTGATAGCCGGATCTTTCATCTTTTCGCGCAGCTGTGCTTCATCAGCGCCGAGCTTTACGGCATCGGCGATGGCGGAATCTTCCGTTGCACGCTCCTGCGCGCCGAGCAGTACTTGGTGGAATTCAGCATATTTTTCCGGCATCAGCGCTCTGAATGCCTGTGCCACGATATGCGCCTTGGCTGAATCCGGACCAAGAATCGGGAATTCCTTCATGACAAAACGGACATTCTTATCGGTTTTCAGGATCGCTTCCATGTCGGGCAGTGCCCGCTTGCAATAACCGCAATTGTAATCGAAGAACTCGTAAACCGTCACGTCGCCGTCCGGATTGCCGAAGACTGCATCATGCTTGGGGTCATAAAGGGCGGCACGATTGGCAGTCAGCACCTGCTTGATCTGTTCCTGCGCCGCGTGTGCCTGCTTGGTTTCCAGCGCGCTTTGCACTTCCAGCATCAGTTCGGGATTCTGGATGAGATAGTTGCGCACGACGTTTTCAATGGCCTGCTGGTTCATCGCTGCCGGGGCTGCGGAAGCGGCAGGGCTTTCCACGGCAGCTGGAGCCTGACGGGCAGTGCCTGCATAATAACCCGCTGCAAGAGCTGCGATCCCCACGATGCCGCTGGCAACTGTTATGGAAACTATATTCTTCATTCCAAATTCCAATCTGTCTTTAATATCGCTATCAGGCGCCAACCGCCTTACTTGCTTTTCTTGGCATTAATGATGTCCTGCGCGCGAAGCCATTCGGGCGAACGGGGCTTCATCTGCTTTTGCGCGCGGATTGCGAAGATCTGGGCCTGCTGAAGCTTGCCAGAATAGTAGTTCATATCGGCAGTGGCGAGGTCGGCCAGCGCCATATCACCTTGCTGGCCATATGCTTGCGCCAGATAACCATATCCGCCCGGAAACTCCGGATCGGAAGCTATACCTGCCTTGATCTCCTTGATCGCAGTCGGCATGTTTGCCTTGGCACCGGTGAGCATGAGCGCACGCCCATAGCTCATGCGCAGCAACGGCGATTTGCGCGGATCGAGCGAAACCGCCTTCTGGAAAGCCTTTGCCGCTCCCGCGGCATCATTGGCTTTCAGCAAGACTTCGCCGCGCATTTCCTGGAAATACGGGTTCTTTGGCTGTTCCTTGATCAAGGCATCAAATTTCGGTAGCGCAGAGCGGGCAGAGCCGTTCAGGAATGTTGTTATGGCATTGCCATAGCGGGCAGGGAGCCCGCCGGGGTTGCTGCGGAACATGCGCTGCAGCGCGCCCATATTGCCCGAATAGGCGGCAATCTTCGCGCGCGCCATATCGTGGCGCATCTGCAAGGCCGGAGAATCGGTTTTGTTGAAGTACGGGCTTTTTCGTGCAAGCTCTTCCAGATTGGCAATTCGCTCACGTGGGAGAGGGTGGCTGATACGATATTGGTCGATCTGGGTGCCCGTAAGCGACAGGGCCGATGCGAAACGCTCGAACGTATCGAGCATGCCCTTGGTCGACTGACCGGTGGCATTGAGATAGTTCACGGCAAGACGATCGGCGGTCATTTCTTCCGTGCGCTGATAGTTGAGTACGCTGCGCATGGCTATTTCGCTTGAGCCCATAGCAATACCTGCGCCAGCGCCCGCGGCGTTGCCGCTGCCGCTCGCAGCGCCTGCAACGCCAGCGCCAACGCCAAGCAGCATACCAATGATCGCCATGTTGCGGGCGCGGCTGAGCTGTTCACGCAAACGCTCCTGATGCCCGCCTGCAAGGTGTCCCGATTCGTGTGCGATCACGCCAATGATTTCATTGGGCGTTTCCGCCTGCATGATTGCGCCTGTATTTATGAAAATACGCCGTCCATCAACGAAGGCGTTGAAGCTTTGCGAATTGACCAGAATAACGCGAACGCCGCGACCACCCAAACCTGCAGCCTTGAGGATTGGCGCAGCATAATCGGCAACAAGTGCCTCGATTTCCGCGTCCCGGACGATAGGCACACCACCACCACGCGACTGCGCGAATGCAGGGAGGGCACTGGTAACAGCTATGGACGTTGCGGCCACTACGGCGACCGAACGGCGAACCAAACTATGGAAAGAAAATCTCCTGGCTGGGAAAGGTGTAGTCATCGTCCCCATCGTGTTGTTCTTCCTTCTTCAAACCGGCGCGAATCTTATAGCCTTTGCATTCAATCATCGATAGGCAGGCGAGACATAATCTCCATCTCGGGATTTGGTCGTATTTTCTCGTAAAGTGCTGTTGCTTTACCAATCCGGCGATTATACGGCGGATGTAGAATGCGAAACTCGCAAGTTTCTGGAGGTAAAGTTGGTCACTCTTTCCAGCCGCAGTGCGGTCGAGCCCTTTCACGCTATGGACGTTTTGGCTGAGGCAAACCGTCGTCGCGCGGCCGGGCACCCGATTATTTCCATGGCGGTAGGCCAGCCTGCTGATCCGGCACCGGAAGTCGTTCGACAAGCCGCTGAACGTGCCTTGAAGGACGGTCGCATTGGTTACACTGACGCTCTGGGGCTGATTGAACTGAGAGAGGCCATTGCTGGGCATTATGCCGATCATTACGGTGTTTCGGTCTCACCGGAACGTGTTGCCGTCACGACTGGCTCGTCTGCTGCCTTCAATCTGGCCTTTGTGGTCTATTTCGATCCGGGCGACAGGGTTGCTATTACCCGTCCCGGCTACCCCGCCTATCGCAATATATTGACGGCGCTAGGCCTTGAGGTCGTGGAAATACCGACCGGCAATGGAACATCGGCGTCACTGACTGCTGAAGCGCTTGCTGCGGCACATGCCGAGAAGCCCTTGAAAGGGGTATTGTTTGCAAGCCCGGCCAATCCGACCGGCGCGGTCATCGACAAGCCGGAACTGAAAGCGATCATTGAAACTGCCCGTGATCTGGGTATCCGGGTCATTTCAGACGAAATCTATCATCGGCTTTCCTATGAAACGGACGATGTCACGGCGTTGGAGATTTCCGATGATGTGACGGTCATCAACTCGTTCTCCAAATATTACTGCATGACCGGCTGGCGTATTGGCTGGATGGTTCTGCCCGAAGACGATATCCGCGCAATCGAGCGACTGAGCCAGAGCCTTTATATCTCCGCACCGGAGCTTTCGCAGCGCGCTGCCATCGAAGCCTTCCATGCAACGGCGGAACTTGAGCGGGTAAAGGATCGCTATCGTCAGAACCGACTGATCCTGCGGGATCATCTTCCACGCATGGGTCTCAGCCTGGCTGCACCAATGGATGGCGCATTCTATGCCTATTGCGACGTTTCCCGTTTCACCAATGACAGTATGGAATTTGCTCGCCGCATGATTGCCGAAATCAATATAGCAGCAACACCGGGACGCGATTTCGATCCGCTGGATGGACATCGCACAATGCGTTTTTCCTACGCTGGCAAGATCGAGGAAATGGAAGAGGCTGTCCGTCGCCTTGAAGGCTGGCTGCCACAACAGAAAGCCTGAGCCGGTTCCGGTTTCTTCCAACCATTTACCAATATCGAAAGATAAAGAAAAACCGGCGTTTCCGCCGGTTTTTTCATTTCAATCATGAAACAGATCTCAGAAGAAACCCTTCTTCTGCCACCAGCCAGCACGCTTGGGCTTCTGGTCTTCGCTCTCGCTTGAAGTCACAACGGGCTCAGCGCTTTTCTGCGGCTCGGCAATCGTTGCTACTTCTGCCTCGACCGCTACCGTCTCTTCGACTTCGACAGCTGGCTTCGCAGCAGCTCTGCGGGTACGCCGCTTTGGCTTCTCCGCTTCTGCTTCTGGCTCCTCAGTGACCGCTACCGGTTCAGCAGGAGCTTCTTCGGCAACCTTCTTGCGGCTACGGGTCTTGCGCGCAGGCTTGGAGGGCTTTTCCTCCGCCTCCGCGACTACCACGTCCTCAGCCGCTTCTTCAGTCTTCGCAGACTTGCGAGCGCGGGGCTTGCGGGCAGTCTTGGCAGGCTTTTCCTCGGCTGTTGCTTCAATAGCCGGAACAGCAACTTCAGCCGCTTGTTCCACCGCTACCGATGCAACTGCTTCGACAACAGCTTCCTCGGCTTTAACCGGCAGAACCGGCGTGTAACCGACGAACTCCGGATCTGGAACCTTGCGTACACGCGGTTCGTCGTCGCGACGATTCTTGCGTCCGCCCCGGCGACCACGGCGACGCTTCTTGCGGCGATCTTCTTCGCTCAGCGAAGCATTCGAAGATGATTCCTGCGCGTCATCGGCGTCATCGTCTTCGTCGGAGGCATCTTCCGAAACGGAATCGGTCTTTGCAGCCTGTTCCGGGTTCTCGCGATCACGACCGCCGCGACGACGACGACGGCGGCGACGCTTGCGATCACCTTCGTCACTACGATCTTCGCGAGCCTGAACGTCAGCCGTCGCTTCTTCTTCGGCTTCGTCCTCATCGACCGGGATTTCCGGGTCTTCGATATCGTCTTCGATATAGGCCATCGGCTGAACCGGAGGCTGGGTGATAGGCCGTGTCGACGGCGCGCCCTTGTCGATAACGAAATGCTGATGGCCGACACTTTCGTCGGCGTCGATGCTGATGGCAACGCCGAAGCGGCCTTCCAGATCCGCCAGCAACTGACGCTTGTGGTTCAGCACATAAAGCGCCGAAGCCGCTGGCGTGCGAACATTGATGTCAAAGCCCGAATGACGTAGCAGATAATCTTCGATGCCGCGAATGATATGCAGCGCCATCGACGAATCCGAGCGGACATGGCCGGTGCCGCCGCAATGCTGGCACACCTGCATCGTGCTTTCCAGCACCGATGCGCGGATACGCTGGCGCGACATTTCCAGTAGGCCGAAATGCGAGATGCGGCCAACCTGAATGCGAGCGCGGTCGTCCTTCAGGCAATCCTTCATCTTCTTTTCGACAGCGCGATTGTTGCGCTTTTCTTCCATGTCGATGAAGTCGACGACGATCAGACCGGCAAGGTCGCGCAGACGCAGCTGGCGCGCCACTTCCTCGGCTGCTTCCAGATTGGTCTGGAGCGCGGTGTCTTCGATGGAATGTTCGCGCGTCGAGCGACCGGAGTTGACATCGATGGCAACCAGCGCTTCGGTCTGGTTGATGATCAGGTAGCCGCCCGATTTCAGCGTCACCTGCGGCAGCAGCATGCGGTCGAGCTGGGCTTCGACGCCGTTGCGTGTGAAAATCGGCACTTGTTCACGATAAGGCTGGACCACCTTGGCATGGCTCGGCATGAGCATGCGCATGAAGTCCTTGGCCTCGCGATAGCCGTTCTCGCCGGAAACGAGGATTTCTGTGATGTCCTTGTTATAAAGGTCGCGGATCGAGCGCTTGATCAGGCTGCCTTCTTCATAGACGAGGGAAGGTGCCGTCGACTGCAAGGTCAGCGTGCGGACATTTTCCCAAAGGCGCATCAGATATTCGTAGTCGCGCTTGACTTCCGCCTTGGTGCGATTGGCGCCAGCGGTACGCAGGATCACGCCCATGCCCTGCGGCACTTCGAGTTCCTTGACGATTTCCTTCAGGCGCTTGCGATCCTGCGGTTGGGTGATCTTGCGCGAAATGCCACCGCCACGCGCGGTGTTGGGCATCAGCACCGAATAACGACCGGCCAGCGAAAGATAGGTCGTGAGAGCAGCGCCCTTGTTGCCGCGCTCTTCCTTGACCACCTGCACCAGAAGAATCTGGCGACGCTTGATCACTTCCTGAATGTTGTACTGGCGGCGATTGGTACGGGCAGGCGTCGGAAGCTCCTCAAGTGCATCTTCCGAACCAACAGATTCGACCATGTCCTCTTCATGTTCGATGTCGTCCTCGTCGCCGTTATCGAGGGCTTCGGAGATCACATCGCTTTTCTGCGAAAGAGCCATGGCCGGTGTGCCGGGCACGTAATTCTCAAAAGCCGGGCCGACGGGCTCGGCTGCAGGCAATCCCTTGTCGGCTGCATTGGCTTGCGCGTCGCCATTCTGGCCGTCACGACGACCGCGACGACGGTTGCGGCGCGAACGATCGTTCCGGTCGCTGCGCTCGCTTCGTTCACTTTTGGCGCGCGGTTCGTCCTCATCGTCTTCGGCGCGTGCGGCCTTAGCTTCCGCTTCGAGCAGCGCAAGACGATCTGCTACCGGGATCTGGTAGTAGTCAGGGTGGATTTCCGAGAATGCGAGGAAGCCATGGCGATTGCCACCATATTCCACGAACGCAGCCTGAAGTGAAGGTTCGACGCGGGTAACGCGTGCGAGGTAGATATTGCCTTTCAGCTGCTTCTTGTGTTCCGACTCAAAGTCGAATTCTTCAATCTTGTTGCCCCGAGTGACGATAACCCGGGTCTCCTCCGGGTGGGAGGCATCTATAAGCATTTTGTTGGACATTATTGTCTTTCCTGCCGGCGCCAAGACGCAAAACGCGTGCGCCGGACGAAACCCTGAGGGCTGTCGTGCTCACTGCGTTGCATCTGCCGGATGGTTCTGGGTTCGTCGGAAAAAAAGCTGCTGCCTCCGCGCGCGACGGCCTCGTGGCGATCACGGTCTTCAGGCTTGCAGTGGTCAGTCTTGCTTGACCCATAGCTGTTCCGAACGAAACGACCTCATATATGACCCGGAAAAGCCGGGCCGACCTCTGTGCTCTTTTCGAGCATTGGCGACAGCGCGTAAAGATGCGCAGTCGGCCGATAGAAACGGAGGGCGGGGGAGCCACATCTCCGCTGAATTCTGTACTGGTTATCGGGGGCGACGAATGAATATGCCGCTGTTTTCACTATCATTCCTTGCGGTTCATTTTGAGAACCGGCAAACGATTCTGATAGTTCACCCAAAACCTTTCATAGCTTTTATGGCGTCGTTTGAACGATGACAAGTGCGAATATCATTTGACATTCGCATCGCAATTTCGCCGAAAGCTGAGTATAGGCCCTTTTCAAGGTCGAAATACGGCTGGAAATCCTTCCTTAACTGTAGTTTTGTACGAGTGTTTTAATGGGTATTCGGGCGAGATGGTGCAGGGGCAAACGTGCCGGTATCGCAATTATTGATACCAGTCATTCAATGATGTTCTTGATTGTGGCAGCCGATGCATTTTCGAAGCGCTGAAAACGCTATGACACGATTGGCGAGTTTGCGATGCCTTCTGGCATTGTTTGCTCTCTTGTCGATTTTGCTGTTGCAGGCTGTATCTGTTTCCGCTGCCGATCGCGTGACGTCTCCATTATCAGCACTGACTTTCCGGATGGCCGGCGACGATCTGCGAACGCGCATTGTTGTCATGTTCGATCAGGAGCCAAAGCTGTCGACCCTGCTTCTGGATAATCCACATCGTCTGGTTGTCGACCTGCCTGAGACGCGGTTTGGTTTTGATGAAAAAAGTCTCGAAGCCCGAGGACTGGTATCCCGAGTTCGTTACGGGCTGGTGGGCAAGGGTCGTTCACGCCTCATCCTGACATTACGCGGTCCGTTCAAGGTCGAGGATCTCCGTGTTCTGAAAAATGACAGCGCATCGGGCTATCGCCTTGTGGCCGATATCGTTGCGACTTCGGATCGCGAATTTGCAGATCAGCTCAAGGGGCACGAGGAAATAACAAGTTCCACGGATCGCAGTGAAAAGCCTGTTCAGGCCGCATCCCAGAGCACGCCCGCCACGCGTCCGTTTACCGTTATGATCGATCCTGGTCACGGCGGTATCGATAGCGGTGCAGAAAGCTTGAGCGGCATCAAGGAAAAAGACCTGACCCTCGCTTTCGGGCAGGAGCTCAGAGATCGTCTGGCGCAGGACAAGAATATCAAAGTTCTCATGACGCGTGATGACGACACTTATCTGAGACTTTCAGAACGCGTGCGAATTGCGCGCCAGCACGAAGCGGATTTGTTCATTTCCATCCACGCCGATACGATCAATCAGCATGATATTCGCGGTGCGACGGTCTACACAATTTCCGACAAGGCATCGGATTCCGTTGCGCGCGCCATGGCTGAGCGTGAGAACAAGTCTGACACCCTTGCAGGTGCGGCGCCTGAGGAGCAGCCCGAGGTCACCGACATTCTTCTCGATCTGACGAGACGCGAAACGCATACATTCTCGCTGAGCTTTGCCGAGAAGGTGATTCATTCGCTGCAAGGACAAGTGAATCTCATCAATAATCCGCATCGCTTTGCCGGTTTTCAGGTGCTGCGTGCGCCGGATGTGCCGTCCGTCTTGATCGAAATCGGATATTTGTCCAATGCCGAGGACGAAAAACTGATCAGCAATCCTGAATGGCGCAAGAAGCTTGCAGAGCGGCTGGCGATTGCGATCAGGGCTTTTGAAGCATTGAAGCATCCCGCAAGCGTGAGCAAAGGGTAGGGACCTGAAAAGTGGAGATGTCCCACTTGGAGTTACATGCACTTCAGCTTATAAGATGCATGCTTGCAACAGTTTTGTGGATTTTCGTCGTGCGGACGAAAGTGACCGCGTTAAATTGGTAAAAACACGTAAACCATCTTGCCTTTGACTCATTTGCTGGTCACTAAGCCAGTAGTTGCCATACGGCATAATTGGGTTAAAGGGTTGGCTGTTCGTGCTTTGACCCTTATCATGTGAATAATCTGAAGGCAGGATTCCGCATTTATGGTAAGGCTTATCGGATATTTCTTCGGGATCGGAACGGTGCTGATGCTCCTCGTGGCAGGTGGCGTCGCCCTTTACGTCGGAAGTCTCACGAAGGATTTGCCAGATTACGAGGTGCTCGCAAAATACGAGCCGCCCGTCATGACGCGTGTTCACGCCTCGGACGGTAGTCTGATGTCGGAATTCGCGCGCGAGCGCCGTCTTTATATTCCCATTCAGGCTGTGCCGAACCGCGTGAAAGCCGCTTTCGTTTCGGCTGAAGACAAGACCTTCTACGAACATCATGGTCTCGATTTTGCGGGTCTCGCCCGTGCCATGATAACGAACGTCAAGAATATGGGCTCGGGTCGCCGCCCGGTTGGCGCATCCACGATCACGCAGCAGGTTGCGAAGAACTTTCTTCTGACGTCCAAGCAGACCTATGATCGCAAGATCAAGGAAGCCATTCTGGCGATGCGCATCGAGCAGGCCTACTCGAAGGACCGCATTCTCGAGCTCTATCTCAACGAAATCTTCTTCGGTCTTGGTTCCTACGGTATTGCCAGCGCGGCTTTGACCTATTTCGACAAATCGGTCGGTGAACTTTCCATCGCAGAGAGCGCTTATCTCGCAGCCCTGCCGAAAGGTCCGAACAACTACCATCCTTTCCGCCAGCCCGAGCGCGCTATCGAGCGCCGCAACTGGGTGATCGACCGGATGAGCGAAAATGGCTACATCACCGCCGAAGAAGCGACGGAAGCCAAGAAGCAGCCACTCGGTGTGAAGGAACGTTCAGACGCCCATTATGTGTTCGCGTCGGAATATTTCACCGAGGAAGTGCGCCGTCAGATCATCCAGAAATACGGTGTCGATGCGCTTTACGAAGGCGGTCTTTCTGTTCGTACCACACTGAACCCGACCTTGCAGGTCGAGGCTCGCAAGTCCTTGCAGGCGGCATTGCTTCGTTATGATGAGGCGCGTGGCTGGCGCGGTCCCATGAAGAATGTCGAGCTTGGCAATGACTGGGGTACGGCCTTCGGTGACATGCAGTCCTACGCGGACGTGCCGGAATGGCAGCTTGCGATCGTCCTCAATGTTTCTGCCGCTGGCGCAGACATCGGTCTGCAGCCGCCGCTTGAGGCATCAGGCTCGCGCAGCAAGGAGCGCAAGCGCGCATTCATCGCTGCTGACGATATGAAGTGGGCCATGCGTGTCGTGAATATCGGTGGCAAACGCACCAGCGCCAAGTCGCCGGAAGGCGTTCTGAAGGCGGGTGACATTGTCTATGTCTCCAAGGAAGGTGATTCCCGTTTCCGTCTCCAGCAGCCGCCGAAGCTTGAAGGTGCGCTCGTTGCCATGGACCCGCATACCGGCCGTGTTCTGGCCATGGTTGGCGGTTTCTCCTATGCGGAATCGGAGTTTAACCGCGCAACACAGGCCTATCGTCAGCCCGGTTCTTCGTTCAAGCCGTTTGTTTATGCTGCGGCCCTCGATAATGGCTATACGCCTGCTTCCGTTGTTCTGGACGGTCCGCTGGAAGTCAATCAGGGTGGTACCCTCGGCGTCTGGGCGCCGAAGAATTATTCCGGCAAGTTCTCCGGCCCTTCGACGTTGCGCTACGGTATCGAACAGTCGCGTAACGTCATGACTGTGCGTCTTGCACAGGACATGGGCATGAAACTTGTAGCCGAATATGCCGAACGCTTCGGTATCTACGACAAGATGCTGCCGGTTCTTTCGATGGCGCTTGGTGCCGGCGAAACGACGGTTCTGCGCATGGTGACCGCATATTCCATCATTGCGAATGGCGGCCAGAGCATAACGCCGTCGATGATCGACCGCATTCAGGATCGCTACGGCAAGACGGTCTTCAAGCACGATGCCCGCCAGTGCGAGGGCTGCAATGCACAGGATTGGGCAAATCAGGATGAGCCGACACTGATCGACAATCGCGATCAGGTACTTGATCCGATGACCGCCTATCAGATCACGTCGATGATGGAAGGCGTCGTTCAGCGCGGTACAGCGCAGATCTTGAAGAGCCTCGACCGTCCGATGGCTGGCAAGACCGGTACGACAAACGACGAAAAGGATGCGTGGTTCGTCGGCTTCACGCCCGATCTCGTAGTCGGCGTCTTCATGGGTTACGATACGCCGACGCCGCTCGGTCGCGGCAATACCGGTGGTGGTCTGGCAGCGCCTGTGTTCAAGTCGTTCATGGAACAGGCTCTGGTCGGGACGCCGAAAGTCGATTTCCGCGTACCTGAAGGCATGACGGTCATCGCTATCAACCGCAAAACCGGCATGCGCGCCAATCAGGGCGATCCGAATGTGATCATGGAAGCGTTCAAACCGGGGACGGGTCCATCGGACAGCTATTCGGTTATCGGCATGGATTCCTTCCGCGAAGGTTCTCCGGTTGCACCACAGTCGCCGCAGGCAACACGTGCGATCAACTCGGGATCTGGCGGACTTTACTGACCGGGAAAGCAGGGCTTTGCCCTTTACACCGCGCCGCGTGCTGACTATGGTCCGCGGCGCTTGGGCTATTCGTCCATGCCCGAAAGTCTGGGCCTCGTAACGACCGGTTCAGCTTCTCAAATAAATAGAATGATAATGAAGGAACGATTTGCCCATGCGCGCGGAAATCGAGACGCTGGTTGACGAAATCCAGCAGGCCATAAGCCTGCTGAGGAGGCATCTTTGACTGGGATCAGGCGATAAAACGTCTCGGCTATCTCAATCAGAGAGCCGAAGATCCCACGCTTTGGAATGATGCCCAGGAAGCCCAAAAGCTGATGCGCGAGCGCCAGCAGCTGGAAGATAGCATCAATGGCATCAACCATCTGAAACAGACGCTGAACGACAGCATCGAACTTATCGCCATGGGCGAAGAAGAGGACGACAAGTCGATCATTCAGGATGCGGAAAACACCATCCGCGAACTGAAGCAAGAGATCGACCGTCGCCAGATCGATATGCTGTTGTCGGGCGAAGCCGACGCGAACGACACCTATGTCGAAGTGCATGCCGGTGCCGGTGGTACGGAAAGCCAGGACTGGGCGTCGATGCTCCTGCGCATGTATACGCGCTGGGCCGAGCGTAACGGCCGCAAGGTCGAAGTGATGGAAGTGCACGAAGGCGAAGAAGCGGGCATCAAGTCCGCGACCATTCTCGTCAAGGGGCACAATTCATACGGCATGATGAAGACCGAATCGGGCGTCCATCGCCTGGTGCGAATTTCCCCCTATGATTCCAACGCCCGCCGTCATACGTCCTTTGCCAGCATCTGGGTTTATCCTGTCATCGATGACAATATCGATGTGCAGGTTACGGAGGCGGATGTTCGCATCGATACCTACCGCGCTTCGGGCGCGGGCGGCCAGCACGTCAACACCACCGATTCGGCAGTGCGTATTACGCATATTGCGACCGGGATCGTGGTGCAGTGTCAGGCGGAGCGCTCACAGCACAAGAACCGCGAAAAGGCATGGTCGATGCTGCGCGCTCGCCTCTATGAAGAGGAACTGAAAAAGCGCGAAGCAGCGACGGATGCGGCGAATGCCACCAAGACCGAAATCGGTTGGGGACACCAGATTCGCTCCTACGTCCTGCAGCCTTATCAGCTCGTCAAGGATCTGCGTACCGGCGTTGAAAGCACCAACCCCCAGGAAGTGCTGGATGGCTCCGTTACGCCGTTCATGGAAGCCGCACTAGCCCACCGTATTCAGGGTGGCGGCGAAATGATCGACGATATCGACTGATCATTCGCAAACATGCGTGCAGAAAACGAAACCCGGCCTTTGGCCGGGTTTTCTCGTTTCAGAGGCTCAGAGCAATGGTTCTATCTGTTTGCCTGCCTTGAGGAAATTGACCGGATTGATCGCCCGACCGTTTTCGCGGACTTCATAGTGCAGATGACTGCCGGTGGAACGTCCGGAACTTCCTGCCTCGCCGACAACCGCTCCGGTGGCAACCTGTTGACCGTCGCGTACCAGAACGCGGCTCAGATGGGCAAAACGGGTTGAGAATCCATTACCATGATCGATTTCGACCATATTGCCATATCCGCCAAAGCGACCTGCCTTTACAACCTTGCCCGCTGCTGTGGACTTTACCGTCTGACCGTATGCCGCGCGAAAGTCGATACCGGAATGGAACGCAGCCGTACCTAGAAATGGATCGCGGCGCACGCCAAACAGGCTGGTAACGGGCTTGCCCGGAGCCGGATTGGCCAAGGGCAGGGCGCTTACACGTTTGCGTACCTGATCAAGCCGATCAAGCGCGCTGTCGAGATTGCGCAATTGCATGTCGAAATCATTGACCACCATACCGGGCGACGAAACCGGGATAAGCGGCCCGCCCATTGCAACAGCCGCATTGGCAGGCGTTTCGATACGCAGCCCGGCGGCGTTCAAAGTATCGAGGATGCTGTCGGCCTTTTCATAGGCGGCGTCAGCCAGCACTCTCACCTTGCCATTCTGCTCGCTTTCGATGCGATGAAGGTTCTGGGTGATCGTGGCCAATATCTTGTCGGAAGTCTCAAGTGTCGATTCACCCGAAAGTCCGCCAGAAAGACGCAGTCCTATGGAGCCGGCATCGGCGCGGCGATCAGGCTTTCCTGCAGGTGCCTTTCCTGGAACGGGACCGGTAATGATCGGGTCGATACCTGGAAACTCGTGTCCTGCCAGCGCTTCATCGGGGATAAGCTGGCTATGCTGCTCCTGATCAGGCACGCCTTCCGTCGGCATTTCCGGCATTGGCTGCAATTGCGAAGCTCGTTCCAGCAGAGGTGCGAGTTTTCCGTCGCGCGCATTCAGCGTTTGCTGGCGCTGCATCAGTTCGGCGACCTTGTTCTCCATCACCTGCTGATCGAGCATTTGACGGCTGGTGATGCGATCAACCTCGGTGCGAAGGGCTGAAATGCGGTCCTCATAGAGCTGCTGGTTGCGGGCATGGCGCGCAATACCGGCGCTCATCAGGTCGTCGCGAAGCACCAGATAGGCAGTTGCTCCCAGATATCCGGCCGAAAGCGCCAGAAAAGCAGCACCTCCAAGAGCGGCCATCCATGGACGAAATGTGAAATGGCTGATCTTTTCGCCGCGCGCAATAATCAGGACAGGCGGTTCCTTGCGCTCTCCGAACACCTTTTTCGTCGATGTTTTTGCCTGCTTCCCAGTCATGCCAGCCGCATGCCCCTTCTCGATTCCCTTGTTTGATTACAACTTATTAGGGTTAACAGACCTTTACATTCGAGGCTTGCGCGGGCCATGCGAGCAGTTTTGTTTTTACTGAAGAGTTTAAGGAAACGACTAGATGGATACTGGTGATAAAGAGCGGTAGAAAGACGGCGTCAGCCCAGCTTCGGCACGTGCCAGTTCATTGAACGGTGGTTTGAGTTCGCCACGGAAATTGGCGCGAACCAGTTCGCGAAATCGCGCTGCCGGATCGATTTTGTTTCGGGCGCAGAAGAAACGAAACCATTTAGCGCCAACAGCGACATGGGTTTTCTCGTCATTGTAGATGACGTCAAGAATTGCTGCAGTCTCATGGTCGCCGGTTTCGATCATCTTCTCAAGCAGAGATGGCGTGACATCGAGCCCGCGTGCCTCGAGTATGAGCGGCACGACAGCGAGACGGGCCTCCAGATCGTTGCGGGTCTGGTGAGCAGACTGCCAAAGCCCATCGTGGGCAGGCATGTCGCCATAGTCTGCGCCAAGCGACTTGAGACGATCACGCAGCAGCGTGAAATGCCGCGCTTCGTCGTCGGCGACTTTCATCCAGCCATCGAAGAAACTGCGCGGTATTGGTTTGGCCGCAAAACGGGCAACGATGTCGAGCGCAAGATCTATGGCGTTCAGTTCGATATGGGCGAGCGCGTGCATCAGCGCAATGCGCCCGTGTTCCGTGTTGAGCGACCGCTTTTTCAACATGCGGGGAGGCACGAGTTCCGGCTTTTCAGGGCGTCCGGGACGCTCAGGCAAAGGCGGATCGAGGGGGCTGCGAACCGACAGCGTGCGACCGAACCAGCGAGCAGCGGTCTCTCGCGTCAGCCTGACCTTTTCGTCGAGATCGCCGGCGGATATGGCGCGGATGGCATTACCGCGCAGTGTCTGTTCGTATGATGGCTTGCTTGTCATCGCTCAAAGCGCGCGTGCGGCGTCCAGAACCGCCTCGGCATGGCCGTCGACTTTGACCTTGTTCCAGACTTGAGCGATGCGTCCTTCTGCATCGATCAGGAATGTCGTGCGTTCCACGCCCATATATTTGCGGCCATACATGCTTTTTTCAACCCACACGCCATAGGCTTCGAGCGCTACACGATCTTCATCGGCAGCAAGGTCGACGGTCAGATCGTGCTTCTTGCGAAATTTTGCATGTTTCGTCGCGCTATCGGGAGAAAGACCGATGACGCGAACGCCGATCTTGTCGAACTCCGGCTTCAACAGCGAGAAAGCAATCGCTTCCTTGGTGCAGCCGGACGTGTCGTCTTTCGGATAGAAGTAGATGACAACCGGCTTGCCTTTGAGAGACGACAGGGAGATTTTGCCATTATCCGAAGGCAGAGTGAAATCGGGTGCCGGATCGCCAACTTGGGGATGAGCCATATCTGCGCCTTTCTTTTATGGATTAGGATGGAAACCACCTGTTACAGTCTGAGCTATCGCATTCAGGCAGGGCTTGTGCAACCATTGATGCTGGCGTCACCGCGATGTCGGTTGAAAGGCGCAAGGCTGCCTATGCATGTATGCGATGCGGACAGGAAGCAATTATAAAACAGATAATTACGATCACTTAATGAAGTAAACTCTGAAGGATCGTATGGAATGGCACTCTTTTTCTGGCTGGGTTGTTGACAGAGAAACCGCAGAAGATCCGCTTCAGCAAGCGGGACATGAAAAGAATCGAGCGTCTCGCCGCTGACGGCGAGGGTGGCTTTTTGCCCGGCCCGGCCCGTCCGAGCCGTTCTTTTTTATCGCGCTGTTCCCATGCGATTTTGTCGATCTGTATCCTTCTGGTTCTCATAGTCGGTGCCGGTTTTGTCATCCTTCGCAGCGGTGTCGATAGCAATCTTCTGCGTGACGAAGCACAGAAAAGCTTGACGCATATTCTCGGTGAAGGTGCGTCCGCCTCCATCGGGAGTGCGGCGCTATCGCTGGATCAGGATAGTCACGTTGCGCTCGAAGCCCGTGACGTATCGATCGCTGATCCGAAGCAGGGCGTCGAAATCAGCGGAATCAAATCTGTGCGCTTGGGGCTGGCGCCGTTGCCGCTTTTGACCGGCAAGGTACGTGTTGCTCAGCTCGAGGTGGATGGCGTTTCCTTTGAAATGCCAGAAACGAAAGGTCCGGGATTCTGGAAGTCCTTGCCTTACGACGAACATGGCATTGTCGATTTCGATGCGGTTTCGGGTGAGCTTTTCGCCGCCATGCGCCGCAGTCTGGAGCTTTTGCGTGCGCAAGACACGCATGTCATAGGCATTTTCAACAGCACCGTTGCATTCAAGGTTGGCGATGAACAGCAGGTTCTGGATATCGAGCAGGCCCGTCTCATCGAAAATGGTGGGAAGATCGACATCGCCGGCAGCGTCATCTGGAAAGGCAAGAAAATTGCACTGGATGGCAAGATCGACCGGCATGCAGGTGACAACAGTCTGGCCGGCTTCGAGCTGAATGTCCGCGATATTCCCGTTGCATTGGGTTCCCCGCCAGAAGTTTCTCCCGTCATAAATGGCAATCGTGTCAATCCGGCCCATTTCGAACTGGAAGCATCGGCACGCTTGTCCTTGACAGGATCGGCTGCCGATGGCGATCAGCCGGAACGTCTTGCAACAGAACTCGCTGTCGACGGCATAGATATGCAGCTCGGCAAGGTTGAAGACGTGCGTGGTGGTATTCGCCTTAATCTTGAACATACGGTAGGAAGCCGCAAGATCGAGATCAAGTCGTCCCGGCTGCAGCTTGGCGGGATGCAGGCACAGTTCAATGGGGCATTTGGTCCGGAACCGGAAGCTGAAAACAATACGGGCGGTCCGACATATCGCTTCGAGGTTCTGACCACTTCGGCGACGAGTATGCCATCGGAATCGACCGATCCGCCGCTATCCTTCGCAACACGGATAGCTGGGCGCTATATGGCCGACCAGCAACGCATCCAGTTTGCCAATCTCGACGTACAGACGGAAACCGGGCAACTCTTTGGCCAGGGAAGCATGGGCTTCGGTGCCGGTTCGCCGGAGATGATCTTCCTGCTGCGCATTCCTCAAATGCCGGTTGCAGACGCCAAGCACCTATGGCCCATCGATGTTGCGGATGGCGCACGTGAATGGGTGCTTAAAAACCTCTTTGGCGGAACTCTCAAAGACAGCCGCATCGATATTTCGCTCGCAGGCGGTCGTTTCAACGGACCCGGTCTGCCACCACCGCTGACTGGTGACGAAATCAAGGCTGATTTCAAGGTTTTTGATACACGCTTTGATGTGGTTGGAGAACTGCCGCCCGTGCGCGACGCCGATGGTGAGATATCGGTTCGTGGCGCCTATACGACCATCAAGCTTTTGAAAGGCGTGGCCTACACGCCAAACAACCGTAAAGTTGATGTGTCTGACGGCACGCTCATCATTCCATGGGGGCCACAACGGCCGGTTATCGCGGAACTGGATCTCGGTGTTTCCGGTGAGGCATCGGCAATCGCTGAAATTGCCGGAAACAAGCCTATCGACGTTTTGAAGAATGTGCCGTTTCTGCCCGGCGACGTGACCGGTGATGTGAAGTCGCGCGTCAAGGTGAACTTTGCCGTTTCCAAGGATCCGCCGCCCGGCACGCTTCGCTGGAACGCTGACATTGGCTTCACCGGTCTCGACATTTCGAAGCCGATAGCCGGATCGTCCGTCAGTGATGCGACAGGCAGTATCAAAGTAGATCAGTCGGCGGCCATTATTACTGCCGATGCAAAACTGGATGGTGTTCCTGCAAAAATCAGCATGGTCGAGCCCGTCAATCGTTCGGGTCCGGTCAAGCGCGAGCAGAAGGTCAAACTGGATATCGACGACAAGACCCGTGATGCAGTCTTTCCCGGTTTGAATTCCATCTTCTCCGGCCCCATGTCTGTTGATCTTGGCATGGATGATGGCGGCAAGCGCCATGTTTCAGCTGATCTCGGCAAGACGCAGATCGATCTGCCATGGCTCGGATGGCGCAAAGGGGCAGGCATACCGGCGAAGGCAACCTTCGATCTGGTCCAGAGCGCGGACGACAAGAGCAAGATGGACATCAATAATCTTGTCTTCTCTGGCGATGCCTTTGGAGCGAAGGGCGATCTTTCCATTGCGAAAGGCGATTTTCAATCGGCGAATTTCAGCGAGATACGCCTGAACCGAAACGATAATCTTGCAGTCAAAGCGACCAAGAGCGGCGGCGGCTATCGGGTTAATGTGCGTGGTTCGCAGTTCGACGCGCGGGCCCTGATCAAGCAGGTTTCCGACCTTGGCGAGAAGGGCAGCGGCGGCGGTAAAAGCAATAATCCGCGGGTGGTCGTGAGCGCTCAGATCGATGCAGTCAGCGGCTTTAACGGTGAAGCTTTAAGCAATGTCGCTGTCTCCTACGAGAGCGCGGGCAGCAAAGTATCGGGCGTATCGGTCAATGCTGTAACGTCGTCTGGCGAATCCTTTGTGGCAACGAACAATGATCAGGGCGATGCGCGCTCCATTTCGCTGCAATCCAATGATGCAGGAGCGGTTCTTCGTTTCTTCGATTTCTACGACAAAATGCGCGGTGGCAAAATCACGGTTGGTCTCGCCGCACAGGGCAACGGCCCGTTGCGTGGTCAGATCGATGCGCGCAATTTTGCGATCATCAACGAACCGCGTCTTGCGAAAATCGTTTCCAGTTCGCCATCGAGCGGCGGCACAAGTCTCAATCAGGCAGTAAAACGGGATATCGACGTTTCGCGCGTTGATATCGAGCGCGGTTTTTCGTTGATTGAGAAGGGCAACGGTTATCTGAACCTGTCCAAGGGTGTCGTTCGCGGTCCGACCGTCGGCACGACCTTCCAGGGAACGCTCTATGACAAGCAGGGCAATATGTCGATCACCGGCACATTCATGCCCGCCTATGGTGTCAATCGGCTGTTCGGCGAGCTACCCATCTTTGGTGCGCTGCTCGGAAATGGTCGCGATCGCGGCTTGATCGGAATCACTTACAAGCTTACTGGCAGCGCCAAGCAGCCGCAGGTGATCGTCAATCCGATCTCCGTCATCGCGCCGGGCATATTCCGCTCAATCTTTGAGTTTTGATAAAAAAAACCGGGCGCGAGGCCCGGCTTTTCTTGGTTCAGTTGTCGCCCGTTTTATGCAGGGCGGATCAGTACATGGCGTTTCTTGCCAAGAGACAGCTTGATAACGCCCTGATCGTTCAGTGCACCAGCATCTACGGTCATGCGAGGATCGCTGACTGGTTCGTCATTGATACGTACGGCGCCACCTTCAACGTGACGGCGGGCTTCGCCATTAGTCGTGCAGAGTTCGGCCAGAACCATCAGCGCCAAAACCCCGATGCCGCTGTTCAGCGTTGCCTTGTGAACGCCGACTGTCGGAAGATTTTCCGACAGTTCGCCATCCTCAAAAGTCTTGCGGGCTGTTTCTGCGGATTCATCGGCCGCATCACGACCATGAAGCATGGCCGTTACTTCCGTCGCGAGGATTTTCTTCGCTTCGTTGATTTCGACGCCTTCGAGCGCTGCCAGCTTGGCGATTTCGTCCAGCGGAAGCGTCGTGTAGAGCTTCAGGAAGCGCTCGACATCGGCGTCCTCCGTGTTGCGCCAGTACTGCCAGAAATCATAGGCGCTCAGCATTTCAGCGTTCAGCCAGATTGCGCCGCCAAGCGATTTGCCCATCTTCTGGCCCGATGCTGTCGTCAGCAGTGGCGAGGTGAGGGCATAAAGCTGCGGGGTTCCCATACGGTGACCGAGATCGATACCGTTGATGATATTGCCCCACTGATCTGAACCGCCCATCTGCAGACGCAGATCGTAGCGTTTGCTCAGTTCCACGAAATCGTAGGCCTGAAGGATCATGTAGTTGAATTCGAGGAATGACAGCGACTGCTCGCGATCGAGGCGCGTCTTCACCGAATCGAACGAAAGCATGCGATTGACCGAGAAATGACGGCCCACATCGCGCAGGAATTCCAGGTAATTGATGTTGCGCAGCCAGTCGGCATTATTGACCATCAGGGCATCGGTGGCGCTGTCACCAAAGGTGAGGTAGTTGGCGAAGACGCGCTTGATGCCGGCAATGTTCTCGGCAATCGTATCTTCGGTCATCAGCTTGCGGGCTTCGTCCTTGAAGGACGGATCGCCGACCATGCCGGTGCCGCCGCCCATCAGCGCAACAGGCTTGTGCCCGGTCTGCTGGAGCCAGTGCAGCATCATGATCTGGATCAGACCGCCCGCATGAAGGCTTGGAGCCGTAGGATCGAAGCCGATATAGGCCGTCACGGTTTCCTTGGCCAACAATTCGTCGAGGCCACTTTCATCGGATATTTGATGAATGAAGCCACGCTCGGAAAGCGTGCGAAGAAAATCGGATTTGAAACCGGACATTCCTTTTCCCTGACTGATAAGGCGAAGTTGAAACTGGTCACAAGCGGCTGCTTGCATCCCTGTGATATGTCCGCCTTTAGCACCAATCAACCGCCAATAACAAGGAAACTCCCGAATTGATGGGTTGCGAACCAGTAATTTGGCTTCATTGCTCGTTGAGCGCATCCCCGAAAAGTGTGAAACGGTTTTCGGATAAGATGCGCGTCAGAAAACAGTTGGAGCGCAGATCTGATTCAATCAGATCGAAACGCGCTCTAGTGTTGTGCCGTGTTCGAAAACAGATTGAGCACAATGACACCGGCAATGATCAATCCCATGCCGAGCACTGCCGCGAGGTCGAGCTTCTGGCCGAACACCAGCCAGCCGATCAGGGCCACGAGCGTGACGCCGATCCCGGACCAGACCGCATAGGCAATCCCGACAGGAATGCTCTTCAAGGTCATGGAAAGAAAATAGAAAGCCAGACCGTAAGCGACGACAACGATCAAGGACGGCCCAAGCCGTGTGAAGCCTTCTGATGCCTTGAGGCTAAGCGTTCCGATGACTTCGGACACTATGGCGATAGCAAGAATGGCATAAACCGGCATGTCACGCTCATGAGATGGATTTGAGAAAACGAATCATTGGATCGCGATGGTAGCATCGCATAAAAAATCCGGCGGGAGACCCGCCGGATGAGACGCTGCAAATCTGGAAAACGACAGCTGAATTTCTTGTAAGCTTAACGCAAGCGCTTCGGACGTGCTTCGACCAGTTCGCCTGCAAGGCGGCGATCCAGATACTCGGCGCAATCCTCGATGAGCTCGTCACCCTGACCGGTGAAGAAGTGGTTCGCCCCCGGAATCGTCGTCTGGGTGATCGTGATACCCTTCTGGGTTTTTAGCTTGTCCACCAGAGCCTGCACATCCTTTGGCGGCGCCACTTTGTCCTGATCGCCATGGATGATGAGACCGGACGAAGGGCAGGGTGCGAGGAAGGCGAAATCATATGTATTCGGCTGCGGCGCAACCGAAATGAAGCCTTCGATTTCCGGACGGCGCATCAGGAGCTGCATGCCGATCCATGAACCGAACGAGTAACCGGCGACCCAGCACGTCTTGGAATCCGGATGCAGCGCCTGCACCCAGTCGAGTGCGCTTGCAGCGTCCGAAAGCTCGCCCGCACCATGATCGAATTCGCCCTGACTGCGGCCAATGCCACGGAAATTGAAGCGCAACGTGGTGAAGCCGCGCTGCTGGAACATGTAGAAGAGGTCGTAGACGATCTTGTTGTTCATCGTTCCGCCGAACTGCGGATGTGGATGAAGGATAAGCGCGATTGGAGCATTCTTTTCTTTGGAAGGCTGATAGCGACCTTCGAGGCGTCCGGCAGGGCCGTTGAAAATGACTTCTGGCATGTGTACTCCGCTCGTAACGGGAAGACCGGACTGGGGCGGCGAAACTTGACGTCGTAGGACGCCGCTTCTAGAACCGGTTGGAAATTTCGACAGACTGAAAGCGAGTTTCAGTTCCTATGGGGGCTTAATAGGCTTTTCTTGATTGAAAATTCAAGAAAATTGCGCTTCCAGAATTTTGTTTAGGAGATAGGTACGGTGAACGGGAGCGGCAAGAGGCTCTATCTGGATTATAATGCCAGTGCTCCGTTGCTTGATGAAGCACGCGAAGCGGTTATCAATGCGCTCGGCATTACCGGCAATCCATCTTCCGTGCATCGTGAAGGCCGCGCCGCGCGTGCGCTCGTCGAAGCGGCGCGCCGCAGCGTTGCAGCGCTCGTCAATGCCAGACCAGACCATGTTTTCTTTACGTCGGGAGCAACGGAAGCCGCGTCGACGCTGCTGACACCCAACTATATGATGGGACGTTCGCCGGTCCGCCTGTCACATCTTTACGTGAGTGATACGGAACACCCTTGCATGCTGTCCGGAGGGCGGTTTGCAGCGCAGGACGTCACCGTTCTACCGGTTGATGGAAATGGCATTGTACAACTCGATGCCCTGAAAACTGCGCTTGCCGGTCACGACAAAAACCAGGGTCTGCCGCTCGTGGCCATACAGGCCGCCAACAATGAGACCGGCATCATCCAGCCGATTGCGGAAATTGCCACTATCGTGAAGGCTGCGGGCGGCATTTATATCGTCGACGCAGTCCAGGCGGCAGGGCGCATTAAGTTAGATATTTCAGATAATTGTGGTGATTATCTCATAATTTCCTCGCACAAGATTGGCGGCCCGAAAGGCGTCGGCGCGATTATCGCTATTTCCAACCTCATGATGCCGCGCGCGCTTGTTCGCGGCGGCGGTCAGGAAAAGGGGCATAGAGCGGGAACGGAAGCTCTGCCGCTGATCGCAGGTTTCGGTGCTGCGGCAGATACTGCTAAGACACGACTGGACGGCGAGGGCTGGTCCCCGGCGATGCGGGACAGGCTGGAGGCCGGGTTGGAGGCGATCGCCCCGGATGCGGTGATCTATGGCAAATCGGTCGGCAGATTGCCGAACACGACCTTCTTTTCCCTTGAGGAGCAAAAGGCGGAAACCGTACAGATAGCTTTTGATCTCGGCGGGATTGCGCTTTCGGCAGGCTCGGCCTGCTCGTCAGGGAAAGTAGGTCCCAGCCATGTGCTGTCGGCCATGGGACATGGAGACAGCCTCGGGGCGATCCGCGTGTCACTCGAACCAACGGCCACACCTGATCAGGTCGATGCGTTTCTCGACGTGTTCCGCAAAATTATCGAGCGTCGCGCCAAGAAGGCGTGATTGTGATTCAAAAATCGAGGCCGAGCTTCTGCTTTGCAGCGGCGATATAGCTCTCGTAGCGCGTTTTAAATTCTTCCCGCTTGGCGATATCGGCGGCGATATCGTCGGAAGCGCTGGCATTTGAAATGTTGAACTTGTCGTGGGCGTCCTGAAAAAACTTCAGCTGATTGATGGTGCGGCCTTCGTCGTTCACCTGTTGTTCGAGAAACTTTACATAGTCCTGCAGATTTTGGGTGTTCATTATGGTCTCCCTTTCCTTTGGCTATCTATGTTCCTACATGCACAAGGCAAGGGCGGGCATGATTCTGATAGGCTGCCCGGAAATTCCAATTCTTCAAAGAAAATCAAGGCGTCAAAGCCGGGATGTGTCGTCTGCGATCGCCGTTTCATCGGACTGTTTCATTAAGTTGATCGTTTTAATCGGCATTTTTAGGGGCAAATTTGAACCCGGTGCTTGAAATTCAGTTTAGAGAGGTTTTAAAGAAGGGCCACGCACACTATATTGAGGCGGTATTGTTCAAGACATATCACCTTGACGTTTGCAACTGTCGGGCCTTGACCCCGACGAGGATGGAGAACGCCAATGCCTGCAGTGCAGGAGACCATTGATCAGGTCCGCGGCCTTGACGTGGACCAGTACAAGTATGGCTTCGAGACGACGATCGAAGCCGAGAAGGCCCCCAAGGGCCTGAACGAAGATATCATTCGCTTCATTTCCGCCAAGAAGAACGAGCCGGAATGGATGCTGGAATGGCGTCTGAAGGCCTATGAACGCTGGCTCACCATGGAAGAGCCGACATGGGCTCGCGTCGATTATCCGAAGATCGATTTCCAGGACGCATATTATTATGCGGCGCCGAAAAACCAGTCCGGCCCGAAGTCGCTCGATGAAGTTGATCCGGAGCTGTTGAAGACCTACGAAAAGCTTGGCATTCCGCTGCGCGAGCAGGAAATCCTTGCTGGCGTTCGCAAGCAGGGCGAGCCGAGCGAAATCGATGGCAATCCTTCCGACAATGTCTATGCGTCCGGCCGCGTTGCTGTTGATGCCGTGTTCGACAGTGTGTCGGTGGTTACGACCTTCAAGGAAGAACTCGCCAAAGCTGGCGTAATCTTCTGTTCGATTTCGGAAGCGATCCGCGAACATCCCGAACTGGTGCAGAAGTATCTGGCTTCTGTGGTTCCTGTTTCGGACAACTATTACGCGACGCTGAATTCGGCTGTCTTCACGGATGGTTCGTTTGTTTACGTTCCGAAGGGCGTTCGCTGCCCGATGGAACTTTCGACCTATTTCCGCATCAACGAGAAGAACACCGGCCAGTTCGAACGTACGCTCATCATCGCTGATGAAGGCGCGTATGTTTCCTATCTGGAAGGTTGCACCGCACCGCAGCGCGATGAAAATCAGCTGCACGCGGCTGTCGTTGAGCTGATTGCGATGGAAAACGCCGAAATCAAATATTCGACGGTCCAGAACTGGTTCCCTGGCGACAAGGACGGCAAGGGCGGCATCTACAACTTCGTTACGAAGCGTGGCGATTGCCGTGGCGATAACTCCAAGATTTCGTGGACGCAGGTTGAAACCGGCTCTGCGATCACGTGGAAATACCCGTCCTGCATTCTGCGTGGCGATAATTCGCGCGGCGAGTTCTATTCAATCGCTGTTTCGAATGGCCATCAGCAGATCGACTCGGGCACCAAGATGCTGCACCTCGGCAAAAATACGTCGAGCCGCATCATTTCGAAGGGTATTTCGGCCGGTAAGTCGAACAACACCTATCGCGGACAGGTTTCTGCCCATCGCAAGGCCGAAAATGCCCGTAACTTTACCCAGTGCGACTCGCTCCTGATCGGTAACGATTGTGGCGCGCATACGGTGCCGTATATCGAGGCGAAAAACGCCACGGCGCAGTTCGAACACGAGGCAACCACCTCCAAGATTTCGGAAGACCAGCTGTTCTATGTGATGCAGCGCGGCATTCCGGAAGAGGAGGCAATCGCTCTCATCGTCAATGGCTTCGTGAAGGAAGTCATTCAGGAACTGCCGATGGAATTCGCCGTCGAAGCCCAGAAGCTTATCGGCATCTCGCTTGAAGGTAGTGTCGGTTAACCGATCGCCTCTTTCCCAGTGATTTTTCTGGCCAGCCTTTTCCTGGCATTAGAACAAGGTTTACATTCATGCTTGAGATCAAGAACCTCCATGCAAAGATCGCCGACACGGATACCGAGATCATCCGTGGCCTGAACCTCACCGTGAACAAGGGTGAAGTTGCTGCGATCATGGGTCCGAACGGTTCGGGCAAGTCCACGCTTTCCTATATCCTCGCCGGTCGCGAAGACTATGAAGTGACGGAAGGCGACATTCTCTACAACGGCGAGTCGATCCTCGAACTCGACCCGGCTGAACGCGCCGCCAAGGGCATCTTCCTCGCATTCCAGTATCCGATGGAAATTCCGGGCGTTGCCACGATGGAGTTCCTGAAGGTTGCGATGAACAGCCAGCGCAAGGCGCGTGGCGAGCCGGAACTGAAGATCCCGGAATTCATCAAGCGCGTGAAGGACGCTGCTGGCAAGCTCAGCATCGACATGGACATGCTGAAGCGTCCGCTGAATGTCGGCTTTTCTGGCGGTGAGAAGAAGCGTGCTGAAATTCTTCAGATGCAACTTCTGGAGCCGAGCCTCTGCGTCCTCGACGAAACCGACTCCGGCCTCGACATCGACGCGCTGAAGATCGTTTCGGAAGGCGTGAATGCCCTGCGTTCGCCGGACCGCGCCGTGATCGTCATCACGCACTACCAGCGTCTGCTCGAACACATCGTTCCGGATAGCGTGCACGTGCTTTACAAGGGCCAGGTCATCAAGTCCGGTGACAAGAACCTTGCGCTGCACCTTGAAGAAAATGGTTATGCCGACGTAATCGGCGAAGCTGCCTGAGGAGGGATGGATCATGAATATCCAGACCGCCCCGGCTACCAAGCCGCGAACGCCCGCTGAAAGCGCGCTGATCGACAGTTTTGCCGACCGCATGGGCGACCTGCCGGGTAATGGCGATGTTGTCGTTGCACGTGATGCGGCGCTTGAAACGCTCAAGGAGAACGGCATTCCGTCCCGCCGCGTCGAAAGCTGGCATTACACGGATTTCCGTACGCTTCTCAAGGGTGTGGCGCCATTCGATGCCGCTGCCGGAACACAGGCATTGCCTGCGCTCATCGCCGGTTCGTCCATCGCTGCCACAAGCAATGGCGTGGCTCTTGCCGCGAAAGTGCCTGAAGGTGTGTCGCTGACCCCGGTTCGCGAGGCGTTGGCCGACGGCTCGCTCGTCACCCAGCTTCGGTCGCGCGGCTTCGACGATACGATCGGCCAGATCAACGCTGCCTATGTCAGCGATGGCTGGATGGTTTCCATCGCCGATGACACCGAACTGGAAGCGCCATTGGAGCTTCAGAACATCCAGAAGGCCGGACAGGGACACACTCGTTTTCCTGTCCGCATTGGTGCAAATGTCAAGGGCACCATCGTGGAACGCCAGAATGGCGGCGAAGGCGATGCCTTCTCCACCTCTGTCAACCATGTGACCGTTGGCGACGGCGCTGAAATCCTTTGGATCATCCTGCGTGATTTCGGTCAGGCAACGCAGCTTTCGCAGTTCAATGCGACGATTGGCAAGGGCTCCAAGCTCACGCTCTATATCGTCAATGCGGGCGGCAAGCTGGTTCGTCAGGAAGTGCACGTCAATGTGACGGGTGAGGATTCCGACTTCGAGCTTCGCGGTCTCAATCTTCTGGCTGACGACACGCACACCGATGTCACCATGACGGTCGGCCATCTGGTGGAAAACACGCGTTCGACCCAGATCATTCGCAACGTGGTCAAGGACCGTGCGCGTGGCGTTTTCCAGGGTATGATCCGCGTTGCGCAGATCGCCCAGAAGACCGATGCCCGCATGGCGTGCAATACGCTGCTGCTTTCGGATGATGGCGAGTTCGATGCCAAGCCTGAACTCGAAATCTTTGCCGATGACGTGGCGTGTGGCCATGGTGCGACGGTTGCCGAATTGTCGAGGGACTATCTGTTTTATCTGATGGCACGCGGCATACCCGAAAACGAGGCACGTGGCCTGCTGATCAAGGCGTTCATCGCCGAGATTATCGAAGAGCTGGAAGACGAAACGCTGGTTGAGGCACTGGAAGAAGTGCTGTCCAACTGGCTCGCCACCCACGCCTGATTGATTGAGGCAGAGTGTGCAGGTGCACGCTCTGCCTTTTCCTGCCGAAACGGCAAGAGGAACGATCATGGACCAGAAGAATCCGCTTGTAGCGCGCTATGACGTCGAGGCGATCCGTCGCGACTTTCCGATCCTTTCGAGAGAAGTGCACGGCAAGCCGCTGATCTATCTCGACAATGGCGCATCGGCGCAAAAGCCTCAGAGCGTCATTGACGCTGTAACGCACGCCTATTCCAACGAATATGCCAATGTTCATCGCGGCCTGCATTTCTTGTCGAATGCGGCAACGGATGCCTATGAAAAGTCGCGTGAGACGGTACGGCGCTTTCTGAACGCCGGTTCTGTGGACGAAATTGTCTTTACGAAGAACGCGACCGAAGCGATCAACACGGTCGCCTATGGTTATGGCATGCCGAATATCGGCGAAGGTGATGAAATCCTTCTGTCGATCATGGAGCATCACTCCAATATTGTGCCATGGCATTTCATTCGTGAAAGACAGGGCGCAAAGCTGGTCTTCACGCCGGTGGACGATGAAGGCATCTTCCATATCGAAGAATTCGAAAAGCGTCTGACGGAGCGAACCAAGCTCGTCGCCATCACGCATATGTCGAATGCGCTTGGAACGGTGACGCCGATCAAGAAGATCGTCGAGCTTGCCCATGCGCGTGGTATTCCGGTTCTGGTCGATGGCAGCCAGGGCGCTGTGCACCTGCCTGTCGACGTGCAGGATCTCGGCTGCGACTGGTATGTCTTTACCGGCCACAAGGTTTACGGACCATCCGGCATAGGCGTCCTTTATGGCCGTTCGGAAATGCTTGAGAAGATGCGTCCCTTCCAGGGCGGCGGCGAAATGATCGAGGAAGTCACGGAAGAATATGTGACATATAATCATCCGCCGCACCGTTTCGAAGCCGGCACGCCGCCGATCGTTCAGGCTATCGGTCTTGGTGCGGCGCTTGAATATATGGAAAAGATCGGTCGTCATGCGATCCTCGCCCATGAGGAAGACCTGCGCGATTATGCTCATGAGCAGCTCGGCCGGATCAACTCGTTGCGCATTTTCGGCAATGCGCCGGACAAGGGAGCGATCATCTCGTTTGCGCTGGAGGGAATTCATGCGCATGACGTTTCGATGGTGATCGATCGGGCAGGGGTTGCGGTCCGTGCCGGAACACATTGCGCGCAGCCGCTCTTGAAACGCTTCGGCGTTACCTCTACATGCCGTGCATCCTTCGCCCTGTATAATACCCGTGCTGAAGTGGATGCATTGGCGGAAGCCTTGGAAAAGGCAAGGAAGTTTTTCGGATGACCGATATGGAACAGAAAGTTCAGGACAAAGCCGATACCGCGCCTGTCCAGGGTGGAGAAAAAGCCGAAGGCAATTCGGTGTTTTCCGCTTCTGCCATCCCGCAGGAAGACCTCCTGCGTATGACGGACGACATCATCGCGGCCTTGAAGACGGTTTATGATCCTGAGATCCCGGCGGATATCTACGAGCTTGGCCTCGTTTACAAGATTGACATCGAAGATGATCGCACCGTGAAAATCGAAATGACTCTAACTGCTCCCGGCTGCCCTGTGGCAGGCGAGATGCCGGGCTGGGTTGAGAACGCAGTCAGCGCCGTTGAGGGTGTTTCCATGGTGGAGGTCACGATGACATTCGATCCACCTTGGACGCCGGACCGTATGTCCGAAGAGGCCCAGGTGGCTGTCGGCTGGTACTGAAATCTGATCGAAGCAAACAAAATGCGGCTCTTGAGCCGCATTTTTATTTCGTGAACACCTAGACGAAAATTTTATCATTCATCTTCCATTCAATCGCCAGCGCCTATTTTCAATGAGGCGGGAGTGCTGACTATGGAGGATGTAACGATGTCAGTCAGAAGCAGCCTAACTGCTCTTCTCGTTTTCGGTGGTGTCATGTCTTTTTCGGTACCGTCGTTCGCTTTGCCAATGCCACAACCCACGAATACGCATGATGCCGGTAGTCTTGCGGAGCAAGTCGGGTGGCGGTGTGGGCCTGGCTGGCACATGAATCGCTATGGACGCTGTGTTCCCAATCGGGCCAGAGCACGTTGCGCCCGTGGCTGGCACTTGAACAGAAATGGCGTTTGTGTGCGAAACCGTCCTGTCCATAAGGTCTGCGTTCGCGGATATCATCTGACACCGCGTGGCTATTGCGTACGCAACTGGTAGTGTGCGTTTTCCTCCCGAAATCGAGACGCGACTTCGGGAGGAGGGCCCGGTGGATCAAGACGGATCTAATTGCGCCCGAAGGCAATGCAACTATGGACTAGCGTACCTCAAGCACTTCCCCGGTGCGACGATCAATGACTACACGCATATCGTTGTCTCGACGGTCTATTCCTCGGACAATATACGCGCCTCTGCGTCGTGAAACGCTTTCGACTTCATCCATTCCCTCGCTACGCGCAATCCTCGCAGCCCGACGTTCGCTGATTTCATCCCGTTCGGAACGACGATCAGGGATTACCCGGCGATCGCTGTCCGGGTTGACTTGAATACCATTAGGACCGATCTCAATACTTTGGGCCTGTGCGGGAACGGCTGAAACAAAAGCCGACATAATCACCATCGCCGCTGCCATTGCCGAAAATTTGTACATGGCACCTATCCATTTTTAGTTTCGCACCCGCCGTCGAAATGAACGAATTGGATCGATGCCGGTTCCCGTTCCGGCGGTCAACTCTCCTAACACGCTGAACATCCTGTGATTATGCCCATGTCGATCCGACCGTCGGTCAAAACGATCTAGTATTTATAGGAAGACATTATCGTGATGCGGGGGACGCTGATCCCAATTGGCCAACTGGCAGAACTGAATCTGGAAACCTGCATAGAGCGTCTTGAAACTGAAAATAGTGATGTGTGCGATCAAAATGATGCGCATCGAATCTACATTGCAGAATAAAACTGATTTGAGGTCGCAGGTGACGATAAAAAATATCAACTAACTTATGTAATTGTAATCACTGCATAAAAGCCAATTCAAAGGCGATGTGCTGGTGCCCCCAGAGAGACTCGAACTCCCGACCCCCTGATTACAAATCAGGTGCTCTACCAACTGAGCTATAAGGGCACTTGCGCCCGATTAGCACAAATGCAGCGCGTGTAAAACGAAAATTCATCGCTAGCAGGTCATGGCAACCGGGTTTTTCATGTGATAGCCAATAGCGGGTTGGGGAAACAGTGGCAAACTTGTCAGGGTTGGCCAGATTCGGGACTGTAAATATGGAAGATAAATCGCTCGCGCTGCATTTTCTGTCGTCGGGAACCGAAGAATCACTTGTCGCCCAAAAAGAACTCGTTGCCCGCTACGGTCATGTGGCTGCTGAAGATGCCGATATCATCGTTGCGCTTGGCGGCGATGGAACCATGCTTCAGGCGCTTCGCGATTTCATGAACAGCGGTACGCCGATCTATGGCATGAATCGCGGCTCTGTCGGCTTCCTGATGAACGAATTCAGCGTGGATGACCTGCCGGAGCGCATTCTGGCCGCGCAGATGGAAACCATTCGCCCGCTTGTCATGGTCGCCGAAACAGAATCCGGCCAATCATTCGAGGCTTTGGCGATCAACGAAGTTTCCCTTTTCCGTCAGTCCTATCAGGCTGCGAAGATTCGGATAACGATTGACGGCAAGGTGCGTCTGGACGAACTCGTCTGCGATGGTGTGATGGTCGCGACGCCTGCAGGTTCCACCGCCTACAATCTTTCAGCACAAGGTCCCATTCTGCCACTTGAAGCGCCACTTCTGGCGCTCACCCCGGTGAGTCCCTTCCGTCCGCGCCGTTGGGGTGGGGCGCTATTGCCGAAGCACGTAACCGTTCGCATGGATTTGTTGGAAACCGAAAAACGCCCGGTCAATGCGGTCGCGGACAATAATGAGGTCAAATCGGTCAGGGCTGTTACCGTGCGGGAAGCACCGAACAGCCAGGTGGCCATCCTCTTTGATCGAAATCATTCCTGGGACGAGCGCATCTTGACAGAACAGTTCAGGCATTAGGTTCAGCGTATAAGTGGCGCGTAATTCAGCTACGCAAATGCTCTTTGGCTTTTGATAATTTGAGTAAATTTGTTCAAGTTCCGCATTGATTTCGATTGTCGCAACACAATTGAAGCAATTTGATATCTTTCGATGGTATTTTGGTTGACTTTTGCACGCTGTGGACGTACGCGATGCTGCAAGAAAACGCATATTGCGTTGCAGACGCCTTATTCTGCCTTCGTTCCTGCGCCCGATGACGCGGCTGCAATGACAGGATGGGTGGAAATCATTTCCAAACCAAGAGAGCTGCGCCTCCATTGACGACATTTGCCGAACTCGGTCTTTCCCCGAAAGTGCTCGCTGCTGTAGAAGCGGCGGGATATTCTGCGCCCACACCCATTCAGGCAGGAGCCATTCCTCCAGCCCTTGAACGCAAGGATGTTCTCGGTATCGCGCAGACGGGAACCGGAAAGACTGCGTCTTTCGTGCTTCCGATGCTCACGCTTCTGGAAAAGGGTCGGGCGCGGGCGCGCATGCCGCGTACGCTCATTCTGGAGCCGACCCGCGAACTCGCAGCGCAGGTCGAGGAGAACTTCACCAAATACGGCGTCAATCATCGGCTGAACGTGGCCCTTCTGATTGGCGGCGTGTCGTTCGATGAACAGGAGCGCAAGCTGGAACGCGGTGCCGATGTTCTCATCGCGACACCCGGTCGCCTGCTCGATCATTTCGAGCGTGGCAAGCTGCTCCTGACCGGTGTTGAAATTCTCGTCATCGACGAAGCAGACCGTATGCTCGATATGGGCTTCATCCCGGACATCGAACGCATCTGCAAGCTCATTCCGTTTACGCGTCAGACCCTTTTCTTCTCGGCCACCATGCCGCCGGAAATCACCAAGCTGACCGAACAGTTCCTGCATTCGCCAACGCGCGTTGAAGTTGCAAAGGCTTCGTCTACGGCCAAAACCGTGACCCAACGCCTGGTGAAATCCAGCAAGAAGGATTGGGACAAGCGCGCGGTTCTGCGCGATCTCGTCCGTGCGGAAGGCGATACGCTCAAGAACGCGATCATCTTCTGTAATCGCAAGAAAGACGTATCCGAACTGTTCCGCTCGCTGACGCGGCACGAGTTCAACGCTGGCGCTTTGCATGGCGATATGGATCAGCGCGCGCGCATGACCATGTTGGCGAACTTCAAGGAAGGCAAACTGCAGCTGCTGGTGGCTTCCGATGTTGCCGCGCGCGGTCTCGACATTCCCGATGTGAGCCACGTTTTCAATTTCGACGTTCCGATTCACTCGGAAGACTATGTTCACCGCATCGGCCGTACCGGTCGCGCGGGGCGTTCTGGCAAGGCATTCACTATTGTGACGCCTTCCGATACAAAGTATCTTGCAGCCATCGAAAATATGATCGGCGAGAAGATCGAATGGCTCGATGGTGATCTGTCCACCCTGCCAGCCTCTGATGAGGCAGACGATCCGCGCAAGAGCAAGAATGCACGCGGCAAAGGCAAGGATGCCAAGGGCAAGGACAAGCCGAAAGACAAGGCAAAGGCGAAGCCTGCCGAAGTTCTCGATCCTGCCGAACAGCCGCAACCAGTCATCGAAGCCAGCGAGCGCCGTGATGCGATCCGCGCTTCCAATGACGAGCGCCGCGGCAAGCCGCAGCACGAACAGAAACGCCGTCGTGATCGTGACGATGACGGCCCGACGCCTGTTGGTTTCGGCAATGACATTCCGGCCTTCATGCTGATTCCGACTGGAATCTGACCGAAGCAGTAAAAAAATGAATCAATCGGCTGCGAGGCTAGCGCTTCGCAGCCGATTTCTTTTTGGGCTTGGTTTTTTCGCTTCGTAGCGCTGCATCATAAGCAAGGCGCGCCCAATGCGTCATCACTTCCGGATCATCGAAAGCTTCACTTGGCACGCTCCAGTAAGGCATGGCGATTGGATCACCGCCCTTGCGACCTTCATAGGTCCATTGGGTGGCGCCTGCGTCAATGAAATCCGGGATGGTTATTTCGTCAGCCTTGAAGAGCAACTCGTCGCGAACGACGAGTGCAAAGATCAGGCCCTGATGATAGATGCCCTTGCCGCCAAACATGCGGCGGATGCTGATGGGGCCGAAGTCCTGCAACAGATCGCGAAGAGCTTCGTCATCCATTAGCTGACGGACCTTGTCTTGAGTTAGGCTGCGCCCTGCATCTGGCGGAGGCTTTCCGGGGAGGCCGCTTTGATTTCGACGGATTCGCCGCAGCCGCAAGCCGATGTCTGGTTCGGGTTGTTGAAGACAAACCCCGTCCGCAGCGTCGTTACTTCAAAATCCATCTGGGTGCCGAGCAGGAAAAGAACGGCTTCAGGCGCGATGAAGACTCTCGCGTCATCCTTCTCGATCACATCGTCGCCTGCCTTGGCTTCCGTGACGAGATCGATGGTGTATTCCATTCCGGCGCAGCCGCCTTTCTTCACACCCACCCGGATACCAAGAGCGCCGTCCCGCGATGCGATGATCTCGCGAACGCGATCAGCTGCCTTGTCAGTTAGCGTAATGACTGCGAAACGGCCCATTTTCTCTCTTCCGGTATCGTGCTGGCATATGGACGGAGAATCGTCCAATCATGTCGCAACAGGCTGAGTTTCCTCTGCGCCTGCCACGTTTTCACTATAGTTAGTGTTGTAACATCATTACTGCAATACACCAAATCGGGAGCGCCCTCGACGCGTTCCGCAAAAACTTTGCTAGGAAGAGGAGAAGCGAATGTCGAATGACCGGATGAAACCTCTGATGCTGGCTGCTGTGATCGGCCTTCTGGGCACGGGGCTTGCAGGCATTTCGGCTGACAGCGCTTTTGCGCAAAATCCGCCGAAGGCTGCGCCCGAAGAAACGCCGAGAAACGTTCAGGAAAAGCATGACAATGCTTCCAAGCCTGTGGAGGAAACCAAGCCTTCCGAGCAGACGCAGGATGCTGCCGGAGGCGTGACAGTTCCCGATTATCGCGACGATCGCTCGACGCCACAGGCCCTGATCGAATCCTATTACAATGCGATCAATCGCAAGGAATATACCCGAGCCTACGGTTATTATTCCGAGGAAGGGCGCGAGCCGGATTTCAAGACCTTTGTAAAAGGCTATGAGAATACCAAGAGCGTGAAAGTCGCGCTGCGCAAGACTGATCCTGATCCAGGCGCCGGACAGATCTACTGGAGCCAGCCACTGGCCATCGAAGCCGAAACGGCGGATGGCAAGAAGGAAGTCTTTACAGGCTGCTACACGATTCACCTCACAAATCCGGGCATGCAGGAAGAGCCGCCGTTCAAGCCGATGCAGATCATGACAGGGTCTTTGACCAAGTCACCGCTGGCATTGGAAAAGAGCGTGCCGGAGACCTGCGAAGCGCCATAAGAAGAATGGCAGAATAGCCCTTGACCTTACCACGATGGGAAGCCCCATCTTATGTTCAGTCCTAGTGGTCTGATTCCGACATTTGCATCCCTCGGATATGAGTGCTGAGCAAATGTCGGAGCAAAAAGACCACTAGTAACTTTGTGAATCTAGTGGGTTTTTCGAATTTGACGTTTGAAACGGGATTAATATCGGACGGATATCAAACGTCAAATTCAATCCACTATAAGGAGTGACTGAGTTGATGAAGTTTTCCATTCCCAAGATGAAGTGCGGCGGTTGCGCCGATAGCGTTACCGTCGCACTGCGCAAGCTCGATGCAACCGCACCAATTGAAATCGATCTCGACAAGAAAGAGGTCGAATTCGGCGGCAAGGTTTCGCAGGACGCCGTTCTTTCTGCACTGGCTGAGGCCGGTTATCCGGCATCGAACGCTCAATAATGTGATTTGAGGGGCGCTTGTTTCAAAGTGCTGCGAACGATAGAGCCCATCCCGAAAAGCGTAAAACGGTTTCGGGCAGGCTGTGTGTCAAAACAGGCACCGAGATGCCGGGACTCGGAAGGCTTTCCGGCATCTTCATATCCAGATGCCGACAACTGTAGTGGGTATCAGTGAGCATAAATGCCGCAAATGCTGTGTTTCATTGACTGGACCCCCGATTTTTGCCACATCAACGGCAAATCTCGTTTATGGTGCTCTTTGTGCGTCCAAAAGGATGCACGGCGCTCCAATGGCATGAAACATCGCATTCCGCGACAAGGAAGGGTTTAGGGCTATGGCAGCCGATTTCCAGGATCTTCGCACAAAGATGGTCGACAACCAGATCCGTACGACGGACGTAACCGATCTGGCAGTTATCGATGCTTTCCTGACCGTCCCGCGCGAGGCTTTTGTTTCCGCAGCCCGTCAGGTTCTCGCCTATATCGATGAAGACCAGCTTCTGGAAAGCGAAGGCAAGCAGCCTCGCTACCTTATGGAACCTTCGCCATTCGCCAAGCTCGTGCAGCTCGCCCGTATCAAGAACACCGACGTGGTTCTCGATGTCGGTTGCGGCACCGGATATTCGGCAGCCATCCTCTCCAAGCTTGCTGGCTCGGTGATCGGTCTGGAAAGTGATTCCGTATTGTCGGCTGCTGCGACTGCCCGTCTCGCTGAATTCGGCTATGACAATGTTGTGATCGTTTCAGGCGAACTGCAGGCAGGCTATCCGTCGGAAGCGCCTTACGATGTGATCGTCATTGAAGGCGCTGTCGATTTTGTTCCGGACGCACTTCTCAGCCAGTTGAAGGACGGCGGACGCCTCGTTGCCGTTGAAGGCCGGGGGAACGCCGGAGTTGCGCGGATTTACGTTAAAGAAAATGGTGTTGCATCGGGACGCGGTGTGTTCAACACTGCGGTTCGTCCGCTACCGGGATTCGAGCGCGTTCCGCAGTTCGAATTTTAATTTTAGTGGATGATACAATTCTGCAACGCTGCGGAATTTGTTTGTGCAAGCTCTGGCGGGGGCAATGGAAATAACCGAATTTAGAGGTTATTAGGATTTGCCCGAACCGATCGGTTCGATAGTTGGATTCGTTTGTTCTTAATATGAGGTACCCGGTGTTCAAAACGTGCAAAGGACTGGTAGCGGCCGCAGCATTGTTGTCTGGCACCATTTTAACGGGGCAGGCGGCGTTCTCGGAGACGTTAACCGGCGCTCTCGTGAAGGCCTACAAGAACAATGCTAACCTGAACTACTCCCGCGCAGGCGTCCGCGTCACGGATGAAGGCGTGGCCATTGCCAAGTCCGGTTATCGTCCGCAGATTACCGGTTCTTATAACGTAGGGCGTGGCAAGACACCTTCAAGTCAGGGTTATCGCACAACAGGCACGTTCGGCATCGAGCTGAACCAGATGCTGTTCGATGGGTTTCAAACCAAGAACAATGTCGCCGCCGCAGAAACACAGGTCTTCGCCCAGCGCGAAAATCTCCGCAACGAAGAGCAGAACAGACTCTATGAGGCGGTAACAGCCTATATGGATGTCTATCAGGCTCGCCAGATCGCTGTTCTGCGTGAACGCAACCTTGCAGCTTTGAACGAACAGGTTCGTGCGGCTCGTGCCCGTCTCGACGTGGGTGAAGGTACGCGTACCGACGTTGCGCAGGCAGATGCCAGCCGTTCGACCGCTGTAGCGGCGTTGAATTCCGCACGTGCGGATGTCAAGTCGGCAGAAGCAACCTATGTGCAGGTTATCGGCGTTCAGCCGGACAAGCTTGCGACCGCAGCCGCAGCCAAGAACCTGCCGAGTTCGCCAAATCAGGCTTTCTCCATTGCGACTGCCGGACACCCGGGCATTCTTGCGACCCAATATGCCGTTAATGCCGCTGGATATAACGTGAAGGCCAAGGAAGGCGCTCTGCTTCCGTCCGTCGGCCTTACGGCAAGCGCCAGCCACCTTGATACTTATTCCGGCGAGGGCGGCTCGCAGACCGATGGCAACTCGGCGTCCATCGGCGTCGGCGTCAGTATCCCTATCTATACCGGTGGCCGTAGTTCGGCTCAGGTTCGCCAGTCCAAGGAACAGCTCGGTCAGGCACGTATCGAAGTCGACGTCGTTCGCGATCAGGTTCGTCAGGCAATTGGTTCGGCATGGTCGCAGCTTGAAGCTGCCCGCGCATCGGTCAAGGCAAATCGTGACGGTATTTCCGCCGCACAGCTTGCTCTCGATGGCGTCATTGAAGAGCGCAAGGTTGGACAGCGCACGACGCTGGACGTTTTGAATTCGCAAAACGATCTGATCAATGCACAGATCGCTCTGGTCGAATCCGAGCGTAACGTTATTGTCGCCAGCTATGCTCTTCTTAATGCGACCGGTCGCATGACTGCCAGCCAGATGGGCTTGCAGGTCGCTCAGTACAAGCCGGAAGAGCATTACGAAGCCGTCAAGGACAAGTGGTTTGGTCTGCGCACACCGGACGGTCGGTGATTGCTTGCAAGCATAGTGAGAATTGAAAAGGCACCTTCGGGTGCCTTTTTGTTTGCTGCGATTCGATTTTGCAGCGCCCGCAATTCTTAACAAATCCATAAAGCTGTGAGTTTGATCCAGCTTGCCTTGGCCGGGGATTCTCAAACGGAGGATCGTCCGCTACCCTTAATCCATTGATTCTCTGTCTTTTGCAGACAATGTCGCAATACAGGAAAGCGGATAGTAGCCATGGCACAGACATCCAGCGCAGCGCGTGAACCGTCGATGGAGGAGATTCTCGCTTCCATCCGCAGGATCATTGAAGACAGCGATGTCACCCGTCAGCCAGCGCCGGTGGCAACGGCCTCTCCGGCTCGTGGAGAGGTTGCGGAGTTCCGTCGCCCGGTTGCCGAGCAACCTGTCGCACAGCCGGAAAAGCCAGCAATGATGCGCAACGTGTTCCAGGACGAACCGACATTGCGCGGCCCGATTGGCGAACCGGCGCAGGCAGCGCCGGAACCTGAAATCGAAGCCGATGACGAGGATGAAGTTGTTCTCAATGCCGAGAATGACGATCATTCTCACGCCAAGGCCACGCAGTCTTTGGAACTGCCTGCAGAGGCGGACATATCTCTGGAAGAAATCGACCTTTCCGTTGAGGCGGAAATCGCCGAAGCAGTCGACGCCTTGCTCGAACCGGAACTCGATGCGGACATGGAGCAGGAACCTGCAGCTATTGCCGAGCAGGAAACCCCGGTTCAGCCCGAGGCGGTAGCGCCAGTTACTGAGCCCGCTGCAAAGATGCAGCCTGCTGCTCATATGCTGTCGCAGATTGCCGAACGTCAGGTAGCTGCCGCATTTCAGGATTTGAACCATGTGGTTCGGGCCGAGCCACGCCGTTCGTTCGACGATATCGCTACGGAACTGTTACGTCCGATGCTGCAGGACTGGCTCGACAATAATCTGCCGACGCTTGTTGAGCGGCTTGTCCGGGAAGAAATCGAACGTGTGGTGCGTGGCGAGCGATAAATGGTATCAAGCCGATCCATTGAAATATTACCCGCCTGTGCAGCAGGCGGGTTTTCACTTTTAAAGTGACCGAAAGTGGTGCTGTCACTTTTAAAGTGATTTGTCTGCTGTTAGTTGCTATTGAGCCTTCAATCCATTCATCGCGCATAAAGACCGGATAATTCCATGCTTGAGAAGACCTATGACGCCGCGGCGATAGAGCCGAAAATTGCTGAACGCTGGGAAGAAGCGGGTGCATTCAAGGCGGGTGCAGGCGCGAAGCCGGGAGCCGATCCGTTCGCAGTGGTCATTCCTCCGCCGAACGTTACCGGATCGCTGCATATGGGCCACGCGCTCAACAACACGATCCAGGACATTATGGTTCGCTTCGAGCGTATGCGCGGCAAGAACGTGCTGTGGCAGCCCGGCATGGACCATGCGGGCATTGCAACGCAGATGGTTGTCGAACGCCAACTGGCTGAACGGCAGGAGCCAAACCGCCATACCATGGGCCGCGAGAAGTTCATTGAGCGCGTCTGGCAGTGGAAGGCCGAATCCGGCGGCATGATTTCCAACCAGCTGCGCCGTCTTGGTGCCTCGTGTGACTGGTCACGCGAGCGCTTCACCATGGACGAAGGACTGTCGCGCGCGGTTCTGGAAGTTTTTGTCTCGCTCTACAAGCAAGGTCTCATCTATCGCGATAAGCGTCTGGTCAACTGGGACCCGAAGTTGCTGACGGCAATTTCCGACATCGAAGTCGAGTCGCGCGAAACGAAAGGTCATCTCTGGCATTTCCGTTACCCGCTTGAGAACGTTCCATTCGATCCAGAGAACCCGCATACCTACATCGTCGTTGCGACGACGCGCCCGGAAACCATGCTGGGCGATACCGGCGTTGCGGTTAATCCGAAGGACGAGCGCTACCACGCTCTGGTTGGCAACGATGTCGTGCTGCCGCTTGTCGGTCGCCATATCCCGATTGTTGCAGACGATTACGCTGATCCGGAAGCCGGTTCCGGCGCTGTCAAGATCACGCCCGCGCACGATTTCAACGATTTCGAAGTGGGCAAGCGGAATGAGCTGCGCGCTATCAACATTCTGACGACGAATGCGTCGATCACGATCAAGGACAATGTTGATTTCCTCGAAGGGCTGCAGCTGACGCCTGAATTGAAGGCGCTGATCCACGAACTCGAAGGGCAGGACCGCTTCGCAGCCCGCAAGCGCATCGTCGAGCTGATGGACGAGCGCGGTTATCTGGAAAAGGTCGAGGACCACACGCACGCCGTCCCACATGGTGATCGCGGCGGCGTTCCGATCGAGCCTTATCTGACTGACCAGTGGTATGTAAACGCCGGCGAACTGGCCAAGCCAGCAATGGCGGCGGTGCGCGAGGGCAAGACAAAGATCGTCCCGACGAATTGGGAAAAGACCTATTTCGACTGGATGGAAAACATTCAGCCATGGGCGGTTTCACGCCAGCTCTGGTGGGGACATCAGATACCGGCCTGGTACGGTCCAGATGGCCAGTATTTTGTCGAAAAGAGCGAAGAGGAAGCGAAAGCCGCCGCACGCGCTCACTATGGCGAAGACGTTGCACTTGAGCGCGATACTGACGTTCTCGATACGTGGTTCTCGTCGGCGCTTTGGCCGTTTTCGACGCTCGGCTGGCCGGACAAGACGCCGGAACTCGCAACCTATTATCCAACCAGTGTTCTGGTTACGGGTTTCGACATTCTGTTCTTCTGGGTTGCCCGCATGATGATGATGGGCCTCCATTTCATGGACGAAATCCCGTTCCATACGGTCTATCTGCATGCTCTCGTTCGTGACAAGCACGGCGCGAAGATGTCGAAGTCTAAGGGCAATGTCATCGATCCGCTCGAGCTGATGGATGAATATGGTGCTGACGCGCTGCGGTTCACCCTTGCCATCATGGCTGCTCAGGGTCGTGACGTTAAGCTCGATCCGGCGCGTATTGCCGGCTATCGCAATTTCGGCACCAAGCTCTGGAACGCAACGCGCTTTGCCCAGATGAATGGCGTGAAGCTTGATGCCGGTTTCAAGCCGGAAAACGCCAAGCTTGCCGTCAATCGCTGGATTCTGACGGAACTGACCAAGGCAACGCGAGCCGTGACGGAAGGTATCGACACCTACCGCTTCAATGAAGCTGCGGGTGCTGCCTATCGCTTCGTGTGGAACCAGTTCTGCGATTGGTATCTAGAGCTGCTGAAGCCGATCTTCATGGGTGACGATGAAGCTGCGAAGGCAGAAGCACAAGCCACGGCAGCCTATTGTCTGGATCAGGTTTATAAACTTCTGCATCCGTTCATGCCTTTCATGACCGAAGAGCTTTGGACCCTGACTGCAGGTGAGGGACAGAAGCGCGATACGGTGCTGGCGCTTGCTGCCTGGCCGGAACTGTCGTTTGAGGACGAGGAAGCCGCGGCTGACATCAACTGGCTCGTTGATCTCGTCACTGGCATTCGTTCTGTCCGTGCGGAAATGAATGTGCCCGCCGGTGCGATTGCCCCGGTTGTCGTGCTGGATGCCAACGCGACAAGCGTAGAACGCTTCGCTCGTCACGATGCTGCCATCAAGCGCCTTGCCCGCGTGGAGAGTGTCTCGTTCGAGGCACAGGCTCCCAAGGGCTCAGCCCAGATGCTGCTTGGTGAGGCGACAATCTGCATCCCGCTAGGCAATCTGATTGACCTCAAGGCTGAAGCAGCACGTCTCGCCAAGGAAGCCGGCAAGATTGCCGCTGAAATGGATCGTATCGAGAAGAAGCTCTCCAACGAAAAATTTGTTGCGAACGCGCGCGAGGAAGTCGTTGAGGCAGAGCGTGAGCGGTTGGCTGAGCTGAAGGAATCGGCGCAGCGTGTAGCAACTGCTGAATCACGCATCCGTGATGCAGGCTGATTTGACCTGACATCAGAAAACGACTCCCTATCGAATCAAACGCCCGACAGTGCATTTCACTGTCGGGCGTTTTTCATGCGGCTGGACGGAGTTTGGACCCGTTTCAAGGGTTGGACCGGTAGATCGAACTCTGGTTTCGATTGTTTTCGACCAATGTTGCGCTTTCGCAACAAGGCAAAAAAGAGGCGGAAAATTGGCCGATTTGGGCCTGATTTGCCATGTGTCGGGCGATTTTTGCTAATGAAGTGGCACGATATTTGATGTTTTAGCCATTTTTGACGAATGCTCCGAAAGTACGATGATGCTAATCCAAATTAATGCGACTTGCGGCCTGAATCCTTCCTGATTTACGTTTCCGTCAACGTTAATACCGTTGCTGTTTGGGAGGACATTATGAGTGTACAGCGCGTGAAAATGGCAGGAATGGTCGCAGCTCTCCTCGGAAGCGCGGTTGCTGCCAATGCAGGCGGCTTTGAGCGTAGCTCGCAGGATTTCGATATTCTCTTCGAAAAGGGAACAGCTGTCGAAGCTGGTGCGACGGTAGTTATGCCTCAGCGTAAACTGAAAAATATTCGTGCGAACCCCGGTGTTGCGACCCCGCCACTCGTTCCTTATGGACCGGATCGGGGCAAGCCTTGGTCAACTTCAGTCGACGAAGCGAAGACTTACTGGGTACCAAAGGTATCTGCCAAGTTCGATTTGACCGACGATCTGGCTTGTGCCGCCCAATACCGGGAGCCATGGGGAATCGAGACCGATGTAGGCCTCAATACCCTTCGCTCCTTCACTGCGATTGAACAGAAAATTTCGTCGCGCGACTTTGGCTTAAACTGTTCGTACCGGTTTGCCGTCGGCGAAAAGTCGTATTTCAGAATTCTGGGCGGCGTTAGCTATCAGGAACTTAAGGGCTATCAAACTCGCCTGATCCCTCCGACGACCGCATTCAGAGGCAATTTCCGCGTCGCTACACTTGATGTAGAAGACGGCTCGGTTGGCTGGCGTCTGGGCGCGGCCTACGAAATCCCTGAATATGCGATGAGAGCGTCTCTCGTCTATCAGTCTGAGGTCAAGTACAACCTCGACGGTACGATTGACAATCTCATGCTGAACCCGCTCACAGGACAGGGCGTACCCTTGAATGTGACGAACGATATTGCTGCTCCACAGTCGGTTGAATTCAAGTTCCAGACGGGTATCGCACCAGATTGGCTAGCTTTTGGTTCGGTTAAATGGACCGACTGGAAGAGCATCCAACAGGCGACCTTCGTTTCGAATGGTAATCGCGGCCTGCCGGATGGAACCAAAATCACCTCGCTGGATCTGTACTATCAGGATGGCTGGACCGTTTCGGGCGGCGTGGGCCACAAGTTCAATGAACAATGGTCGGGTGCAGCAACCGTGACGTGGGATCGCGGCACCAGCACGGGATGGACATCTCAGACCGACGTTTGGCTGTTTGGTTTGGGAGCCAACTACAAGCCGAATGACGTCGTTGATGTGCGTTTGGCTGGCGCTATCGGTTGGCTCGGCTCAGGCGAGTTGAGAGATTCGATCAGCACCGGCGATTTCGGTAATGATCTAGTCAGCGCTCTTTCGCTCACTGCAAAGGTCAAGTTCTAAGCTTGATGCATAGAAAACGAAAAGCCCGGCATTGCCGGGCTTTTTTGTTTAGGATCGTTTGTCTCAGGGCTGTTCCAGCCGCGCAAGCAACGAAGATGTGTCCCAGCGGCTGCCACCGATCTTCTGCACTTCCTTATAGAACTGGTCCACGAGGGCGGTCACAGGCAGAAGCGCGCCATTACGGTCAGCTTCCTCAAGGCAGATGCCAAGGTCTTTGCGCATCCAGTCGACGGCAAAGCCGAAATCATATTTGCCCTGGTTCATGGTGCCGGACCGGTTTTCCATCTGCCAGGAGCCAGCGGCGCCTTTCGAGATCACCGAGATCAGTTTTTCGATATCGAGACCAGCTTTCTTGCCGAAATGGATACCTTCGGCCAGTCCCTGAACGAGACCGGCAATGCAGATCTGGTTGACCATCTTGGCAAGCTGGCCCGAGCCGACCGGTCCCATGAGGCCGACCATACGCGCATAAGCATCGATAACTGGCCGGGCCCGCTCGAAAACGGCTTCCGGCGCGCCGACCATTACCGTGAGAATGCCGTTCTCGGCGCCGGCCTGACCACCGGAGACGGGGGCGTCGATGAAATGAAAGCCGCGCTTCTGTGCTTCGATATCCAGTTCACGAGCAACCTCCGCAGAGGCTGTTGTGTTGTCGATGAAGATCGCGTCCTTCTTCATGGTTGAGAAGGCGCCATCTGGGCCGATGGTTACGGAACGAAGGTCATCATCGTTGCCGACACAGGCAAAAACAAAATCTGCATCGCGCACGGCTTCGGCAGGTGTCGCGGCAAAGTTGCCCCCGAATTCCTTGGCCCATTTTTCGGCTTTTGCCGTCGTGCGGTTATAAACCGTGACGTCGTGACCGCCCTTGTTCTTGAGGTGAGCTGCCATGGGATAACCCATGACACCCAGGCCCAGAAAGGCGACTTTAGCGGATGTCGTCATTCGTTCATTCCTCTGGATATTTCTAGAAATCAGGTGAGAGGCGTCATAACGGCCGCCTGATAGGCCGGACGCTGTTTGAGGCGGCCATACCAGTCTTCAAGATGCGGAAGAGATGGGCGCTCAATTGGAAACTCAAACCAGGCATAGGCGTAGCATCCGGTGGGAATATCACCGATACCGAAGTTCTCGCCCGAGAACCAGGGAGCTTCCTTCAAGCCCTCGTTGGCAATCTGCATTGATTGCGCAAGGCCCTGAAGACCTTGTTCCAGAATGGCTGGATCGCGTTCAGCTTCCGGCAGCCGGATCAGATGCTTCATGACGTTGCTGAAATTGGTGTAGAAGGATGCGGAAGCCCAATCCATCCATTTTTCGGCCTGCGCGCGCTTGGCTGGATCTTCGATCCACAGTGTGCCTTTGCCGTAAGCTGCCGCGAGATACCGCGTGATGGTATTGGATTCCCACAGCACTGTGTCGCCGTCTTCCAGCAAGGGGATCAGCCCATTCGGATTGCGTGCGAGGTAAGCCGGATCTTTCAATCCACCGAACTGGCCACCGACATTGATCTGTTCATAGTCGAGATTGAGTTCGCGCGCTGTCCAGAGCGCCTTCTTCACATTCGTGGAATTGATACGACCCCAGATTTTCAGCATGACTCAACCTGTTACCTTACTGTTGGAAGCTGTATTCTAGAGCGCATCCCGAAAAGTGTGAAACGGTTTTCGGAAAAGATGCGCGTTAAAACAAATATTTAGAGCGCCGATCTGATCCAATCAGATCGAAATGCGCTCTAAACAGATCGCCCCCGGAAGCTGCAAGACTGCCGGGGGCGATATTTTGGTTTTATGCCGGTTTAGTGATCTCTAACGAATGAGATGGCGGGTCAGCCTTCGTTCGAGGAAATCCCAAACGTGCCGCAGGCATTCGACGATAAGCAGATAAATGACTGCAGCCCAGAGATAAGTCTGGAAATCGAATGTCCGCGAATAGGCGCGGCGCGTTTCACCCATCAGGTCAAGTACGGTGATGATAGCTACAATGGCCGAGCCCTTGATCATCAGGATGATTTCGTTGCCGTAAGGACGCAACGCCACGATGAGCGCTTGCGGAAGAATGACCTTCCAGAACGTCACACGCTTCGAAATGCCAAGCGCTGCAGCGCCTTCCCATTGGCCCAGCGCCACACTCTGGATAGCGCCGCGCAGGATTTCAGCCTGGTAGGCTGCCGTGTTGAGCGAAAACGCCAGAATGGCGCAATTCCACGCATCGCGGAAAAACACCCAGAGCCCGATGCTTTCCAGAAAAGGACGGAAGGTGCCGAAGCCATAATAGATAAGGAATGTCTGCGCCAGCAGCGGCGTGCCGCGGAAGAAATAGACATAGCCGAAAGCAATTCCGCGCAGCCAGCGATTGTTGGACATGCGCGCAGCCGTGATCGGTAGCGAGAGCAGGGCGCCTATGACAATCGATACGGCAACCAGTTTCAGCGTTATCAGAAGCCCGGACCAGTAGCGTGGCCCATAGGTTTCAAACAGATCGATACGCCATGCATTGTAGAGATAGATCGCAAGGCCAGCGAAAAGAAGGAACCAGAAGGCAACGATGATATGGCCGGCAACGCGCATCCGCGTCCATTGCTTGATGACGGGTGGCGGAGCCATCGCGGGAATTGTCGTAGTGGAAACAGTCTGGCTCATATCATGCACCTCGCGACCGGTTGGCGCCCGCATCAGCCCAGCGGGCAATGCGATTGATGAAGTAGGACGAGATGATTGCGAGAACCAGATAGAGCAGGCAGGCTATGCCGAAGAACAGAAATGGTTCCTTGGTCACGCGTGCCGCGATGGAGGTTTGCCGCAGAATATCGGACAATGTGATAACCGAAACCAGCGACGTATCCTTGAGCAGCACCAGCCAAAGATTGGCAAGGCCGGGCAGGGCGATGCGGATCAGCTGCGGCAGGATGACCTTGCGCATGGTCTGCCAGTGCGACAGGCCAACTGCATAACCGCCTTCATACTGCCCGCGCGGAATTGCGCGAAACGCCGAAAGGAAGACTTCGCTCGAATAGGACGAGAAGACGAAGCCCAGCGCAACCATACCGGCGCCGAACGCATTGATTTCCACATTCGCTTCGATGCCGAACAGACTGAGAAGCCGTTGCAACCCGAGAGAGGCGCCGAAATAAACGAGAAAGAGGGTTAGAAGCTCAGGCAAACCACGAAAGATTGTCGTGTAAATGTTTGAAGCGAGCCGGATCGATGGTTCGGTGGACTGCTTGCCGATAGCAACTAGAAATCCGAGTGCGAGACCAACGGGGAGTGTTGCGAGAGCCAGCGAGACGGTTACCAGAAGCCCCCAGGCAATACTGGCACCCCATCCGTCGGGGCCGAAACTCAACAAAGTGGCGTAGTGTTCCATGCGCCTATTCTTTTTCCTAAAGGCATTTGCCTATGTTTTTATCGCCTGCGAGGTTTTTGCCCGGCAAGGCTTGTACGGCATGCCCATACAAATGTTTTGCGCCGATTTGCGGAAAGCAAACCGGCGCATAGGTGTCAGTTTTGATTAATTTTCGGCGCCATAAGCATCGAAGTCAAAGTACTTGTCGTTGACTTCCTTGTATTTGCCGTTTGCGCGGATCGCCTTGATGGCTGCGTTGAATTTTTCAACCAACTCCGGACGGCCCTTCTTGAAGGCAACGCCAGCGCCCGGACCGTGGATCTCGATAACCGGCGGGAAAGTGCCGACCATCTTGCAGCAGGCGCCATCCGGCGACTTCAGCCATTCGGCCAGTGTCACGCTATCGTCGTTGACGGCGTCGAGACGGCCATTGGCGAGATCAAGACGGTATTCCTCAGCAGTCGGATAGGCCTTGATCGTGCTGTCGGTAAAAGTCTTTTCCGAGTAGTTGGAGTGTGTGGTGGAAACCTGAACGCCAATGGTCTTGCCAGCGAGGTCTTCCTTGGTCACACCCTTGATGACGGTATCCTTGGGAGCTGCGATGCCGGGAGGTGTGTTGTAATATTTGTTGGAGAAGTCGACCTGCTTCTTGCGCTCGTCCGTGATGGACATGGAGGCGATGAAGGCGTCGAACTTGCCAGCCTGAAGGGCAGGAATAGCGCCGTCCCATTCCTGGGTGACGAATTCGCACTGCGCTTTCATTTCTTCGCAGAGCGCCTTGGCGATATCGACGTCGAAGCCCGAGAGGGTGCCGTCTGGCTTGATGAAGTTGAATGGAGGATAGGCGCCTTCGGTGCCGATCTTGAGCTTGAGTGGCTCTTCTGCATTTGCAACACCGGCAGTCATGCTACCGATCGTAATTGCCAGCGCTGCAACAGATGCCGCAGCGGCGATACGCTTCAATACGCGCATTTTCAGTCCTCTCGTTTTGTTCTGGCTGGTTCCCTGATTATTTCTTCTGGTTCAGCCGCTTAAGGGGTAGTCACGACCGTGAAACTTTAAATTGCACGTTTGGTAGCGGATTCCCCCCGGCCACTACCAATAGATGGTTGAGCCGATCATGCGCAATATTTTTTCGCGCTTCCGTCCCCACCATCAGATCTGCAAACGATATTCCCACCATTTTGAGACGATTGGCAAGATGGTCTGCGTAATTAAATTGTGTGTCCAAGGGGGGAATTCCTCGGCGTTTTCTGCATGCCTTCACCGGAAAGCGGTGAATTGTGTTGTCAAAGAGGAGAATTATAGAGAGTCTCTCAGAGACCCATAACGCCTTCGATGAAATCGGCTATTTGCTCTATTTCATCGATGCCGAACACCGGCACTTTTTCGCCGGGTTGCTGCTGGTCGCTGGCAATGGCGACGATGGCGGGATCGTCAACGGAGAGAGCTGGCCCGGCATGGCCGCCTTCGCGACGCAGTTCGATTTTCTTGTGCGTTTCCCGCTTGTAGCCCTCGACCAGAATCAGATCGCAAGGCGCCAGCTTGGCCGCAATCTCCCACAGAGAAGGTTCTTCTTCGCCGAGACCTTCATGCATGATTGCGTAGCGCTGCGACGAGACGATAGCCACTTCCGCTGCTCCGGCCTTTCGATGACGCCAGGAATCGGTGCCTTCATGGTCGATATCGAAATTATGATGGGCGTGCTTGATGGTGGCGATACGGTATCCACGTGCCGTAAGGCATGCGACCAGACGTTCGGTCATTGTCGTCTTGCCGGAGTTTTTCCAGCCGGTAATGCCGAAAAGCTTCTGGTTCATTCCATTGCCTCAACCAGTTTTCGGGCGGCGACAAGATCGTCGGGCCGATTGATATTGAAGAACGGATCATATGTTTCCGGGCTATCGCCAACGAAGGCAAGCGGAAAATCGACGGTTTCAAATCCGATATGTTCGGCGAATGCGAAGACGCTGGCCCTGCTGGTATTGGTAAGCCAGACGGTGAGTTCGTCAGCCAGTCCGGTTTCCCATAGTCCGAAAATCGGATGGACCCGGTTAAGGGAACTGGCGAGAACGATCCGCGCCCCGGTTTGGTTCCGACGTGCAAGAAGGCGGTCCGCGAGGTCGCGAGGCAGGAATGGCGTATCGGCTGCTGTCGTTAGCAGCAATGAGGACTCTTGTGCCTGCGTCAGCGCGGTCAGAATGCCGATCAGCGGGCCGCCATGTTCCGCTGGCAGGTCCTTGATCACCGGCACGCCGAGATCAGTCAGGCGGGGATCATCGCTATTCGCATTGATGACGAGCGCTTCGACCTGCGGTTTGATCCTTCTGACGACATGGGAAATGATAGTGCCGGTGCTGCCGAGCGGCTGAAGGAATTTGTCACCCGCAACGCCGCCTTGCTGCATGCGGCTGGAGAGCCCACCAGCGATGATTGCGCCTGCAATCATGAGGGTTCCACGCCGGTCGGGATCGTCGCCAATGTGCTTTTGTTGCGCTCCCGCTTCTTCAACACGTTTTCACGATAGACCATATAGACGCCACTTCCGACCACCAGAACCGATCCCATGATCGTATATATGTCGGGCGCTTCGCCAAAAATCAAAGTGCTGAGGCCGATCGCCCAAAGCAGGCTGGAATAGCGGAACGGGGAAACAAACGATACTTCACCTTCGCGCATGGCCAGAATGATGAAGTGATATCCGACGAGGAGAAGGACAGCGGCAATGGCCATGGCGCCGACTGCTGTAATTCCAACGGGCTGCCATCCACCCATTGGAACGGTCAGCGCGCCGCCGGTCAATGTTATCGCGCCTGCGGTCAATGTCGAGAGATAGAGGGTCGGCACGTGAGCGGGCACACGGCGTGTGGCGATATCCCGCGTGGCGGCAAAGCCTACGCTGGCAAGAAGTACAGCGACGGCAGCAAGGCTTGCAGCACCATCCGTTCCGGGCCGGATGATGATGAGGACCCCGACAAGACCGACAAGAATACAGGACCAGCGACGCCAGCCCACTTTTTCCTTCAGGAAGAGTGCCGCTCCAAGCGTCACGACAAGCGGCGTTGCCTGAAAGACCGCCGAACAGAACGCCTGCGAGAGATGGCCGAGCGAATAAATATAGGTGATGGTGGCGACAACTTCGCCTACGACGCGCAGGATCGTCATCTTTTCAAGCGACAGATTGCGCAATGCACCGTGGCGCCAGGCGAGCAAACCGATCAGCACCGTGGCGAATATGCCTCGGATCAGCATGTACTGTCCGCTGTTCATCTCGGTCAGGAGGTATTTTGTGATCGTATCGCCGATGGTGAAGGTGCCCATGGCGAGAAGCATGAAAATACTTGCGCGAAAATTTGCTGACTGCGGCACGATACAGAATCCAGTTTAAGATTGCATACCGTTTTAAAGTCGATCTCGCGACAATTATTTCGGGTTGTGTGCTTTTTTAAGTATAAATCGCTCAGCCGCCGGTAAGACTCATGTGGCGAGCAACCGCCGGGCGATTATGATCGCGGTCGATGATGAAATCATGGCCTTTCGGCTTGCGCGAAATAGCTTCATCAATGGCCTGGCTGAGCAGCAGGTCGCTTTCGCTTTCCCGCAAGGCCTTGCGCAGATCGGCGTCATCATTCTGGCCTAGGCACATATAAAGCATACCGGTGCAGGTAAGCCGGACGCGGTTGCAGCTTTCGCAGAAATTATGCGTCATCGGCGTGATGAAGCCGAGCCGTCCGCCTGTTTCCTCAATCGTAACATAGCGGGCAGGGCCGCCTGTGCGGTAAGGAATATCTGAAAGCGTGAATTGCTGCGACAGGTCCTCGCGCAGCTGCGAGAGCGGCAGATACTGGTCCGTACGGTCGAACTCGATCTCGCCCATCGGCATTGTTTCGATGAGCGTCATGTCCATGCCGCGGCCATGGGCCCAGCGGATCAGTTCGGGAATTTCGTGATCGTTGAAATCCTTCAACGCGACTGCATTGATCTTGACGCGGATACCGGCGCGTTGTGCGGCTTCAATACCCTCAAGAACCCGGGGAAGATCGCCCCAGCGGGTGATCTGGTGGAATTTTTCAGGATCGAGCGTATCCAGCGAGACATTGATACGGCGTATACCGCATTCTGCCAGTTCGTCGGCAAAGCGTGAGAGCTGCGATCCGTTCGTGGTCAGCGTCAATTCATCCAGCGCACCTGATTTCAGATGGCGCGACAGCTGCCGGATCAGGTGCATGATGTTTTTGCGCACCAAAGGCTCGCCACCGGTCAGGCGCAGTTTCCTGACACCCTTGTCGATAAAGGCGGTGCAAAGCCGGTCCAGTTCCTCAAGCGTCAGCAAATCCTTCTTGGGCAGGAACGTCATGTGTTCCGCCATGCAATAGGTGCAGCGGAAATCACAACGATCCGTCACTGAAACACGAAGATAGGTAATGGCACGCCCGAAAGGATCAATCATGGGTCCAGTCGGGGAAACAAGTGGCTGGGCTTGGTTTGTGTACATCATTAAGCCGTTGTTTCCACAGGATGCGGAGGAATATCCGCGTCGTCTACCTAGAAATAGGATCTGCGAGCCTCAATGTCCAGTTTCACGCACGCGAAGCTCTTTCAATAATGACCGCGACTATTGCGATATTTTAACGCGGGGCCTATCAAAAGCTGGCGAAGAACCAAGCTGGAGAATGGTAATGAGTGAGGTCTGGCCGACTGAATTGCGTGTCTCACACGACCGCAAACTGCTGACTGTGGCGTTCGATGATGGCCAGAAATTCGAGCTGACCGCCGAGTTGCTGCGTGTCCTGTCGCCCTCGGCAGAAGTGCAGGGTCATTCGCCGGCACAGCGCATCACAGTTGGTGGCAAGCGGACCGTCGAAATCATGAAGATGGAGCCGGTCGGCAACTACGCCGTCCGCATAACGTTTGACGACATGCACGATACCGGCTTGTTTTCGTGGACCTATCTCCACAAGCTCGGCACCGAGAAGGACATGTTATGGCAAACTTATCTCGATGAGCTTGCCGAAAAAGGCCTGAAACGGGATCGTTGATCCCGCCTGCCGGTCAGTCTTTCTCCAGCATTTCGGATATGCGCCGCATCACATCGCCCATCGCGTTGCATTGCGCATTTGTCGATTGCGCCATGACGCGGTCAATCAGGTCGGTATAGATCGTCAGCGCATGTCCCAGAAGCTTTTCGCCCTTGGCGGTTAGCGTCAGTCGCATCACGCGCTTGTCTGCCGGGTCCCCCTCACGCACCAGCAGTCCGCGCTTTTCAAGCTTCGGCAGCAACATGGTAATGTTCGAACGCCCGACGAGAATGCGGCGCGCAAGATCATGCTGGGATTCGCCGGGGTGGCGATAAATATTCATCAGCACATCGAGATCGGCGATCTTGAGATCGAAGGTCGACAGCCCCTGGGCGAGGGCGCGTTCCACCGCTTTGCCGGCACGCGCAACGGCAATCCAGTTCTTGAAGCGCGGATTGTCCCACGGCAGTTTTTGAGTCTTGTCTTGCATTTTGTTCATTCTTGTACAATTATTTGTTCAGGATTGAACATAATTGAGGCCCTGTCATGACATCGATTTCTTTGCAGGTTACGCGATTCGGTCTGGGTGTGCTTGGCCGCATTGATGCCGACAAGGCAGGTCGCGCCGCGTTCAGGATTTTCTGTCGAACGCCGAGCCGCAAGCCGAAGACCAAGGCCTATGCCGCACGGCTTGAACAGGCGAGCAACGAACTCAGTCAGGCAAAGCGGCTCGATCTGATTATCGATCGCGGACTTATCGCAACCTATTTGTTCGAACCCGATGTTTATGTGGGAAGAACGTCGCTTGTCGTTCATGGCTGGGGATCGCGCACAGCGGATATGATAGCGATCATTCGCGAGCTTGTTGCGCGTGGGGAACGAGTTGTCTCCATCGACCTGCCGGGGCATGGCGCATCGGCAGGCCGCACCCTCAACATGATACAGGCAATCGCCGCCGTTGATGTTGCGTGGCGCCAGTATGGTCCGTTCGATGCGATGATCGGTCACTCATTCGGCGGTGCGGTCATCGTCAATGCCGCAGCGGGTTCTCTCGGGTGCTACCAGTCACATCGCCCGGCAAAGCTGGTGACAATTGCTTCCCCGCACTCCATGGCAGGCGTCTTTGACGGTTTCGGCAAAGTGCTTGGGCTTGGTCGTGACGTGCGCAACGCAATGAAGGAGCAAGTCCGTCATCTCGCAGCGCGCCCGATCACGGATTTCGATACCGACGTTCATCTGCGCCGCATGACAATTCCGACGCTGGTCATCCACGCGCATGACGATAAGGAAGTTCCCGCCATCTGCGCGGAAATGGCCGGCAAGGCAGGCTCTCATGTCAGGGTGCACTGGGCGGATGGCCTTGGGCATCGCCGCATCATTGCGAGTGCTGAAGTGGCGTCCCTGGTAGCGGATTATCTTGATGACGGTCCGCGATTAAGGCTGGTTGCCTGATGATGTTTCGGTGAGAACAAGTTTCTCCCAACCTGCCATGGCGCCCAGTGCCGTTGCGGTGAGATCTTGCCGCGTTCCGCCATCGCGTGCGAGAATGGACATGCCGTTCTGGACTGTCGCGTAAAAGGTCGCAACCGCTTCGCAATTGACGGATGCGGGAATATTGCCGTCACGAATGCCGCGTTCGAGCCGCTTTTTCAGGATTTCGATATTGGTCTGGCGGTGATTGCGCAGCACGTCGCAGACTTTGTCGCTTGAATGCGTCCGATGAAGCGCATCCAGAGCAATCATGCAGCCCCGCGGCACGGATTCCTCGCAATAGGCATCTATCGTGGCAAGCAGAAAACGCTCGAAAGCCGCGCGAACATCCGGCGTTTCATCCAGTGTCGACCAGATTTCAATGCCCACTTCACCGGCATAAAGGGTGAGGGCTTCGAGATAGAGTTCTTCCTTGCTTCCGAATGCCGCATAGAGGCTTGGCGCATTGATGCCCATAGCCGTCGTCAGATCGGCCAGCGACGATCCGTCGAAGCCTTTTTCCCAAAATATCAACATTGCAGCACGAAGCGCTGTTTCGCGGTCGAAGCTGCGGGGCCGTCCTTTTTCTGCCACGTGCGAACCTTTCTGTATCGATCATTAAATAAATCGCTTGACGGTTCTGTGCAAGCCTGTCAGCAATTATGTATCAATCGATACAGAAAGGAAATGGTATGTCAGCCGAAGGTTTGAACGGAAAGGTTGCCTTCATCACCGGCGGAAGTCGCGGCATCGGTGCAGCGATTGCACGACGGCTCGCGAAAGATGGCGCGGCAGTTGTCGTCACTTATGTGAACGGCAAGGAAAAAGCTGAAGCTGTGGTTTCCGAAATCGTAGCCAATGGTGGCAAGGCTCTGGCGCTGAAGGCCGACAATCGCGACGCGAGCCAGATTGCGGCGGCAATCGAGAAAGCGGTCAAGGATTTTGGTCGTCTGGATATACTGGTCAACAGTGCTGGCATCTGGCATGCGGCCCCGCTGGAAGAGGTCACACTTGCCGACTTCGATGAGGTTATGGCTGTGAACTTCCGGGCTGTCTTTGCCGCCGTTTCAGCGGCCACACCACACCTCGGTGCTGGTGGACGCGTCATAACCATCGGCTCAAACCTCGCCGAAAGCGTGCCGTGGCCGGGCATCAGCCTTTATGCGGCAAGCAAGGCGGCGCTGATCGGTTTGACGAAAGGTCTGGCGCGCGACCTTGGTCCAAAGGGCGTCACGGTCAACGTCGTTCAGCCTGGCTCCACCGATACGGATATGAATCCGGCGGCTGGAGAACATGCCGAACAGCAGCGGGAGCTTATCGCAACCGGCAGTTTCGGTTCGCCTGACGATATTGCAAGTCTGGTGGCCTGGCTTGCCAGCCCCGAAGGGCGTTTCGTATCTGGAGCTACGCTCACGATCGATGGCGGCACAAATGCCTGAAACAGAAAGGGCGGCTTGCGCCGCCCTTTTTTTGCTTAGAGCTCTGATATGATTGAATCAGATTTGTGTTCTAAGCGTTTGTTTCGTCGCATTATCCTACGCAAAACCGCTTCGCACTTTTGCTGGAAATGCTTTAACCCAGATTGAGTTCCTTGAAGAAGTCATTGCCCTTGTCATCGATGACGATGAAGGCCGGGAAATCTTCCACTTCGATACGCCAGATCGCTTCCATGCCGAGTTCCGGATATTCGACAACCTCGACCTTCTTGATGCAATCCTGGGCCAGACGGGCAGCCGGGCCACCGATGGAGCCCAGATAGAACCCACGGTGCTGGCCGCAGGCTTCGCGCACCTGACGCGAACGGTTGCCCTTGGCGAGCATCACCATCGAGCCGCCAAAGGACTGGAACTGGTCCACATAGGAATCCATACGGCCTGCCGTGGTTGGCCCGAACGAGCCGGAAGCATAACCGGCAGGCGTCTTGGCCGGGCCTGCATAATAGATCGGATGGTTCTTGAAATAGTCCGGCATGGCTTCGCCGTTTTCAAGCCGCTCGCGAATTTTGGCATGGGCCAGATCGCGCGCCACGATGATTGGACCGGAGAGCGACAGGCGCGTCTTGACCGGGTGTTTCGACAATTCCTTGAGAATGTCCTGCATCGGCTGGTTGAGGTCAATCTTGACCACATGCGACGACAGTTTTTCCTCGTCGATATCCGGCATGTACTTGGCCGGGTTGGTTTCCAGCTTTTCCAGAAAGATGCCGTCCCTGGTGATCTTGCCCTTGGCCTGACGGTCGGCCGAGCAGGAAACACCGATGCCGATTGGCAACGAAGCGCCGTGGCGCGGCAGGCGAATGACACGGACGTCATGGCAGAAATATTTGCCGCCGAATTGCGCGCCGACGCCGAGAGACTGTGTCAGTCTATGGATTTCAGCTTCCATTTCGAGATCGCGGAAAGCATGTCCGGTTTCGGAACCCTCGGTCGGCAAGCTGTCCAGATAGCGCGTTGAGGCAAGCTTGACCGTCTTGAGGTTCATCTCAGCCGAAGTGCCGCCGATGACAATTGCCAGATGGTAAGGCGGGCAGGCAGCTGTGCCGAGGCTCAGGATCTTGTCCTTGAGGAAGTCGATCATGCGGTCATGCGTCAGGAGCGACGGCGTTCCCTGATAGAGAAATGTCTTGTTCGCCGAACCGCCGCCCTTGGCAACGAAAAGGAACTTGTAGGCGTCTTCGCCTTCTTCATAGATATCGATCTGGGCAGGCAGATTGTTCTTGGTGTTCTTTTCCTCGAACATCGAAAGAGGCGCCAGCTGCGAATACCGCAGGTTCTTCTTGTTGTAGGCGTCGAGCACGCCAGCGCCGAGCGCATCGGCATCACCGCCTTCGGTCCAGACACGACGGCCCTTCTTGCCCATGATGATGGCCGTGCCGGTATCCTGACACATGGGAAGCACGCCGCCTGCTGCGATATTGGCGTTCTTCAGAAGATCGTAGGCGACAAAACGGTCGTTATCCGTTGCTTCCGGGTCTTCAAGAATATGGGCAAGCTGCTGCAGATGGCCGGGGCGCAGCAGATGGTTGATATCGGCAAAGGCCGCTTCCGAAAGTAGGCGAAGCCCTTCCGGATCGACAGTCAGGACTTCCTGTCCCTTGAACGTATCGACAGAGACATGATCGGAAGTCAGCTTGCGGTAAGGGGTGTCGTCTTCACCAAGAGGAAAAAGATCGGCGGCGCTTGCTTCTGCCATCGCGGTACCTCGCTTGCTTGCCAGCTACGCCAGCCGGACGTCGTTATCGTTTCCGGCTCGCGCGATATGTGTTGATCGAAGTTCCGAAGAAATGCTTCAGAACCATAGTCTGTGGGGCTTTTAGCGCGATGCGGAGTGGATGCCACTGCGTCACTTTGTTCATTAAGGCATTCCGGGTTTGTCTCCCGAGAAGAAGCCTCAAACAATTGTGATGAACGCAAAACAGAAAATTGCTTCAGGAAACAATAGCGTTAAAAGTTTCTATACGAGATTGGTAAATTCTACGGGTGAGATTCGGACGGATTCGCTTTTGAGCGAACGCATTAACTTTGGCGGTTTGAAATGCAGTTTTCCAGACACTCGCAGATGGATGAAAAGAGCAGCGCCGCACGCGGACAAAATATCCGCCGCGCAGCCGCGATAGCTCTGGCAGCTTCGGTGTTTCTCCCCACGGCACAGGCTCAAGCCGCAAATTCGTTGATGGAACTTTTCCAACAGCGTCGCCAGCAGCAGGTGCAGCCAGCCCAGCCTGTTCAGCCGCAAGTCACTCCTCGCGCACCTGTAGCACCGAAGGCCGTTTCTGCTCCTCGTGCCGCTGTGCGCAGCCTTCCGCCAGTCCAGCGCGTGACCGTCAAAGGGCCGCAGATTTACGACTACAAGCCGGATACTCTGGTCAATATCGATTTCAGCGCGCTCGATATGCAGGTAACTGCAGCAACCGAACCAGTGACCGTCGATCCGCTGACATCGGGCATGTCGCAGATCCGTCCGCAGATTCGCGAAGAAACGCCGGGGCAGCGTGCCTTCGATGCAGCGACGAATTATCTGAAATCCGTGAATGTCAAAGCCGAGAAAGAGATCGCTCAGGCGATCGTCGACTATTATTCAAGTCAGCGCTCTTTCATGTGGTCGGCCGACGATAAAGTGCTCGACCGCGCCAAGAATGTTGCGGCTTTCTTTGCCCGTGCGGACGAAGATGGGCTCAACCCGGATGAATACGCAGTCACGATCCCGGCTGACAATTTCGACGGCGCTGCTGAATCAGAGCGCCAGCAGAAACTCGCAGAATTTGAAATTCGCATGTCTGCCCGCGCGCTGCGCTATGCCATCGATGCGGGCGAGGGACGTGTAATCGCAGACCGCCTCAGTGGTTTCCACGATCTGCCGCGTAACCGTGTCGATCCGAAAGCCGTTCTCGAAAAGCTGGCATCGGAAAGCGATCCGGCTGCCTATCTGCATGGTTTCCAGCCGAGCAATGAGCAATATGCGGCGTTGAAGCGCGAGCTTGCGAATACCGAGCCGCCATCTGCCGAGCCAATCCGCATCTCGCTGAATGGCATCATCAAGCCGGGCGATACCAATGACCAGCTCAGCAAGGTGGTTGCGCTGATTTCGAGACATGCGCCTGCTGGCTATCTGGCACAGCACAAGCAAGTGCTGGACACGCATGCGAGCGGCGACGTCTATGATCCGGAACTGGTTTCTGCAATCAAGGATTATCAGAAGCTTTCGGGCAGTACGCCGGACGGCGTCATCGGTCGCAATACGCTTTCCGCACTTCAAGGCGAGCAATCTTCCATCAAACGCGACCGGATCCTTTATTCCATGGAGCGCCTGCGCTGGCTGCCGCATGATTTCGGCACGCGTTACGTGATGGTCAATCAGCCGGCTTACCGTGCCGAATATTTCGAGGACGGAAAAGAGAAGCTGGCCATGAATGTGGTTATCGGCTCTCCAACCCATCAGACCTACTTCTTCTACAATAAGGTCCAGACGGTCGTTTTCAATCCGTCATGGGGCGTGCCGCGCTCCATCATCCTGAACGAGATGCTACCCAAGGTCATGCGTGATACGAGCTATCTCGACCGCAATGGTTACGAGGTCTATGCAGGCGGCAAGAAGGTTTCCGCCAGCGCCGTCAACTGGAGTGCAGTTGCCGCGGGCAAAGCCCATGTCGGTATTCGCCAGAAGCCGAGCCTCGACAATGCGCTGGGCGAACTCAAAATTCTGTTCCCGAATGCGCATGATATCTACATGCACGACACTCCGGCCAAATCCTATTTCAGCCGCAATATGCGTGCCCTGAGCCATGGCTGCATTCGTCTGGAACGCCCACGTGACATGGCGGCGGCGGTTCTGGGGACATCGGTGACGGATCTGGAAAAATATTTCGGCAAGAATGAGCGCGGCATCAAGGTCAAGGAACCTGTGCCTGTCTTCATTTCCTATTTCACCGCATGGCCGGAAGCAGATGGAAAAATCCATTATTACGGCGATGTTTACGACCGTGATTCCGGATTGCAGAAAGCATTCGACAAGACGGCAGGTTCGCGCCTCGCAGCGCTCTGAAATCCCTCCCGTATCAAAACAGAACGGTAATCATCGATGGGTGATTGCCGTTTTTCTTTGCGATCAGAAGCTGTTGGGGAGAAGATCGAAATCTCTTTGGAAACAGGCTTGCGAGACGCTTGACTTATGCAGCCGCTGGCCAGTATATCCGCACCACCTTGATCGAGCTTGGCTCATCGGGCGTGTAGCTCAGCGGGAGAGCACTCCCTTCACACGGGAGGGGTCACAGGTTCAATCCCTGTCACGCCCACCATTCACTTCATTGAAATTAAAGAAAAATCCCGATCCATCAAATTTTCCAACTCGGCAATGGTTGGAAATCGATGCCGCCTGATTTTATCAAAGTACCAATGGCACAAAAAAGAAGATGCCGAGGCAGCGGTTCTGAGGTAATGCTCCTCGCGATTGACAGCTGTATGGAAATATTCAGAAGATGGAATGGATTCCGATATTCTTCGTGGTGTTCAAGGTTCTCGTGTTAGGCGTGGCCATGTTCTTCGCCATCAAGTGGCATTACGACGAAGATAAAAAGAAAAAGAATAACGAAATGAGCGGGTCGTAAGAGCCCGCCTCATCACGTACAGCCACCGCACTTATTGCCTAAACAAAAACCCGCTGAAGCGGGGTAGTGACTGCTGATCCTGCGTCAGCAGCACAGGATCGGTTTTCTTCTGCGCCTCGATAACGACGTGTCTACGCCAAAACCAGTTGTGAAGGCGAATATCAGTTCCAGAACAGATAACGATCCTGCCAGACAACTCGGCACTGAGTTTCTATTTCGGCAGTGGATCGATGTGGGAATTCGTCGTGTAGTCGTTCGGCAATCGGATTTAGCGAAAGGGTCTTGGGTATAATCAATTCGGCCCGGTCGGCCTGGGCGCTAATAGCATTCAGCAACAGAGCGTCTTCTGATCTCATCATAGAGTATCCTTATGGTGATGGGCATAAGCCAGTCTTGAAAAATGCAAAGCAGGAAATGTTCGCAAAGGAATTGGCTGAAGGTCTGACAGCAGACGGGCATATCAGCGAGCCGGATTTGAGCCTAATCTTGGCAATAAAATGCGTCTGAAAGCAAATGAAAACATTTTGAAGCGAATTGATGAAATACGCGCCAAGGTGACTGAAAAAGCCGAATGGAAGGCCGTGGGCAGGCTGCGCATGCTCGCTGACATTGCCGAAAAAGCGAAGACGGAAGCTCCACGTATCACCGTATCTGCAATCGCGGAAGCGAACAAAATGCAGGGCAATCAACCGAAATAGGCCAGGCTATTATTGGATTCGACTGTCGAAGTGGGCCAGTCGCCACGCCCACTCTTGCTGTGGGAAATTTCAGGGACGTTCATATCTCCAAAGCATGATGCACGCCGCAATTACCACCGCAGACGTCAGCACGCCCATGACAATAGAGAATAGAACCATTGCATTACCCCTGCTGCCTTCGTTTTCTTTATTGGGTCAGAGAATGACCGAGGAAATTCACTTCGTCAGGTCGACAATGACGAATCAACATTCCATGCATTTGAATTGACGAGTCGCGGTTTATGGCTTTCCAGCGTGAACTGGAAAACACGGGCAATTATCCGCCTCGCGACGTATATTTCTTGTTGCTGTTATAAAACTTTCACCGTTGCCGGATAGGCGAGGGCGTCCGCTCGTTACGCGGATTGGAAGGGCATAAGGGGCTGAATAAAATTATTGCTGATATGGTGGATTCGTTGCGTGGAGCGGCGATGACAGGAGTTACGTTATTCTTATTCTGAATAATTTTGTATTTATAAAATATATATGAAGTAACTTTTATATCAAATATAAATAATTCACAAAACTTACATTGAATAAACATTGATCAAGTTATTGTGAGTAAATATATCGGTGGCGTCTAACTCATCTACTGGAGACGCATTTATGAATATCAGAAAAGTTCTTCTCGGTTCGGCAGCATCGCTCGTAGCGATTTCTGGCGCGCAAGCAGCCGATGCGATCGTGGCACCTGAGCCGGAAGCAGTCGAATATGTCCGCGTATGCGATGCATATGGTGCTGGCTATTTCTACATTCCGGGAACGGAAACCTGCCTTCGCATTCATGGTTATGTTCGCTACGACGCAAGCGGTGGCGACAACAATTATGCTCGTACCCCCGCACAGCTGGAGCGCGACACCTGGAACAAGCTGGCCCGCGTCAGCCTTCGTTTCTCGACCGCTTCCGAAACAGAACTCGGCACGCTCAAGACCTATAGCGAACTGCGTTACGACTGGAACGGCGACGGCAACGGCAAAGCCAACAATTACAATGGCGGCTCCACCAGCACCTCGCTGCGTTACGCCTATATCCAGCTTGGCGGCCTGCGCGTCGGTCTGGATGAATCGGCTTTCGTCACTTTCACCGGTTACCTCGGCAACGTCATCAGCGACGACGTGATCCTCGCTGGCGGCTACCGTACCAACCTCATCAGCTACACCTTCAAGGGCGGGAACGGTTTCTCGGCCATTGTCTCCTTTGAAGAAGGTGGCAACACCGACTCGAACGTAGACGTCACCATCAAGGATTACATGCCGCATGTGGTCGGTGGCCTGAAATACGAGCAGAGCTGGGGCAAGATCGCCGGTGTCGTCGCCTATGACGCCCGTAACGAGGAATGGGCCGGAAAGGTCCGCGGCGATGTTAACATCACCGATCAGTTCTCGGTCTGGCTGCAGGGCGCATACAAGTCCAACGACGATCATTACGGCACGTCGGGCGGTTATCGCGTCCGTATCATCGACTCGTTCTACGGCACCTGGGGCGGTGACTGGGCAGTCTGGGGCGGCGCAGCCTACAAGGCAACCAGCAAGGCCACTTTCAACGTACAGGCCGCTTATGACGACAGCGAAACCTTCGCTGCAACGGCAAACGTTGCCTACCAGATCGTTCCTGGCTTCACCATCACGCCTGAAGTTTCCTACACCAAGTGGCAGGACAAGAACACGAGCATGGACGGCAAAGACGCCTGGCAGGGCAAGATCCGCTTCCAGCGCTCGTTCTGATATTCTGGCTGATACGCTGGCTAATAGTGCCCGCTTCAGCACACGCATTGTCGTAGAACTATGATGACCTCCAGTCCATGTTTCTAGCGACAGAGGCGGCGGCCCATTCGGTCGCCGCTTTTTTGTTTTATAGTGAAACACCTGTTTCACCCTCTGGCTTCCGCCTGACAAAAACCTGTTCGAACTCTGCCTGTCCGGACAAGCTTGGCTTGCTGTCGAGGTTCTCATCACTATCTATATCCAAAAAGGGAGCATAGATGACGGTGAGAATGATGAGCATGGATGCCTATAGTTCGATGACGGAAAAGAAGCCTTTTTCGGTTCCCGCCAATGAAGTCGAGCGACTTGAAAGCGTCCGTAGCCTTGTTTCCGTGTCCAGCCTTGGGCTGCCTGAACTGGATACCCTTGTATCGCTTGTGAAAGACGTTTTTGACGTCAGCACATCTGCTCTCAATATCATTGACGAGGACTGGCAGCGTGTTGCTGCCAATGCTGGCGAAAAGGTCAGCAGTTGTCCCCGCGAGTTGACTGCCTGCACCTTCGTGGTGGAAAGCGGTGAGCTCTTCGTGATTGAGGATATGGTCGAGAACGATTTCTTTTGCAGCATGCCTTATGTGACCGGCGAACCGCGTTTCCGCTTTTATGCTGGTGCACCGGTGTCTGTCGATGCCGGATTGACGGTCGGCTCCCTGTGCATTGTCGATAGCAGGCCGCGAAAGATTTCCGATACGGAACGTGCCAAGCTTGAGGATTTTGCCCGCATTGCGAGTGGATTGCTGCGGTTGCAAAAGACCAACAAATTCCTCACTGACGATTCCACCGCTCTCAAGCGCCTCGCACTGACCGACCGCCTGACCAAACTTTATAATCGCGGGGCTCTCACCGAACTTGCCATTCCGATGATCGAAAAAGCCTTGCAGCAGGGCAAGCCGATTGGTGCGCTGCTGATCGATCTCGATCGGTTCAAGGCGGTCAACGACACCTACGGTCACCTGATGGGCGACGCGCTTCTGATCGAAGCGGCTCAACGTTTGCGTTCCGCCTTAAGGGAAACGGATATTCCGGTGCGTGTGGGAGGTGACGAATTCGCCGTCATTCTTCCTGATGAAGATTGCATGGAAATCATCGAGACGGTGGCAGGAAGGGTGGTTGAGGCTTTTCGTGAACCTTTCCTCATCCACGGCGTCAATCTGGATGTTTCGGCAAGCGTAGGGGCAGTTCTCGCACCGCGCGACGGCACAACGCCGGACACGCTCGCCCGCAATGCGGACATTGCGCTCTATGAGGCAAAGGGCAAAGGTCGTAACTGCTATAGTATTTTCGGTGAAGCTGGAAACAAAGTATAATAAAAACAGCGTGATATGTATATTTTCGAGATTCTGCATTAGCTAGATAGAAAAAGCCCGGACTGATCAGTCCGGGCTTCTATATTCTTACGTCCGACTCTTAATCGAGTACGTAGCAGGCTTTAGCCTTACCGCGTGCGGGATCGCCGAAGGCGCGATTGTCACATTGGACGCCATTGCGGAAGACGCCTTCCGTGAACCGGCCGTTTGCGCCGTAGCGGACGCGCTTGCGACCGTAAAAATCGCAGAACCCGCCTTCCTTCGCACAACGGCTCCAGTCGCGGTCGCGGTCATCATAGCGGTCATACGGATCATACCGATCCGGGCGTCCGGGGCGATCAGGGCGACCCGGACGGCCAGGCCTGTCTTCCCAGCGATCCTGAACCACGAAGGAGCAGCTTTTCTTTTTGCCCGGCGCCGGGTCACCGAAGACGCGGTTCGAACAGGTGACCTGTGGCCGATCAATGAAGCGCGACGTATTTTGTCCGCCGGTGCCATAGACCACTTCAGCCGGGTAGGGCAGCTGGCAGACTCCGTTCTCGCTTGCGCAGCGCTGCAACTTGGCTGCGGACGCCGGCGTTACAAGCGGGGAGAGGACGGCCACCAGGCCGCCAAGGCATAGTGAAGCAACAGTCGTCTTGAGTGCAGGTGTCATGATGAGTCCCTCTGATATCGATGAAATATGCTTTAGTTCCGATATCTTGAACAGAGGATGAATGCGCAGTTCACAAAGAGCTGCAAGCTTGCAACGCCTGACAGGAATTTTGCGGGTGTCGAAGAGCTGGAACGAATGTGGGGTCGACAATCATTTCCTGCTCTGGTTTGCTTGGAGCTGGAGTGAGGACCAGAAATGCACCATCTGCCGTTCAGTTTCAAATCGATTGTCGTTGTTCTGGCGGCCATGATTGCCACTGGATTCTATGTCGGCCACAAGACCAAGGAAGTGCGCCAGACCTCGCTTGATCAGCACGTCGCGCCTTCTGAAGCTGGAATATAATCCGGCGACCACTCCTGAACCGCTTCCTTTCCCGCAGCTTTCATGAAATGAGAGTGAAACACTCACGTTCACTCTTTGGAAGGCTGCCCATATGCACGGCGAATACAAAGTCCACGGCGGAAAACTTGTCGTTGTCGATCTGGTTGTTCGTGACGGGCGCCTGAGCAATGTGCAGGTGGCGGGCGACTTCTTCCTGGAGCCGGACGAGGCTCTGGAGGATATCCGCAACGCTGTCGAAGGTCTCTCTGCCGATGCGTCGTCGGAGCAGATTGCCGACGCTGTGAGGGCAGGTCTTCGGCCCGACGCCATGATGCTCGGCTTCAGCCCCGAAGCGGTTGCGATTGCCGTCCGGCGGGCTTTGGGTGTTGCTCGCACATGGCGGGATTTCGAATGGCAGATCGTTGAAATGCCTCCGGTTTCCCCTGCCATGCATCTTGCGCTTGACGAGGTTCTGGCGCAGGAGGTTGCCGCCGGACGCCGCGCGCCAACATTACGCTTCTGGGAATGGGAACGTCCCGCCATCATCATCGGCGCATTTCAATCGCTGCGCAATGAAGTCGATATGGACGCAACGCGGGAATTCGGTGTTGAAACCGTCCGTCGCGTTACCGGTGGCGGCGCGATGTTCGTGGAACCCGGCAGTACCATCACCTATTCGCTTTATGCGCCGGGCGAACTCGTAGGGGATATGAGCTTCGCCGATTCCTACGCATTTCTGGATGATTGGGTGTTGAAGGCGCTCAACTCGCTCGGCATCGATGCTTTCTATAAACCGCTGAACGATATTTCGAGCTCCAAGGGCAAGATCGGCGGTGCGGCGCAGAAACGCTTTTCCAAGGGAACAGTTCTCCACCATGTCACCATGGCTTATGACATGGATGCCGATAAGATGGTGAAGGTCCTGCGTATCGGGCGCGAGAAGTTGAGTGACAAGGGCACGGCCAGCGCGGTCAAGCGTGTCGACCCGGTTCGCAGCCAGACAGGACTGCCGCGCGAAGAAGTCATCAAGCGCATGAAGGATATGTTCGTGTCGCTGAATGGCGGCGTGAGCAGCAAGATTACGCCGGAAGAATATGCAGCTGCGGAAAAGCTTGCAGTCGAGAAATTCTCGACCCAGCAATGGTTACGTAATATTCCCTGAGCCTTCCGTCCGACACTTGATCGCGAAGCGGGGTGACTTGCCCGTGCTGTCATGGCATAGGGAGGCCGCAACGCGACAACCTTACGCTCCATTCCACTCAACAAAGTCCTCCCGTTCCATGATCCGCATCGACAATATCAGCAAGTCCAACAGCCATCGCATTCTCTATATCGAGGCTTCCGCCGCTTTGAACCGTGGCGAAAAGATCGGCCTTGTCGGTCCCAACGGTGCGGGCAAGACAACCCTGTTTCGCATGATCACCGGCGATGAACTGCCGGACGAAGGCCAGGTTTCCGTCGAAAAAGGCGTGACGGTCGGTTATTTCGACCAGAATGTCGGCGAAATGGGCGGTCGATCAGCCGTTGCGGAAGTGATGGAAGGTGCGGGGCCCGTCAGCGTGGTTGCGGCTGAACTTCGCGAGCTGGAAGCCGCGATGGTCGATCCGGCCCGTATGGACGAGATGGATGCGATCATCGAGCGCTACGGTGAAGTGCAGGCGCGCTACGAAGAGCTGGACGGCTATGGTCTCGATGGCCGTGCGCGTGAGGTTCTGGCAGGCCTTAGCTTTACGCAGGAAATGATGGATGGCGATGTCGGCAAGCTCTCCGGCGGTTGGAAAATGCGTGTTGCGCTGGCGCGCATTCTGCTGTTGCGCCCGGATGTGATGCTGCTCGACGAACCGAGCAACCATCTTGATCTCGAAAGCCTCATCTGGCTGGAAGCATTCCTCAAGAACTACGACGGCGCGTTGCTGATGACTTCGCACGACCGTGAATTCATGAACCGCATCGTGACCAAGATCATTGAAATCGATGGTGGTTCGCTCACGACCTATTCCGGCGACTATGCCTTTTACGAGGGCCAGCGGGCGCTGAACGAAAAGCAGCAGCAGGCGCAGTTTGAGCGCCAGCAGGCCATGCTTGCCAAAGAAATCAAGTTTATCGAGCGCTTCAAGGCGCGCGCGTCCCACGCTTCGCAGGTTCAAAGCCGCGTAAAGAAGCTGGAGAAGATCGACCGCGTGGAGCCGCCACGCCGTCGCCAGACGGTCGCTTTCGACTTCGCGCCGGCACCGCGTTCGGGTGAGGACGTTGTTAGCCTGAAGGGTGTGCACAAGACCTATGGCAGCCGCACGATCTATGACGGTTTTGACTTCATGGTTCGCCGCCGCGAACGGTGGTGCATCATGGGCATCAATGGTGCAGGAAAATCGACGCTGCTAAAACTGGTTGCAGGCGCTGCCGAGCCGGACAAGGGCAACGTCAATGTTGGCGCTAGCGTCAAGCTCGGCTATTTCGCGCAGCATGCGATGGATGTGCTCGACGGCGATGCAACGATACTGGAATGGCTGGAAGAGCGCTTCCCGAAGGCAGGGCAGGCCCCACTTCGCGCACTGGCTGGCTGCTTCGGATTCTCCGGTGACGATATCGAAAAGAAGTGCCGGGTGCTTTCGGGCGGTGAAAAGGCGCGTCTGGTGATGGCGGACATGCTGTTCGATCCGCCGAATTTCCTGGTCCTGGACGAGCCGACCAACCACCTTGATCTCGATACGAAGGAAATGCTCATCAAGGCGCTTGCTGCCTATGAGGGCACGATGCTGTTCGTATCGCACGACCGGCATTTCCTCGGCGCTTTGTCGAACCGGGTTCTGGAGCTGACACCGGAAGGCATTCACCAATATGGCGGCGGCTATACGGAATATGTGGAGCGGACGGGGCAGGAGGCTCCCGGGTTGCGTTCATAGGGCGCTTCAACTGTCTGTTCTGGTGCGCATCCCGAAAACCGTTTCACACTTTTCGGGATGCGCTCTAACGGCAAAATTTGCGCCGCTTAATCAAAATAAGCCATTGATGCATATGCGCGGTTCAGTTAGAAACGCGCATGTAAAGGCTTCGAGCCTTCCGGCAATGCACCCGTAGCTCAGCTGGATAGAGTGCTGCCCTCCGAAGGCAGAGGTCACAGGTTCGAATCCTGTCGGGTGCGCCATTTTTCTCCACAAATCCTTTAAATATCAATGGTGTCTATGATTTCTCGACCTTTCCGGTCCATAAACGGGTCCACGGAAGGTGCGCAATGGGCTTGCATTGAAGCATATCGTTATTACCCAAGCAGGGACATATCACTATCGCCGTCGATTCCTGCGAGACGTTGCACAGGTATGCGCCCGACGGGGCGCCACACCACTGTCGTCCCTCCTGGCGTTAATTGGATTGATTGGGTCGCTGGCCCCTGTGTTTCAAGCATCTGAAATTCACTGTGGAATTTCTGCGGGACAAGCTCCATTCTTGTGGCGACTGGCTATCTCGCCGGCGTGAAGGCCGTCAACTGCGCGGCCGAATGAAGGAAACGAGCAAGCTTCTCGATCCGGTACGGGCAGCATCACGTTCTTAAAGAGTTTTTTCCGTCCTGGCCAAGCTGCCTGCGAACAAACTCAACGACATTTCGAAGGGGAGCTGTGAGCTTCCAACAAGTTGAATTGCGGAGTTGGTCTATCTCATTCATATATTTCATTACATCTTGCTGGGATTTTGAAAGTGCTTCCAAATGGACGTTGCTTTCCGCCTTTTGATTGGCAAGCTGGTCGGAAAGTACGTTATTGCGTTCAGTTAGTGTGCGTAATTCTTCAGATAGTACTTCGATCCTCCTGGCATCGTCGTGTAAAAATCTAATGTTGTCCCAGGCAATCCTATTAATTAAATCGGTTGCGGCACGACGTATTTTTGCCGGCCACAAGACTGGCTCTTCAAACAGCATTGATGCGAATACACTCTGCTCGTTCATTGAAGCTGTTACGTTGGGCCTGAGAGCGGTGGGCCACCAATCAGCGCTGTCGGCGATATCAAGAAAATTGGCAAATTGAGGCATGCCTGAACTTCGTGACTGTTTCCAGTGTGCCGAAAAATGAAGTACTGTCGGCAAGCGCCGATAAGTCAATGGATCGTCAGAGTTCTTTTGGATAATTTCGTGCCATAGCCGCCAGTCGCCGGCGGAAGAAACATCTTCTGGCCAAACATCCCTTCGCGACAGCGCGTCTGCCCGGTAAGCGAAGCAACTGGCTGGTATAGAGTTTTGATGCAGCATAAAGAATTCACGTTCATCTTCGAACTCAAGATTTGTCAAAAATGGTGCCGCAATTCCATCTGTCGAAATCCAAATTGCCTGAGTATACGCGAGCGCGCTTCCTCCGCGTAATGCCTCCTCCAATACCTCCAGATGATCTGGCAATATTAGGTCATCGTCCGCCATGAAGGCTATGAATTTACCGCGCGATTCTTTCAATGCAATATTACGATTTGCATAGCCAAAATGCGGCGCCTTAGGCAGGTCAAAAAAGCGAATCCGAGGGTCGTTGAAGCCTTGCAAAATTGTACGCGTTTCGGGCGGGCATCCGTCCCCGACAACGAGTAGTTCAAAATCCTTAACTGTCTGATTTAATACTGATTGCACCGCATAGCCGATTACATCGATCCGGCTATGGGTAGGAAGCAATATCGAGAACAGAGGATCGCTTACCATCCCTTTGCTGCTCCGAAGTCATAAGGTATCAGATCCGTATCGAGAGGGAGGCGATATTTATCTGGTTTTGAATGATCATATTGTATCGTTGGGAAATTTAGCACTACGAGTTCGGAGTTACCTATGTTGTGATCTGCGTGCCAAACAAACTTAGGTACATTTACAAGCCTCGGCTGGTTTCCGGATAAATATACTTTGCAAATTTTATTGTAAGTGCTCGATTCCGGCCTTGGATCAAATAAGACAAGCTCCAATTCTCCGCTGATCACAAAGTATCGATCTTCGTGCTCCTTATGTAGTCCCCAGCCTTTTACCATGCCGGGGCGTATCGTGAACATATAGGAGAACACCAGCGGATCTGGATGCCAGTTCCAGCGCGGGTCATATATTTCCGTTACGCTGCCACGGTCATCATTATGACGGATACTTTCATAGAAAGACATCCCGTCCAGCAGAGGAGCAACGCTGCGGCGATTATCGTCAACTGTTCTCTGGTCTTGTTTTGCTGCGTCAAGAGTCACATCAAGTAGGCTATTCATTGCACACCTTTGGCAATATTTGCGTGTTATGTTTAATATATTCTATTATTTTCCATAATTTCGCGCCAGTGTTTGGAACGATTTATGTTTATTTTAGTTAGCCCTCCCGCTGGGAACATCAACTCGTTAGCTTTATCCTAATCGCTTATCATGATTACTTTTTTATCGTTGAAAAGGTCTATTTTGTATCGATCTTATCTATTGTCGGCGGTAGCTGTACGGTAGTTTGCAAAATAGGTTTTAGTGCTTGCCTAATTGATGAAGACACCGAAGGCAGAGGGCACAGGTTCGCATCTCGTATCAGGTGCGCCATCTACTTGATGAACAGCGTTTGTGCGTGCAATCAGGACAGAATCGAGAACTATTTCCGTATTCAAAAAGACATTGTGCAAGCTCCATCGAACCATCTATTGATAGCGGCGGGGGAGAAATCATGACGAGTCGGCGATTTGCATTGCCTGCTTGAGCCTCCCCTTGTCAGGGGCTTAACCAGAAGATCAATTCTGGAAAAGCCAAAATGAAATGGGAGGGATTTGAATGCGCGTATTAAAGCGTATCGCTGTGGCAGCTTCGATTGTGGGGATCGCGGCAACGGCAAGTGGTTTGGTGATCGGCGCGGCAACTGCCGAAGAGCCATTGAAACTTGTAATCGGAACGGAAGGCGCCTATCCGCCGTTCAATTTCACCAATCCGGATGGCTCGCTGTCGGGCTTTGATGTCGATATCGCAAGGGCACTCTGCGAGGAAATGAAAGCCGAGTGCACATTCATCACGCAGGAGTGGGATGGCACTATTCCGGCACTTCAGGCCGGAAAGTTTGACGCTTATGTATCCTCCATGTCGATCACGGATGAGCGCAAGAAGCAGGTCGACTTCTCCAATAAGTATTACAACACGCCTCCCGGCATCGCGGTCCCCAAGGATAGCGACATCAAAGGTGTGACCAAGGAAGATCTTGCGGGCAAGACGATCGGTGTTCAGGTGTCCACGACACACGCCAACTATGCCGAACACGCTTTTACCGACAGCACGATCAAGGCCTATCCGACTGCCGAAGAATATCGGCTTGACATGGCAAATGGCCGCCTGGATGCCGTCAACGACGACAGTGTAACGCTGAGCGAATGGCTGAAGACGCCGGATGGTGCCTGCTGCAAGATGGTCGGCACTTATCCGTCCGACGACAACATCCATGGCGTTGGCGTCGGCGTTGCCTTGAAGAAGGGCCGTCCTGAACTGGTCGAAAAGTTCAACAATGCCATCAAGGCGATCCGTGCGAACGGCAAGTACAAGGAAGTCAACGACAAGTACTTTGATTTCGACGCTTACGGCGCTGAAAACTGATCGCGCAGAACGAATGGGTCGTTCGGCATACTGAATTTTGCAACACCGCCCAATTTGGGCGGTGTTGCTGTGTCAGAAGGGCTACTCGCGCACGCGCAATAGCTAATCCATATAATTACGAGGCATTTGTTGGCGTTGAGAAATTCTCCGCCAGCAAGGACAATGTTGATCTTCCGGCGCAAGGGAGATCAAAATGTATCAAATATTGTGCCTGACGATTTCAGGCTTCGTACTTGTTGCAATTTATTCATTTTACGACCGGGAAAAGCCCGGACTATCCTATTCCGCGTCAAACGGTTGTATCTGCGATAAAAATCGCCAGCCAATCTCAGCATGTCTGGATGTTTGCCAGCCTGCGAACTGAAGATTGCCGGAACACTGAAATCAGGAGTCCAAATGCGACCTGAAAATCTCGTCATTCGCGCAGTAGAAGCTACGGATGCTGAAGGTCTCACCCGCCTGCAGAACATGCCGGGATTTCGGTTCGGCACTTTGCGCACGCCGTTCCAGCGCCTTGAGACCACGAAGAAATGGCTGGATTCGCTCGGACCGGAATCGACGGTGATTGTTGCGACGATCAATGAAGAGATCGTCGCAAACGCTGGCTTGCTGCGGCGCACCGGAAGACGGAGCCATACCGCAGGTATTATAATGGGAATAGACGACCAGTATGTCGGCAAGGGGATAGGCACGGCACTTATGACCGAGCTGATCGAGATCGCCGATAACTGGCTCGGTCTGAAGCGGCTTGAGCTGACCGTCTATGTCGACAATGTCGCCGCGATCCATCTCTATGAGAAGTTCGGTTTCGTCCCGGAGGGCATTCACGTGAAGGATGCTTTCCGAGCCGGAGAGTTTGTCGATTCACTTGCAATGGCCAGGCTCAATTTCTGATGCATTGCGCCAAAAATTGAGCGCCGAATGTTGTCTCCATTGGGTTGACTGATGAGTATCCGCATGGCCGCTGAACGAGAGTTACCCTTCGTCAACAACTGAGTGCGAAACAAACGTTGCATTTTCGCCACAATGCGTTGCATAGATGCAACGCTATTGGGTAACATGGTTAACATGAGCACGGCGAATCTGACGACGGACATGAACGGCGAGAAACAATCATCGCAAGGCGGCGAGGGGCGCAGGCTTCTGGCGCTGCCGGGTATCATCACTGTTGTTTCAGCGCTGATTACAGCATCGATATCCTTCGCCATTCTGATTGGCATCACCCCGATCACGCCTGACCGGACAGTAACGCTGGCATTGGTCATCATCAATGTCGCGTTGATTCTGTTCCTCATTCTGCTGATTTGCCGCGAAGTCTATCGCATCGTCATGGCCCGCCGGCTTGGAAAGGCCGCTTCGCGCCTGCATGTCCGCATCGTCGCGCTGTTTTCGTTGATTGCAGCGGTTCCTGCCATCGTGGTGGCCATCGTTGCTTCCGTAACGCTCAATCTGGGTCTTGATCGCTGGTTTGACACCAATACCCGCGACATTGTGAGTTCATCACAGAGCCTGACCACCGCCTATATCCGCGAAACCGCGCTCAACCTGCAAAGCACGTCCTATTCGATGCTGCAGGATCTCGATGCGCAGCGCACCATCTACAGTCTTGATCGTGGCGGCTTCGTCCAGTTGATGACGTTGCAGACGCGCGGTCGCGGTCTGCTCGGTGCGTTCCTGGTGCGTGAAAATGGTGAAGTGGTCGTCAAGAGCGATACCGGTGTCGAAGATCGCTTGCCCCCGCCGACTGAAGATGCACTGAAGACGGCACCGGACGGCAAGCCGGTTATCATCCCGCCGGGAAACAGTAATTTCGTCGGCGCAATTATCAAGATGCGCGAAATACCGGACGTCTATCTCTATACGGTTCGCGCCGTGGATTCTCAGATTCTCGACGCCATGCGCCTGATGGAAGCCAACACCCAGCGCTATCAGGAAATGGATGCGAACCGCATTCCAACGCAGATCGCGTTCGCGCTGCTCTATTTCGGTCTGACTCTGATCGTTCTGCTTTCGGCGATCTGGACCGGTATTGCTGTTGCTGACCGGCTGGTGCGCCCGATCCGTCTGCTGATCGGTGCGTCGGACGACGTGGCGGCTGGTAACCTCGATATCTCGGTTCCGGTGCGCGCTTCGGACGGTGATGTCGGCGCATTGTCCGGCACTTTCAACAACATGGTCGCGGAACTTAAGAGCCAGCGTAACGAGTTGATTTCCGCCAAGGACCAGATCGATGAGCGCCGTCGCTTCTCTGAAGCCGTGCTTTCCGGTGTGACGGCAGGCGTCATCGGCATCGAAACAGATGGCTGTATCTCCATTCTGAACCGTTCCGCAGAGCATATGTTCGGTGTCACATCGGATGATGCTGTTGGCAAAAGCCTTACCAGCATTGCGCCAGAGATCGGGCAGGCTTTCGAGGTCGCCCGTTCAACGGGACGTGCCGTACACCGCGAGCAGGTCAGTATGACCCGCGGCGGCGTGGCGCGCACGTTCAACGTGCAGGTGACCGTCGAGGATACGGAATCCGAAGATCATTCCTATGTCGTGACCGTGGATGACATCACCGATCTGGTGCAGGCACAGCGTTCGTCGGCCTGGGCGGATGTCGCCCGCCGCATTGCGCATGAGATCAAGAATCCGCTCACGCCGATCCAGCTTTCAGCCGAACGCATTCGCCGCCGTTACGGCAAGGTGATCACCGAGGATCGCGAGGTTTTCGACCAGTGCACGGATACGATCATCCGCCAGGTGGGCGATATCGGGCGCATGGTCGATGAATTCTCCGCCTTTGCCCGCATGCCGAAGCCGGAAATGCGGCTTATGGACATGCGCGAGGCATTGCGCGAAGCCTCCTTCCTGATCGAAGTCAGCCGCAGCGATATTCGTTTCCAGAACGATTTCGGGGCGGAAAAGCTGGTCGGTTCCTTCGACAGCCGCCTGATCGGGCAGGCGTTCGGCAATGTCATCAAGAATGCCAGCGAAGCCATTGACGGACTTCCGAAGGAAGATCGTGCCAAGGAAGGTGAAGGCGGGCATATCCTCATCCGTTCCTATCAGGCGGATGGGCAACTGATTGTCGATGTTATCGACAATGGCAAGGGCCTGCCGGGCGACGACCGCCAGAAGCTACTCGAACCTTATATGACGACGCGCGAGAAGGGCACTGGCCTTGGTCTCGCGATTGTCCGCAAGATCGTCGAGGATCATGGCGGGCATCTGGAATTGCATGACGCGCCTTCGGATTTCCACGGAGGCCGAGGCGCGATGATACGCATGGTCTTCCCGCAAGCGCCTGCCAACGAAGCTGGTGCGAATGCGGGACCTGCCGGCGAGGCTGGCACCAATGCGGAAAATAACGAAAAGAACATAGCTGGACAGGTGATTTGATATGGCTGCCGATATTCTTGTAGTTGATGACGAAGCGGATATCCGGGAACTTGTTGCAGGCATTCTGAGCGATGAAGGCCATGAAACCCGCACGGCTTTCGATGCGGACAGCGCGCTCGCGGCGATCAACGATCGCGTTCCCCGGCTGGTTTTCCTGGATATCTGGCTGCAGGGCAGCCGTCTGGACGGTCTGGCGCTGCTCGATGAAATCAAGAAGCAGCACCCCGAACTGCCGGTGGTGATGATTTCCGGTCACGGCAACATCGAAACGGCGGTGTCTGCCATCCGGCGCGGCGCCTATGATTTCATCGAAAAGCCGTTCAAGGCTGATCGTCTGATCCTCGTTGCGGAACGGGCGCTTGAAACCTCAAAGCTGAAGCGCGAAGTCTCGAACTTGCGCAAACGTACTGGCGACCATCTGGAATTGATCGGTGCATCACTGGCGTTGAACCAGTTGCGCCAGACCATTGAACGCGTAGCGCCAACCAACAGCCGCATCATGATCACTGGCCCGTCGGGTGCGGGCAAGGAACTTGCCGCGCGTGCCATCCATGCGCAGTCGAGCCGCGCCAGCGGTCCGTTCGTGACGGTTAATGCCGCAACCATCACGCCAGAGCGGATGGAGATCGAGCTTTTCGGTACTGAGATGGACGGCGGCGAACGCAAGGTCGGCGCTCTGGAAGAAGCCCATGGCGGTATTCTCTATCTCGATGAAGTTGCGGATATGCCGCGCGAGACGCAAAACAAGATACTGCGTGTGCTTGTCGACCAGCAGTTTGAGCGCGTTGGCGGCACCAAGCGCGTGAAGGTGGATGTGCGCATCATCTCCTCGACGGCACAGAACCTCGAAGGCATGATTGCGGAAGGCACGTTCCGCGAAGACCTGTTCCACCGTCTGTCGGTTGTCCCTGTGCAGGTGCCGCCGCTTGCATCCCGGCGCGAGGATATTCCGTCTCTGGTCGATTACTTCATGAAGCAGATTGCCGAACAGGCTGGCATCAAGCCGCGCAAGATCGGGCCGGACGCGATGGCGGTTCTGCAGGCGCATAGCTGGCCGGGCAATCTTCGCCAACTGCGCAACAATGTCGAACGCCTGATGATTCTGGCACGTGGCGACGATCCAGAAGAGCCAGTGACAGCCGATCTTTTGCCGGCTGAAATCGGCGACACCCTGCCACGCGCACCAACGGAATCCGACCAGCACATCATGGCGCTTCCGTTGCGCGAGGCGCGCGAGCGTTTCGAGAAGGAATATCTGATCGCCCAGATCAACCGGTTCGGCGGCAATATTTCACGCACGGCGGAGTTCGTTGGCATGGAGCGTTCGGCGCTGCATCGCAAACTGAAGTCTCTGGGCGTATAAGCATTTAGGGCGCTCCAGCCAAAGAGGAGAGGCTGGAGACGCTCTAGATACCTGTTTTGTTGCATTATCCTACGCAAAACCGCTTCGCACTTTTGCTGGAAATGCTCTCATTATCTCGGACGGAGCAGTCATGCGGGTAATCGTTTGCGGAGCAGGGCAAGTCGGATACGGCATCGCTGAGCGGCTTGCCGCCGAAGAGAACGACGTCTCCGTCATCGATACATCGGCACGCCATGTCGAGATCGTGCGCGACACACTTGATGTGCGAGGATTTGTCGGTCACGGATCGCAGCCCGATGTGCTTGCGGCTGCGGGCGCAGACGAAGCGGATATGATCATCGCCGTCACATTGTCCGACGAGGTCAATATGGTGGCCTGTCAGGTGGCGCACTCGGTCTTCAACGTGCCGACAAAGATTGCCCGCATCCGTGCGCAGTCCTATCTCAAGGCCGAGTATCAGGACCTGTTCCTGCGCGAAAACCTGCCAATCGATGTTATCATTTCGCCTGAGCTGGAAGTGGGCGAGGTGGTTCTGCGGCGCATCGCGTTGCAGGGCGCGACAGACGTGTTGCGCTTCGCGGATGACAAGATCATCGGCCTCGCCATCGAATGTCTTGATGAATGTCCGGTCATCAATACGCCGCTGAAACAGCTGACTGATCTGTTTCCCGATCTTGCAGCGACTGTCGTTGGCGTGGTGCGCAATGATAGCCTGTTTATCCCGCGCTCATCCGACGAGCTGAATGCGGGCGATCTGGCCTATGTCGTGACAACGCGCGAGCAGGTTCGCCGCACGCTTGCCTTGTTCGGGCACGAGAAACCGGAAGCCAGCCGCATCGTTATTGCAGGCGGCGGCAATATTGGTCTCTACGTGGCCAAGGCCATCGAGGACCGCAAGTGGAATACGCGCGTCAAGATGATCGAGAGCGAGCATGATCGTGCGTTCGCGATTGCCGATCAGCTGAAGCGCACCATGGTCCTGCACGGCAGCGCACTGGACCAGAATCTCCTGCAGGAAGCCGATATTCAGGATGCCGACCTGATGGTGGCACTGACCAATCAGGATCAGGTCAATATCCTGTCGAGCATCATGGCCAAACGCCTGGGCTGCAAGTCCAACATGGCCCTGCTCAATACGGTCGCCTATCAGGATTTCACCCACATGGTGGGGATCGATGCCTACATCAATCCGAAAGCGGTCACGATCTCGAAAATCCTGCAGCATGTGCGCCGGGGCCGCATTCGCGCGGTCTATAGTGTTTATCGCGACATGGCCGAATTGATCGAAGCCGAGGCGCTGGAAACGTCATCGCTCGTCGGTGCGCCGCTGCGCGATCTCGACTTGCCTGAAGGCTTGCGAATCGGGGCAATCTATCGCGACGGGCAGGTGATCCGCCCCAATGGCGATGTGCGGATCAAGCCTAAGGATCGTGTCGTCATTTTCGCAACGTCTGACGCCGTAAAGCATGTGGAGCAGATGTTCCGCGTAAGTCTGGAGTTCTTCTGACGCATTGGGGCATCAAACTCCTGCCGGATTGGAACGCTCGTTTCGCTCCGGCCCGGAAGTTTTTGGATCGCACGATAGATTTCACGCAGCCACTGCTTGAATCTCTATAAAATGAAGAGCTTGTCGTGGCCGATTGAGATAACGAAACCATCTCGCCTGACGGAATTTGCCGGGCGACTAATGAAATTGACGGTTGCGCAAAGATTCCCATCCTGTTAACCGAAGCTAAATAGCGAAGCAGTTGTCTTTCCACAGCAATTGCAGTCGAGCCCCGGTTTTGCACGCTCCGGTGCTTGATTTATGTGCATGCGCGTGTTCGTTTAACACATCGCGAGCTGGCTGCTGATCGATTAAAGGAATAAAAACAATGGCTGAACGATCGCAAAATCTACAAGACCTTTTTCTGAATTCTGTACGTAAGCAGAAAATTTCCCTGACGATTTTTCTTATCAATGGCGTGAAACTGACCGGCATTGTAACGTCGTTTGATAATTTCTGCGTGCTTTTGCGCCGTGACGGTCATTCGCAGCTTGTCTACAAGCATGCGATTTCGACGATCATGCCAAGCCAGCCTGTGCAGATGTTCGAAGGCGAAGAAGCCTGACGCTTTGCGAATTCCACTGGAGCGCGATGACTTAGAGCTTTTCCTGTTTTGATTGAATCATTGGAAATGCTCTATAATTTTTTTACGCATGTCTTTGTTCCGAAACCGGTTCCCACTTTCGGGAGACATGCTCCAAGTCGTTTCGCTCCAGTTTTGTTTCTGCTGATGATAACCGGACACGCTCTGCCTGTCCGGTTCGTCATGTTTAAACAATCCGGGGCGTCTTTCATTTGAAACAGCTTTAGCGGCGACTTATCTGCATTGGCAGATAGTGCATTAACCTGATTTTCTCAGCCAAATGCATCCACAATAGGTTCCGCGTCCCGGAGTGAATATATTTGTCCAAGTTCAAGGATAAAAAGCCGACATCTGCCGATGCAGACAAGGCTTTCGAGCTTTCAGAACCAGAGCCCACAAGGGCAGCCGTCATCGTTCCCGTCCTGCCGGAGCGATATAATACGGGCACGTCGGCGGAAGATGGGGCTCGCCCCGAATTTCAGCGCTCGAACGAGGCGCGCCTGGAGGAAGCCGTCGGGCTTGCCCGGGCAATCAATCTCGACATCGAACATGCCGAAATTGCGATTGTCGCCAATCCACGGCCTGCGACCTTGCTTGGCGCGGGAAAGGTGGAATCCATCGCCGAAACCGTCAAGGAAAAGGCTATCGGGCTGGTCATCGTCGATCACGCACTGACACCGGTACAGCAGCGCAATCTCGAAAAGGAATGGAACGTCAAGGTCATCGACCGCACCGGGCTCATTCTCGAAATTTTCGGTGAACGCGCGCGCACCAAGGAAGGTGCCTTGCAGGTCGAGCTGGCGCATCTGAATTATCAGAAGGGCCGTCTGGTCAGAAGCTGGACCCACCTTGAGCGTCAGCGCGGTGGTGGCGGCTTCCTCGGAGGTCCGGGTGAAACCCAGATCGAAGCCGACCGCCGCTTGCTGCAGGACAAGATTCTGAAGATCAAGCGCGAGCTTGAAACGGTGGTGCGCACACGCACACTGCATCGTCAGAAGCGGCGCAAGGTGCCGCATCCGATCGTGGCACTTGTCGGTTATACCAACGCCGGAAAATCTACGCTTTTCAACCGCATGACGGGTGCGGAAGTGTTGGCCGAAGACATGCTCTTCGCCACGCTCGATCCGACATTGCGGCGTATTCGCCTTCCGCATGGTGAAACGGTTATCCTGTCGGATACGGTCGGGTTCATTTCGAACCTGCCGCATCATCTCGTCGCTGCCTTCCGCGCCACCCTTGAAGAAGTGGTGGAGGCGGATCTGATCCTACATGTCCGCGACATTTCCGATCCGGACAATGCCGCGCAGGCGGAAGACGTGGAAAGCATTCTTTCTGGGCTGGGCATCGAGCCGCAGGACCGTAAGCGTGTCGTCGAAATCTGGAACAAGATCGACAACCTTGACGAAAGCGGGCGCGAAGCCGCCCTGCGTCTGGCCGCCGCCGGTAGTGAGGAGGGGCGCCCGATCCCTCTGTCAGCCATTACCGGTGAAGGTGTTGACAGGTTGCTTTCACTTATCGAAACCCGGATAGCGGGCTCGCTCGGCCCGGTCGATGTTGTGCTGTCACCATTCGAGCTCCATCTTCTCGACTGGATTTACCAGCATGGCAGCAGCGTCGAACGCGAGAATCTGGAAGATGGCTCCGTTCGCATCAAGGCGCGACTGACCGAAGTGGCCCGCAAAACGCTGGACGAGAAGCGCGGCATTCGCCCCGAAAAGCCGGAGTCGGATTGGGAGTGAGGCAGGTAGCGCTACGCCACTTGCGGAACAGGGGCGCAACGCCCTATGTATGGAACACTTACGATTCAGAACTATTCACTTCGCCATAAATATATCCAGAGGCCCATAATGAGAGATCCGATCGAAACCGTCATGAACCTCGTCCCGATGGTGGTTGAGCAGACCAACCGTGGCGAACGGGCCTATGATATTTTCTCGCGCCTTCTCAAGGAGCGCATCATCTTCGTGAACGGACCGGTTGAAGACGGAATGTCGATGCTGGTTTGCGCACAGCTTCTCTTTCTCGAGGCAGAAAACCCGAAGAAAGAGATCAACATGTACATCAATTCGCCTGGCGGCGTCGTAACCTCCGGCATGGCGATCTATGACACGATGCAGTTCATCCGTCCGCCGGTTTCCACGCTTTGCATGGGGCAGGCTGCTTCGATGGGCTCGCTGCTCCTGACCGCCGGTGCGACAGGCCAGCGTTATGCGCTGCCGAATGCCCGCATCATGGTTCACCAGCCATCGGGCGGTTTCCAGGGACAGGCTTCGGACATCGAACGTCATGCGCAGGACATCATCAAGATGAAGCGCCGCCTGAACGAGATCTACGTCAAGCACACGGGCCGCGATTACGAGACGATCGAACGCACGCTCGACCGCGACCATTTCATGACCGCGCAGGAAGCGCTCGAATTCGGCCTTATCGACAAGGTGGTTGAATCGCGTGACGTGGGCGCGGACGAATCGAAGTAAGAGCCGGAATCTCCGGCTCGCACCCGTTTTTAGCGCCCTTTGCCACAAAAGGGGCCCAATTCTTGCAACTACGTGATGGTTAACGCGCCACGTTAAGCATCTATTGGGGTTCGGGGCGCTAAACTTGGTCAGATTATGCCGAATCTTTGCCGGGAACTTATTTTTCATTTGTTCGACGGTGCAGCTTCTGCAAAAGTCGCCAAATGGCTCCTTCGGTCGGGGAGCCATACGGTGACAGGAATCCTGAGACTACAGGCCCTACATGACAGGCAGCGCGTATCTGCTGCCGTTGTGACCGGCGGGAGGCGCGTTTCTCCTCCAGCACTGGGTCCGAACCGGAAGAAACGATCGATATGAACGCCCAAGGTTCATTTCGGTCAATTGAAAGGAAACTGCGATGAGCAAAGTCAGCAACAGCGGCGGCGATTCCAAGAATACGCTTTATTGCTCGTTCTGCGGCAAAAGCCAGCATGAAGTGCGCAAGCTGATTGCAGGCCCGACCGTTTTCATCTGCGACGAGTGCGTCGAACTCTGCATGGACATCATCCGCGAGGAAAACAAATCCTCGATGGTGAAGTCGCGCGAGGGCGTGCCTACGCCGCAGGAAATCATGGCCGTCCTTGACGATTACGTCATCGGTCAGAAGGATGCCAAGCGCGTTCTGTCGGTTGCGGTACACAATCATTACAAGCGTCTCGCCCATCAGTCCAAGAGCAGCGATATCGAGCTTGCGAAGTCGAACATTCTTCTCGTCGGTCCGACGGGTTGCGGCAAGACCTATCTTGCCCAGACGCTCGCACGCATCATCGATGTGCCATTCACCATGGCCGATGCGACGACACTGACGGAAGCAGGCTATGTCGGTGAAGATGTCGAGAACATCATCCTGAAGCTGCTTCAGGCCGCCGATTACAATGTGGAACGTGCGCAGCGCGGCATCGTCTATATCGACGAAGTCGACAAGATCAGCCGCAAGTCGGATAACCCGTCCATCACGCGCGACGTGTCGGGCGAGGGCGTCCAGCAGGCGCTTCTGAAGATCATGGAAGGCACCGTCGCTTCCGTGCCACCGCAGGGTGGCCGCAAGCATCCGCAGCAGGAATTCCTGCAGGTGGACACGACGAACATCCTCTTCATCTGCGGCGGCGCATTTGCCGGTCTCGACAAGATCATCTCCGCACGCGGCGAGAAGACGTCCATCGGCTTCGGCGCTACCGTTCGTTCGGTCGATGAGCGCCGTATCGGTGATGTCTTCAGGGAACTGGAGCCGGAAGATCTTCTGAAGTTCGGCCTCATTCCGGAATTCGTCGGTCGTCTGCCGGTGATCGCGACGCTCGAAGACCTCGATGTCGATGCTCTGGTGCAGATCCTGACCGAGCCGAAGAATGCGCTCGTGAAGCAGTATCAGCGCCTGTTCGACATGGAAAGTGTCGAGCTGAGCTTCCACGACGACGCCCTGCGGGCGATTGCCAACAAGGCGGTCGAGCGCAAGACGGGTGCACGCGGTCTGCGTTCGATCATGGAAAAGATCCTGCTCGACACGATGTTCGAGCTTCCGACGCTGGAAGGCGTGCAGGAAGTTGTCATTTCCGGCGATGTGGTGGATGGCAGCGCCCGTCCGCTCTATATCTATGCCGAGCGCCAGGATGAAAAGGGTAATGTTTCCGCTTAAGCGGGGGCACCTAATCCATAAAAAGGCCGCGTAAGCGGCCTTTTTCATGTGCAAACTTGCGCCGGGCTGATCCTGTCACTATTGCAGGCGCAGCAATCGGGTTACAGCCTAAGCTAGATATTGTACTTAATGACGGTACAGCGCAGGATAGATGACGATTCTATGAAAGCCGTCCCGATCGAGGCTATTGAATTGCCGGGTTCGGCTCTCCAAGTATGGAACGAAGCACATTCGTGACCTGCCTCATGATGAAAGGGGGCGCGGACGTGGCAGTCAGGTTGAAAGACCTGAGAAAGGACTTGAGTTATGACGGGTACTGAACAGAAGACCCCATTGGGTGGTTCTGAAGCGGGCGGTTCGGACGGGCTCTATGCCGTTTTGCCGTTGCGTGACATTGTCGTTTTCCCGCATATGATCGTTCCGCTTTTTGTCGGCCGCGAAAAGTCCATTCGCGCGCTGGAGGAAGTGATGGGCGTGGACAAGCAGATTCTGCTTGCCACCCAGAAAAACGCTGCCGATGACGATCCGGCACCGGACGCGATTTATGAAATCGGCACGATTGCCAACGTATTGCAGCTCCTGAAGCTGCCGGACGGCACCGTCAAGGTGCTGGTCGAAGGCACGGCGCGCGCCAAGGTTTCCAAGTTTACCGACCGCGAAGATTATCACGAGGCCTATGCTGCGGCTTTGCCGGAGCCTGAAGAAGATGCCGTCGAGATCGAGGCGCTTGCCCGCTCGGTGGTTTCCGACTTCGAAAACTACGTCAAGCTGAACAAGAAGATTTCGCCGGAAGTGGTTGGCGCTGCCAGCCAGATCGACGACTATTCGAAGCTTGCCGACACGGTTGCCTCGCATCTCGCGATCAAGATTCCCGAGAAGCAGGAAATGCTGTCGATCCTCTCGGTGCGCGAGCGCCTCGAGAAGGCACTTTCCTTCATGGAAGCCGAAATTTCGGTTCTTCAGGTTGAGAAGCGTATCCGCAGCCGCGTCAAGCGCCAGATGGAGAAGACGCAGCGCGAATACTATCTCAACGAGCAGATGAAGGCGATCCAGAAGGAGCTTGGCGATGGCGAGGATGGTCGCGATGAAGCGGCTGAACTCGAAGAACGCATCAACAAGACCAAGCTTTCCAAGGAAGCCCGCGAAAAGGCCCAGGCTGAGCTGAAGAAGCTGCGTAGCATGAGCCCGATGTCTGCCGAAGCAACGGTCGTCCGCAACTATCTCGACTGGCTGCTGTCCATTCCGTGGGGCAAGAAGTCGAAGATCAAGCAGGACCTGAACTTTGCCGAAGGCGTACTTGGCGACGATCACTTTGGTCTTGAAAAGGTCAAGGAGCGCATTGTCGAGTATCTCGCGGTGCAGGCTCGCTCGACCAAGATCAAGGGCCCGATCCTCTGCCTCGTCGGACCTCCCGGCGTCGGCAAGACCTCGCTTGCCCGTTCGATTGCCAAGGCGACCGGCCGTGAATATGTCCGTATGTCGCTCGGCGGCGTGCGTGACGAGGCTGAGATCCGCGGTCACCGCCGCACCTATATCGGTTCGATGCCCGGCAAGGTCATCCAGTCGATGAAGAAGGCGAAGAAGTCCAACCCGCTCTTCCTGCTCGATGAAATCGACAAGATGGGCCAGGATTTCCGCGGCGATCCGTCATCGGCCATGCTTGAGGTGCTGGATCCGGAACAGAACTCGACCTTCATGGATCACTACCTTGAGGTGGAATATGATCTGTCGAACGTCATGTTCGTGACGACGGCAAATACGCTGAACATCCCCGGTCCATTGCTGGATCGTATGGAAGTCATCCGTATCGCCGGCTACACCGAGGATGAAAAGCTCGAGATCGCCAAGCGGCACCTGTTGCCGAAGGCAATCAAGGATCACGCCCTGCAGCCGAAGGAGTTTTCGGTCACGGACGATGCGCTGCGCAATGTTATCCGCCTCTACACGCGGGAAGCAGGTGTGCGTAGCCTCGAACGCGAATTGATGACTCTGGCACGTAAGGCCGTGACCGAAATCCTGAAGTCGAAGAAGAAGTCGGTGAAAGTCACCGAAAAGAACCTCTCCGACTATCTGGGTGTCGAGCGGTTCCGCTTCGGTCAGATCGACGGCGAAGATCAGGTTGGCGTTGTGACAGGTCTTGCCTGGACGGAAGTTGGCGGTGAATTGCTGACCATCGAAGGTGTCATGATGCCCGGTAAGGGCCGCATGACCGTCACGGGTAACCTCCGCGACGTGATGAAGGAATCGATCTCCGCAGCGGCTTCCTATGTCCGCTCGCGCGCCATCGATTTCGGCATCGAACCTCCGTTGTTCGACAAGCGCGACATCCACGTGCACGTGCCGGAGGGTGCAACGCCGAAGGACGGTCCGTCCGCCGGTATCGCCATGGTCACGGCGATCGTATCCGTGCTGACCGGCATTCCGGTTCGCAAGGACATCGCAATGACGGGTGAGGTTACCTTGCGCGGTCGTGTCCTGCCAATCGGCGGCCTGAAGGAAAAGCTCCTCGCAGCTCTGCGCGGCGGCATCAAGAAGGTTCTGATCCCGGAAGAAAACGCCAAGGATCTGGCGGATATTCCGGACAATGTGAAGAACAGTCTTGAGATCGTTCCGGTGTCTCGCGTGGGTGAAGTCCTCAAGCATGCTCTGGTTCGCGAACCTGAGCCGATTGAATGGACCGAGCCGGCAACCCCGGCGACCGTGCCTTCGGTCGAGGAAGAAGCAGGGGCCACGACCGCTCATTAAGGCATTTCCGGCAAACGTGCGAAGCGGTTTGCTTACAGGTAATGCACCGAAATGAACGTCCAGCGGGCGATTCTGTTTCAGTCAGATTGCCCCGCTGGAAGGCGTCTATCAGGACCAACAATTGAAATGCCGGGCAATTTGCCCGGCATTTCTGTGTTTAACCCCGGTTTTCCGGGGGTTTTTCACGTTGACAGGCTTGGTTTGTGAAACGATTTGAATAAACTCCGACCAATCCGGTCACGTTATCCGTTCCGGTAGATAAAGAAAGGAAATGCCAATGAACAAGAACGAATTGGTTGCCGCAGTTGCGGAAAAGGGCGGTTTGACGAAGGCTGATGCCGGTACTGCAGTTGACGCCGTACTCGCCGCTGTTACCGGCGCCCTGAAGGCTGGTGAAGAAGTCCGTCTGCCTGGCTTCGGCGTTTTCTCCGTTTCGCATCGCGCTGCCTCGACCGGCCGTAACCCATCGACCGGCAAGGAAGTTGCTATTCCGGCTCGCAATGTGCCGAAGTTCTCGGCTGGCAAGGGCCTGAAGGACGCCGTAAACGGCTAATCATGATCTGGAGAGTGAAAGCTCTTCGAACGGATCGTGACGTTAAATTTCCAGCCATCGCGGCATGATCGCGAATGGCTGTCGAGAAGGCCCGGCATTGCCGGGCTTTTTTCGTAAGTGTAGTAAGCGTGAATGAGTGCTTGCAACTGGATGTTGGTTTCTAAGAACCAAAAATATCCGTCAGGATTCTGGCCAGTGCGAAAACGGCTGCCAATGGTAACAGCCAGTCGAAAAATATATCCGGGTTTTTCATGAGTGAAAGAATGCTCGGCTGATCTTGCGAGATTACACCGCCAAATGACACCATTGGCGGCTCAATGGACTAGCGGACGATCTTCAGCAGGGAAGTGCGCTTCCCGAAGATCATATCGGTGCACAATGTGCCTTTACGAGAAAGTCTGTAGGTAGCAGCAGGCCGCGTATCACAAATGGACTTCACAAAACGCAGTGCTGATACGCGATCTGTGAAAAGTCCCCCGACAAGTCCCAGCCGGTCATAGACGACCCAGCGCCGTGCGGCTTCCTTGTCGACGATAAAGCGCGGCAGTGGAACGGCGGCGTTTCTCTGGTTTTTTGTGGTCATAGCGAGTGCTCCATCCAGAGACGCAACCGCATTCACTGTGTAAGTTGCATGATGAGGAACGTCACCAGAACGCCGGCTCCAATCACGGTCATCAAGCGGAGCAGTATGCTGATGTCCTGGCGCAATTCTTCCTCGGTAATGGCTGAACTGATGTTCCGGGACCCTGCATGCGTACGCTTTGCTTTGCTTAGGTGTAAAAACAGGCCCAATTTTCCGTACATGATCGAAACCTCACTTCTGATGGTTACACGAATGTTTCAATTGCTGGGGGGCTAGGCTGGCGGTGTTTCAGCGCGCCGCCAGTGTGATGGAAAGTACCGCTTGCTGATGCTGCGCTATGAGCGCCGAGGGTGTTTCTTCCACATGGTCAATGACAGCACAGGCCCGACGAATGGCGCTGGCGGTTTCTTCGCTGACGCCAACCAACGGCAGCCGTACATCTGGCGAGAGACCGCGCCGATGGTGCAAGGCGTACTTCACCGGAACGGGATTGGTATCCTGTTCCATGGCAGTCAGAAGAGGCTTCAATTTGAAGCCGAGCGTTCTGGCAGCGCAGGCATCGGCTCGCTTACAGGCTTCGTAAAGTTCGACAGTGGTTGCTGGAAGCACATTCGATATGACTGAAATCATTCCGTCTCCCCGCTCAAGATTGAAGGAAACGGCGGTCGCGTCATGTCCTGATAGTTGTATCAGCCGATCGTCTATACGACGAACGATGCGTTTGGGCCGGTCGAGTTCACCAGTCGCGTCCTTGATACCAATGACGGTCGGGAGTTCACTCAGCCGTTCGATAGTTTCCAGAGAAAGATCGACGCCGGTTCGCTTCGGGACATTATAAAGGATGATTGGTATCTGAACATTGCGAGCCACGGCTTCGAAGTGGCGATACAAGCCTTCCTGAGACGGACAGTTATAGTATGGCGTCACAATCAGGGCGGCGTCAGCACCGCAGGCAGCTGCAGCGCTCGTCAATGCAATTGTCGATACAGTATCGTTGGTGCCTGTTCCCGCAACAATGGGTACACGTCCTGCAGAGACGTCAACACAGGTTTTGATGAGGCTGATCTTTTCCGCCGTATTGAGAGTTGGGGCCTCCCCGGTCGTGCCACAGGGAGAAAGAGCATGGATGCCTTCTCCAATCTGCCACTCCACCAACTCGGCGAAAGCCTTGTGCGCCACTTCTCCGTTTTCAAATGGGGTAACAAGAGCGGTTGTTACTCCGCGCAATCTGGTTCTGAGTTCGTCATAAGCCATTGTTCTGGATCTCCGTTACCCGAACCTCCGACTGCAAACGAACCTCGCATATGTCGCAGAAGCCATTCAGAACGCAGTCTTGCCGGGCGTGAACAAGCTATGAGTCCCGGCGTATAAATTCGAGATCGGGAACAGACCCGGAGTATTAGAAAGTCGTATATTGCCTCAGGGCATGATGCGACCGCGCTGGCCGTTAAAGCGACTAACGTTTTTATTCTCAGGTCCTTGCCCGCTCAGACAGAGGAGTATCCGCAAAAAAGCCGGGCACTGGGCCCGGCTTCCAATAACTCTCTTTGCCTGCCGCTTATTCAGCAGCCTCTGAACTGCGCTTGGGGCGGCGTTCCAGCAGTTCCTTGAGGAAGTGGCCGGTGTAGGAGCGTTTCTCCTGCACGATGTCTTCCGGACGGCCCACGGCAACAATCTCGCCGCCGCCATCGCCACCTTCCGGTCCAAGGTCAATGACCCAGTCGGCAGTCTTGATGACTTCAAGATTATGCTCGATCACTACGACCGTGTTGCCCTGTTCCACCAACTCGTGCAGCACTTCGAGCAGCTTCGCCACATCGTGGAAGTGCAGGCCGGTTGTCGGTTCGTCCAGAATATAGAGCGTGCGGCCCGTTGCGCGGCGTGACAGTTCCTTGGCAAGCTTCACGCGCTGCGCTTCACCACCCGAAAGCGTCGTCGCCTGCTGGCCGACCTTGATATAGCCGAGACCCACCTTAACGAGCGTTTCCATCTTGTCGCGCACCGCAGGCACGGCTGAGAAAAACTCCGCGCCTTCCTCGACTGTCATATCCAGCACATCGGCGATGGACTTGCCCTTGAACAGGACTTCCAGCGTTTCGCGGTTGTAGCGTTTGCCGTGACAGACATCACAAGTCACATAGACATCCGGCAGGAAGTGCATCTCGATCTTGATGACGCCATCGCCCTGGCAAGCCTCGCAGCGTCCGCCCTTCACATTGAACGAGAAGCGGCCCGCCTGATAACCGCGCGCCTTGGCTTCCGGCAGACCCGCAAACCAGTCGCGGATCGGCGTGAAGGCGCCCGTATAGGTTGCCGGGTTGGAACGAGGCGTACGACCAATCGGCGACTGGTCGATATCGATCACCTTGTCGAGGAACTCCAGTCCCTCAATACGGTCATGCTCAGCCGGATGCTCACGTGAACCCATGATGCGGCGCGAAGCGGCCTTGAACAGGGTTTCAATCAGAAAGGTGGACTTGCCGCCGCCTGAAACGCCGGTGACAGCGGTAAAGGTTCCAAGCGGAATATCCGCCGAGACATTTTTCAGATTGTTGCCGCGCGCGCCGACGACCTTGATGCGCTTGGACTTTGAAATCTTGCGGCGTTCCGCCGGAACGGCAACTTCCATCGCGCCTGACAGATATTTGCCGGTCAGCGAGTTCGCATTGGACATCACGTCCTGCGGCGACCCTTGAGCGATGATCTTGCCGCCATGGACACCTGCCGCAGGGCCGATATCGACCACATAGTCGGCAGTCAAGATCGCATCTTCGTCATGTTCGACCACGATGACCGTGTTGCCGAGATCGCGCAGATGGCGCAGCGTGTCGAGGAGACGCGCATTATCACGCTGATGCAGGCCGATGGATGGTTCATCCAGTACGTAAAGCACGCCGGTCAGGCCAGAGCCGATCTGCGAGGCAAGACGGATACGCTGGCTTTCACCGCCCGACAGCGTGCCGGAATTGCGCGCCAGCGTCAGATAGTCGAGGCCGACATCGTTGAGGAACTGCAGGCGCTCCCGGATTTCCTTGAGGATGCGGGCGGCAATCTCGCGCTGCTTGTCGTTAAAGCTGCTATCGATGTCGCGGAACCAGGCGTCGGCCTTGCGGATCGACATTTCCGTGATCTCGCCGACATGCTTCATGCCCACCTTGACCGCAAGCGCTTCCGGCTTCAGGCGGTAGCCGTTACAGGAAGGGCAGGGAGTCGAGGCCATGAAGCGCTCAATATCTTCGCGCGACCAGGCGGAATCGGTTTCCTTCCAGCGGCGTTCCAGATTGGGGATCACGCCCTCAAAAGGCTTCGTCGTCTGGTAGGAACGCAGGCCGTCATCATACTGGAAGGTGATTTCCTTGCCCTTGGTGCCATAGAGAATGGCCTGCTGGGCTTCTTCCGAAAGATCAACCCAGCGCGCACCGATCTTGAAGCCATAGGCTTTGCCAAGCGCTTCCAGCGTCTGATTGTAATAGGGCGACGAGGACCGCGCCCATGGGGCAATCGCGCCGTCCCTCAACACTGCCGTTTCGTCGGGAACGATCAGGTTCGGATCAATGGCCTGCTGCGTGCCGAGACCATCACAGGTCGGGCAGGCGCCGAACGGGTTGTTGAACGAGAACAGGCGCGGTTCGATTTCTGGAATGGTGAAACCGGAAACCGGGCAGGCAAACTTTTCCGAAAACAGAATGCGCTCATGCGTTTCGTTGGCCGACTTGTTGGCAGCACCACCTTCAGCCGTTTCTTCCGGCGGCAGTGGCTTGTCGGCAAACTCGGCAACGGCCAGACCTTCGGCAAGCTTGAGGCAGGTTTCAAGACTGTCGGCGAGGCGGGTTGACAGGTCAGGGCGCACTACAACGCGGTCCACCACAACATCGATGTCGTGCTTGTACTTCTTGTCCAGCGCCGGAACATCGGCGATTTCATAGAAGGTGCCGTCCACCTTGACGCGCTGAAAGCCCTTCTTCTGAAGCTCTGCCAGCTCCTTCTTGTACTCGCCCTTGCGGCCACGAACGATGGGCGCGAGGATATAAAGGCGCGTGCCTTCTTCCAGCGCCATGACCCGATCAACCATCTGACTGACGGTCTGGCTCTCGATGGGAAGGCCGGTTGCAGGCGAATAGGGCACGCCTACGCGCGCAAAGAGCAGGCGCATATAGTCGTAGATTTCGGTGACGGTGCCGACCGTCGAACGCGGATTGCGGCTCGTCGTCTTCTGCTCGATGGAAATAGCAGGAGAGAGGCCGTCGATCTGGTCGACATCCGGCTTTTGCATCATTTCGAGGAACTGGCGCGCATAGGCCGAAAGACTTTCGACATAACGGCGCTGGCCTTCCGCATAGATCGTATCAAAGGCAAGCGAGGATTTGCCCGAGCCGGAAAGCCCCGTCATCACGATCAGCTTGTCGCGAGGCAGATCGAGATCGACATTTTTCAGATTGTGTTCGCGCGCGCCACGTATGGAAATGAATTTCTGATCGCTCATTCCGCGTCCTGCCTGCTCATGATGCCATGGATAACGGGCGCCGAATGGTAAAATACGTCGCGCCGGTGTCTAATATGGGGTGAAACCCTCCAATAAGAAGGGGGCTCCGGTCATTCATCGGTGCACTCTTATCATTAGAACAAATATCGAACAACCAGCCTTCTGATAGGCGATACGAAATGTGAACGCAAGAGCGTTGACTGTCACTCCTGACAGGAGCAGACTACCCTTACTCGCTGATAGCGGAGAGGTGCCGCGGTGGGATGACACGGCATCGGCAAGAGGTCCGCAGGAGGCGGGGAGACCCAGTAGGGAGGTAAAGGAGCATGAGTCCACCTGACTACAGTGCCTAGCTTTCACAGAGATGAAAGCACAATCCGTTTCGGTTGCGGCAGCATCTTTTCGCAAGGAATGATGCCTCGTTGATCGAAAGTGTGATTGCCGACAATTTGAATTTGCGCGGAATGCAAATGGCCGTGCGCCTTTGCGATCCGAAAAGACCTGCCGACGAATTAATGTCGACACATGAGCATTGCTCAAACCCCAAGCCCTGCGCGCCAAAGATACAGTGAGCGGCAGGGCTTTTCCTTGGAAGCTGATCCCGTTTGCCAAGCGCAGGCAGCTATTGCTTTATGAAGGTTGTCGGCAAGGCTGTTTTGAAATTAAGGCAGATGCCGTTTCAGCCCCTGAAATGAGGCAAACTGCATTATCAGCGCGGTAAACGGTGCAAAAACCCACTGAAATTTATGGCGTACGCAAGGCTTTTTAATGTCGGAAGGTTGCATTTTGAACAAAACAAGAACATAAACTCTGTGGACATTGAAGAATTCACCGGCCCGGATTGAGCGCGCTTTGAGCCAGTCCTGTAAGGTGAACATATGAGTTTCTGGTGATGGCGCATTGTTGCGCCTGATCTTTCATTTGAAAAGTGCCTCTTGTCCGCGCGAAGCAGTGCGGAAAGAGTGTGCATGCAAGACCCGGAGTAATTTTCGATGGCTGGTAGCGTCAATAAAGTCATTCTGGTCGGCAATCTTGGTGCCGATCCGGAAATTCGTCGTCTGAATTCCGGCGACGTGGTTGCCAATCTGCGCATTGCAACGTCGGAAAGCTGGCGCGATCGCCAGAGCGGCGAACGCAAGGACCGCACCGAATGGCACAGCGTTGTCATCTTCAATGAAAACCTCGCCAAGGTTGCGGAACAATATCTGAAGAAGGGCGCCAAGGTTTACATCGAAGGCGCGCTCCAGACCCGCAAATGGCAGGATCAGAACGGCAATGACCGTTATTCGACGGAAATCGTGCTGCAGAAGTTCCGTGGTGAGCTGCAGATGCTCGATAGCCGTGGTGAAGGCGGCGGTGAAGGCCGTTCGTTCGGCGGCGGTGGCGGCAACCGTAACCAGATGTCTGATTATTCCGGTGGCGGCGGTGATTTCGGCTCGTCTGGCCCATCCAATCAGGGTGGCAGCAGCGGTGGCTTCTCGCGCGATCTGGACGACGAAATTCCGTTCTGAGAATGAATATAATCCAGTTTATAAGTGAATTACGATAAGGCGCTGTTTTACAGCGCCTTTTCTATTGGATCATACTTCCGATTATCTAGGAAAAATGATGTCTGATCGCGAGTTCGTCAGCGTGATTTGCCCTCAGATTTAACCTGCTCGCCGTCTTCTTTGGTGAATGATGCGACCGGGTTTTCCAGAAGCGGCAGAACCAGCTCAGACGGACGGCAAAGCCTGGTGCCGCGCGGCGTTTCGACGATGGGCCGGTTGATCAGAATCGGATGAGCCATCATGAAATCGTAAGCGCGAATTTCTGTGCACCTTCTGAAGCACAGTGCTCTGATGCATGAAGTGTCCACCAAAACAGGTGGACACCAAATCATGGACGATACTCCTAAAGCGTGTCGCATTTATTCGGCCTCATACCCAGCAGCCT